>JACDGM010000071.1 GCA_013815325.1 Chthoniobacterales bacterium
GGTCGCCCCCAGGAACGCGACCGCCGGCCGGCGCAACGCGCGCCGGAGCCGCCGCCGCGCACGCAGGAAACCCCGGCGGCCCCTTCCGCGGTGGACGTGCGATTTCTACCCGACCGCCGCGCCCTCGAAAACGTTCTCGCGCAGATCAAAGGCGGTCATCTTGCCTACTCAGTCTTCTCGCTCGCGCGGATGTTTTTAGAGAAGCCGGAGCGTTACGATGTGCGGCTCAATGCAAAAGAAGCCCCGCTTTTTCAGCTGGGCGAGAACGGCTCGGTCGCGGGTGACCGCCGCGTCCTGGAGAACGGCGCTTTCGCGCGCGAGCTGGACAATTTTTACCGCATCGAGGTGACGCAATCGGAGCCAATCAAAGGCAACTTCACGAGCGTGGCGCGCGATCGCTTGAGCGGGACATTGTTAGGCCCGACGAACCATCACGCTTACCAGACCAAGTTGCGCAATCTGTACGAGCAACGCTTCAGCCGGCGCATGAGCTTTCCCGACTACCAACGCCAGATCGAGATTGTCACCGACCCGGATGTGGTCGAGCGCTGGAAGGAAGAAGCGCGCAGCGTCACCACTTATGTGACGTTACAGGAAGAGCCACCGCAGACCTTCAGCAGCGCTGCCGAAACGGAGCGGCATTTTCGGCAGAATCATCTCCCCGGCCTGCTCAAGGAGAGCGCGGAGCTGACCCTCGACGGGGTGCTGAGCCGGAGCTTGCCCGACCGGGCGCTCGGTCACGTGATCGAGAATGCCTGGGCGCAGGAATCTCGCTCGCCCTCGAAGATGATGCAGGAATTGATCGGCGCTTTTCCCGAAGCCGGGTTGCACATTTTCCGCCACCGCAAGGGGATGCTCTTCGTCGCGTCGGTGCGCCCGCGACCCTTCCGCCACGACAACACGTCGATCTCGCCTTCGATCGCGGCTTTGCTCCGCGTGTTGTCGGAGGCGCCCGGGATCAAGCGCGGCCAGTTGCTCGAAAAAATGTTTCCAGCGGAGGCGGGCCAGACCGCGCCTAACGAGCTTGAAAAGAAAAAACTGGGCCTTGCTTCCGATCTTCACTGGCTCATCAGCGAAGGTCACGTGATCGAATTCAACGACGGATCGCTCGATCTCTCCCGCGCGAAAAGTGCGCCGGCGGGCGCACCATCGAAATCGCTGCCCGAGTCAGCGAAGGGCGCGGAGGCGGCTCACGCTCAGCCTAACGAATCAGAGGTGGAACTCGCGGCGGCCGCGCTGGAAAAACCACCTGGCGAAAGGAGAGACGCACCATCTCCCCAGAATGTAGCGGTAGCCGATCCCTCAGCGGTGTCCTAGGAGCCCCTCCGGGTAGCGCACGTGTCTCGCGTGCTGGTTGCGGCGTTTCGCCGCAACGGACTTTCCTTGCCACTCCCGCTCCTCGCGGCTTGAACGTTTTGCCGGATTTCGCACCGTTTCAGGAAAGTCCGTCGCCGCGAGACGCGTCGACCAGCACGCGGGACGCATGCGCTACCCGGAGCAGATGCCCCGCCCAACGGCGCGACGCCCTAAGCCTCGATCGCGACCCACTCGTTGCGCGCGCGGGAATCAGCCACCGCCTGGACCACGCGCATGTAGCGGACGCCATCCTCAAAATCCGGATGCGGACGCACGCGCCCTCGCGATTTCACTGCTGCGATGAAGTCATCTTCCACGTTCCACTTCGTCTCGAGATCGTTCGTTAAGTCCGCAACGTGCAGCGCCCGATCCCCAATCTGCCCCGCGTGCACGACGTCCGATCCGAAGTCGTAGGTGAGCGTCCCAAGATCGCCGTAAACCTCCATCCGATCGGCCGGGGCAAGGGCATCGATGCCGCTGAATTCAAGCACGCCCTCCATGCCGTTCGCGAAAGTGCAGAGCACCGTCAGCGAATCGGGAATGGTCACTTCATAACCCTGGCGCAGCGGCTGCACGACTTTACCGCGGGCGAAGACGCCGGTGATCTCGCCAAACCAGTGCTGCAAAACCTCGGCGTAGATCCCGAGCGTTAGGACGTTGAGGCCGCTGATCTCAATCCGCTGCCGCCAATGCGCCGGCGCGTCCGGTTCGAGAAATAAACTATTCAGACTTTGCAGGCGCAGATGGTGCGGCCGACCAAGGACTTTCTCCGCGAGCAATTTTTGCACGAGCAAATCCCCGCGCATGCCGTGCGGCGGGGGACAGAGCATCGTCACCAGCTCGGGAAAACGCCGCGAAACGGAGAGCATCTCCTCCGCCTCGGCCAGGTCCATCGCCATGCGCGCCTGACAAAAAACATGCTTGCCTGCCTCGAGCGCAGAAACCGTCACAGCGGAATGCATATAAGGCGGGGTGCCGATCCAGATGATGTCGAGATCAGCTATGCCTAACAATTCCGCCCAGTTCTGCATCGGGGTCGCACGCGGCACGTTTTCGCGGCAGAATTTATCCGCGCTCTCGTAGCTGGAGTTGCAGATCGCGACGATTTCGACATCGGGATTGTTTTGCAGCGCCGGCAGGTGGCGCCGCCGAACTATTTCTCCCGCGCCGATGATTCCGATCCGCAATTTTTGGTGATTTTTTTGGTTCATAAGAAGGTCTTGGATCGCGGGGAACCCGGCGGAGATGATTTGACCACGGTTCGGGTGAGCCGTTCAACCCCGAAAGGTTTCGCGAGCGAACTCCGAGATTTTCGCGAGCGAAGAATCTCTTGACCCCTCGGGGGAGCGACGGCACTTTACGCGCCTCGCCAACCCGGCTATGTCAAAAGTTTGCAGCATCACTGGATCGAAACCTTCACGCGGCAGCGTGATTCACCGCCGCGGCATGGCGAAGAAGAAGGGCGGCGTCGGCCGCCACGTTACCAAAAACGTGCCCCGCACCTTCAGCCCCAATTTGCGCGAGCAGCGCATTTGGGTTTCGGAGTTGAAGAAATTCGTGCGCGTGAAAATAACCGCTCGCGGACTGAAAACGGTCAACAAAAACGGCGCCTACGCGACGTTGAAAAAAGCCGGGCTTATTGCCGGGCCCGGCAATTCGTGAACCGTTAAATCGTGAATCGGTTTGCCGATGTAACGATTTACCGAGGTAACGGTTGACGTTCAGAGCATCGACCCGCGCATGATGAGGAGCGCGAGGCTGAAATAAATTACCAGTCCGGTCACATCCACGAGCGTGGCGACGAAGGGGGCCGAGGAAGTCGCCGGATCCGCCCCGACCGCGCGCAAAACGAACGGCAGCATCGAGCCGGAAAGCGAGCCCCAGAGCACGACTCCGATGAGCGAGATGCCGACCGTCAGCGCCACCAGAATCCAGTGCGGTCCGTAAACATTCGAGAACTGCGCCCAGATCGCGACGCGCAAAAATCCGATCGAGCCGAGCACTAGCCCGAGGAGTAACCCAGCCATCAACTCCTTGCGCATCACCCGCCACCAATCGCGCAGCGTCACCTCGCCGAGGGCCATCGCGCGGATGATCAACATCGACGCTTGCGACCCGGAATTTCCGCCGCTCGAAATAATCAGCGGAAGAAAAAGCGCGAGCACGACCGCCTTCGCGATCGCCCCTTCGTAATAACCCATGGCCGACGCGGTCAGCATTTCCCCGAGGAACAAGACCACTAGCCAGGTGGCGCGCTTGCGCACCATGCGCCCGAGCGGAATGCGCATGTAAGGCTCCTCCATCGCTTCCATGCCGCCGAACTTTTGGATGTCCTCGGTCGCTTCTTCTTCGGCGATATCGAGCATGTCGTCGATCGTTACCAGCCCCACCAGCACCCCCCCGCTATCCAGCACCGGGAGCGCGCTTCGGTCGTATTTGCGGAAAATATTTACCGCGTCTTCCTGCGAATCGGTCACCGCCAGCGCGACGAAAGTTTCATCCATCAGCTCGCTCACTTTTTTGTCCAGCGGCGTGAGCAGGAACTCACGGATGCGCAGGTCGTCGATCAATTTGCCGCGGTCATCGACCACATAAATGACGTTGAGCGTCTCGGAATCCTGGCCATTTTCGCGCACGTAGTCGAGCGACTCTTTGATCGTCCAATTCGCATCGACCGCGATCAGGTCGGGCGTCATCAAACGTCCCACGCTTCCCTCCGGATACCCGAGCAGCGCCTGCGCGATGCGGCGCTCTTCCGGCGTGAGCAGCCGGATCAGTTGCCGCGCCGCCGCGCTCGGCAATTCCTCGAGCAACGCCGTGCGATCGTCCGGCGACATTTCGTTGAGGATTGCCACAACTTGCTCGTGCGCCATCCCGCGAAGCAGTTGCTGCTGCGCTTCGACATCGACGTCGAGGTATTCAAAGACATCGGCCGCGAGCGCGTGCGGCAAGATGCGGAAAATGATGACCTGTTCGTCCTCCGGCAGATCAAGAATAATCTCCGCCACATCGACCGGCGGCATCTCCGAGAACAGCTCGCGCAGCGCGCTGAAATTGCGCGCATCGATCAGGCTCTTGATTTCGGGTTGAAGAATCCTGCCGACCATAGTTAGGGAGAGACAGGATTATCAGGATTAGGAGGATGCACAAGATTGGGAAGAGACAGGATTAACCGGATTTACTGGATTGAAGAGCGACCTTCGGGCGAGGTTTATGGAATGCCGTTCAATCCGGTAAATCCTGTCCTCTTTCCCCATCGCGCTTGGATTTTTTGGGAAACCGGTCAAACTAACTGGGATGACTTCCTCTCCCGTGTCGCCGCTCATCCGGCGCGAAATGGATGACAGCGGCGTTTGCCTGCTGATTTTTGACCGGCCCGACTCGGGCGCGAACATCTTTGATGCCGGCACGCTCGACGCGCTCAGCGCGCACCTTGATTTTATCGAGGACGAGAGTGCGGTCAGCGGCGTGATCGTGACCTCCGCGAAGAAATTCATCTTCATCGCCGGCGCTGACTTGCAGACCTTGCTCCAGCAGGCGCAAAGCGGAGAGATGCGCGCGTTCATTGCTAGAGGGCAGCGCATTTTTAACCGGCTCGCCGCCTTGAAAATTCCCACCGTGGCCGCGATCCACGGCGCCTGCGCAGGTGGCGGTTACGAACTTGCTTTGGCCTGCGATTATCGGGTCGCTTCGGACGCCCCGGCGACTCGCATCGGACTGCCGGAGACAACGCTGGGGCTCGTTCCCGCATGGGGCGGAGCGACAAGATTGCCGCGCCTGATCGGCCCGGAAAAAGCCACAGAAGTCATCCTCAAGGGCAAGCTCTATTCCGCGAGCGAAGCCTTGCAACTTGGCCTCGTCGGCGAAGTCGTCCCGGAGGAAAGATTGCTGGCCGCCGCCCACGAAATAGTGCGAGCCGGCAAACCGGAATCAGAGGCCGCAGCTCGCGCGACCTCAAAACCGATCGAAGCGCCGCGCAGCCAAAACCCGGCGCCCGCCCGCGCCGCCGCCATCATCAATCAAAGCCTAACGAGTTCAATCGACGAATCGCTCGCCCGCGAGCTCGACGCCATCGTTGAGCTCGGCGGGACGGAATCGACGCGCAACCTCATCCGCAACTTCTTCCTGGCCGATCGCTATCGCAAAGGCACGAGCAAAGCGCCTAACGAGAAGATGGCGCATGCCGCCGTCATCGGCGCGGGCGTGATGGGTTCCGGCATAGCGCAGTGGCTCAGCGCTCGCGGCGTGTCCGTTATTTTGCGCGACGTCAATAGTGAGGTGGTCAGCGCCGGGCTCGCCAAAGTCGAGAAGACCTACGGCGAAGCCGTCAAGCGCGGCATCATGAGCGAAGAGAAAGCAAAGGAGGGCCGGGCCCGCATCGTCGCTTCCACCGATCCCGGTCCGATGCGCGATGTGCAGATCGTGATCGAAGCCGCTTCCGAGAAAATAGAAATCAAGCTCGAGATCTTCGGCGATCTCGACGCGAGAATGAAGGACACCGCCATCCTCGCGACCAATACCTCCGCGCTCTCTATCAGTGCGCTCGCGGCCAAAACGAAGTCGCCGCAACGAGTCATCGGTCTGCATTTTTTCAATCCAGTCAGCCGGATGAAGTTGATCGAAGTGGTCGTCGCCGAACAGACTTCTGAGGAGACAAAAGAACGCGCGCTGGCTTTCGCGCGGCAGATCGGAAAACTGCCCGTCGTGGTGCGAGACAGCCCTGGATTTCTCGTCAACCGCGTTCTCTTTCCATATCTGCTCGAAGCGGCGGAGCTTTTCGAAAATGGCCTCGAAGCGAAGGAGATCGACGGCGCGCTCGTGGAGTGGGGAATGCCGATGGGCCCGCTCCGCCTGATCGATGAAATCGGCGTTGACATCACGGTCGACATCGCCGCCACGCTTGAAAACTCGTTAGGCGGGCGCGCTCACACGCCTGCGATCCTGGAGGAGATGCGCGCAGCAAAATTGCTCGGGCGCAAATCCGGCAGCGGCTTTTATAAATACGAAGGCAAAACGCAGTTGCCTAACGACGCCTTGGAAAGTTGGCGCACTGTTCCTGCTTGTCATCCGGCGCAGCGCGGCGAAGGACCTCTCAAGCCACCCGATGAGGACATTCGCGAGGTCCCTTTCCGCGCTTCGCCGGTTCGGGATGACAGTGGGGAAGCGCTGGCCCACCGGCTCGTTTTTCTCATGGTCAACGAAGCCGCGCGCTGTCTCGAAGAGAAGGTCGTGGCTTCGCCGGAAGACGCCGACTACGGGATGATTCTTGGAACCGGCTTCGCCCCCTTGCGTGGCGGCCCGTTGCGCTTCGCCGATCACTTCGGGATCGGCAACATGTTGGCCGCGGTCAGCCAGCACGGCGGGAAATTCGAACCCTGCGCTCTCCTGCGCCAGCATGCCGCCGATGGCACAAAATTTTATGAAGTCACCGCTCGAAGCACCTGAGAAACAGATCGCCGAAGAAACCAGCGCAAAATCCGCCAGTCGGACGGACTCGTCCTCTGGCGAGCCGGAGCGCGCGTCACAATCCGTCATCGACACCTCGAAGATGTCGGCCGGCAAAGCCGCCGCCCTCGATCTCGCGGAGAGCTCGCGTGATCCGCTCGACGATCGCGGCAGTTTCGCGAGCAACCTGTTTATCGGCCGTTATGATTTCGGCCGCATCTATCCCTGGCCCGAGCAAAGCGCAGAGGACATCGCCGCGGGCGAAGAATTCCTCACCAAGCTCGAAAATTACCTGCGCGAAAATGTCGATGCCGACGAGATCGATCGCACCGGTGAAATCCCGCAAAAAAATATCGACGATCTCTTCGCGATGGGCGCTTTCGCGATCAAGATTCCGAAGCAGTACGGCGGCCTTGGCTTGTCCCAGGTCAACTACGGCCGCGCCGCGATGCTCCTCGGCAGTTGGGACGCAAACCTGACTGCTCTCGTCTCCGCGCACCAATCGATCGGAGTGCCGCAGCCGCTCCTGCTTTTTGGCACGGAAGAACAAAAACAAAAGTATCTTCCGCGGGTCGCGCGCCACGAGATCTCGGCGTTCGCCCTGACCGAATCGCACGCCGGTTCCGATCCGGCGACGATGAGTCTGCGCGCCGACCCGACGCCCGACGGCTCCGCCTTCATTCTTAATGGCGAAAAACTTTGGTGCACCAACGGATTGAAAGCCGGCGTCCTCGTAGTGATGGCGAAGACCGCGCCAAAAATCGTCAACGGCAAGGAGCGTAAGCAAATCACAGCGTTCATCGTCGATGTCGATACGCCTGGCCTTGCGATGCCGCATCGCTGCCACTTCATGGGGTTGCGCGCGCTCTACAACGGCGTCGTCACTTTCAAGGACGTCCGGGTCCCGCGCGAGAACATCATCGCCGGCGAAGGCAAGGGGTTGAAGGTTGCCCTAACGACTTTGAACACCGGTCGCCTAACGATTCCCGCAGCCTGCGTCGGCTTGTCCAAACGACTCCTCGAGACCTGTCGAAAATGGGCTTCAGAGCGCGTGCAATGGGGCGCGCCGATTGGCCAGCATTCTGCGATCGCAGGCAAGATCGCCGAGATGGCCGGCAATGTGTTCGCGATGGAAGCGATGACCTTTCTCACTTCGGCGCTGGTCGATCGCAAGGAATCCGATCTACGCATCGAGACTGCGATGTGCAAAATGTGGGCGACGGAAATGACCTGGCGGATCGCCGATGAAGCGATGCAGGTGCGCGGCGGCCGCGGTTATGAGACCGCGCAATCGCTCGCCGCTCGCGGCGACGAGCCGATCGCGGTCGAGCGCTTCCTGCGCGACTGCCGGATCAACATGATCTTCGAAGGCTCGAGTGAAATCATGCGCCTCTTCATTGCGCGCGAAGCGCTTGATCCGCACCTGAAAATCGGCGGCGCAATCTTCAACACACAGCTTCCGCGGTCGACGCGATTGAAAGCCATGTTTGGTTCAGGATCGTTCTACGCGCGCTGGTATCCGAGACAGTTGCGCGGCGGCGGCGCGGGGGAAATCAAGGGCTTGCACGATGCGTTGCGCGAGCATGTGAATGACGCCGCGCGGACAAGTCATAGGCTCGCGCGTGGGTTGTTCCATGCCATGACGCGTTTCGGTCCGCAGCTCGATCGCCAACAGCTTTTGCTCTCGCGTTTTGTCGGAATAGCGACCGAGCTTTTCGCGATCAGCGCAACCTGTTCGCGCGCACAGTCGCTCATCGATGCCGGCCAGCCGATCGAGGAGATCCTTTCCCTTACGAACTACTTCTGCCGCGCGGCAAAGCTGCGCATTCGCGATCATTTCGCCGGAGTCAGCGGCAACGCCGACCAGGCCGGGTATCAATTGACGCAGGAGTTGTTGGCCGGGAAGCACGCCGAGCTTCGTCAAGGGATTGTGTAATACAGCGATCCTGTGCCTGTAGGCTGGAAGCTGCGCGATCCGACAGGTTGGAAGCCTGTGTTACGCGAGACGCGGAGCCGCTTGGCCCGGTTGACCAACATCTCTCCGCCGACTACTCTCGGCGCATGAGTATGCCATCCGTGCTCACGGAGGCGGCCCGCACATCATCGCAACGCCGCGTCAGGAAGAGCGAAAAGTCCAAACCCGCACCGCAATCCCGCGTCCTCGATCAAATCGCCGAGCACGTTCTGCTCGACGGTTTCCGCATTGTGATCGATCTCGAGAAGAGCCAGGGCTCCTATCTTTACGACGCCGCCCATGATCGAAAGCTAATCGATCTCTACGGCTTTTTCGGCTCGAATCCGGTTGGGTTTAATCATCCGCATTTTGATCGGCCTGAGGTGAAAGCCGAACTCCTGCGCGCCGCGAAAATCAAAATCGCGAACTCCGACGTCTATTCCGAAGGCTACGCGCGCTTTGTTGAAACCCTCTGGCGGGTCGTCGGCATGCCGCCGCTTGGACGCATGCTTTTCATCGAAGGCGGCGCGCTCGCGGTCGAGAACACGCTCAAAGCCGCGATGGATTGGAAGGTGCGCAAGAACATGGCTGCCGGCCGCGGCGAACGCGGGACCGAGATTCTGCATTTCCGCCGCGCCTTCCACGGCCGCAGCGGCTACACCATGAGCCTGACGAATACCGATCCGGTGAAGACGGATCTGTTCGCGAAATTCAATTGGCCGCGCGTTTCCGTGCCCTGTATCGACTTCTCGTTAGGCGAAGTGGAACGCGTGCGCGACGTGATCGAGCGGGAGAAGAAATGCGAGGAAGAGATCATGGAGTTCCTCCGGGAGCGCGGCGGCGACATCGCCGCGATCATCATCGAGCCGATCCAGGGGGAGGGTGGCGACAATCATTTTCGCGGCGAATGGCTGCAAACTCTGCGCCGCATCTGCGACGAGAACGAGATGCTTCTCATCTTCGACGAAGTGCAGTGCGGGATGGGCACGACCGGTCGCAATTGGTGCTGCCAGCATTTCGGCGTCATGCCCGATCTGATGGCGTTCGGAAAGAAGGCGCAGGTCTGCGGTGTGATGGCCGGCCCGCGCCTCGATGAAGTGTCCGACAATTGTTTCCGCAAACCGAGCCGGATCAATTCGACTTGGGGCGGCAATTTCACCGACATGGTGCGCTCGACCCATTTTCTCGAGATAATCGAGGAAGAAAATCTGGTCGAGAATGCGCGGATCGTCGGCGAACATTTCCTCGATCGGCTGCTCGAACTGCAAAAGGACGAGCCGATGATGACCGCCGTGCGCGGGCGCGGTTTGTTCCTGGCCTTCGATCTGCCGGACCCCACGATGCGGAATGAATTCTGGAAAGGACTCTTCGAGAGCGGAGCATTTGCCTTGAAATCCGGCGAACGCGCCATCCGCTTCCGCCCGACGCTCGACATCACCAAAGAAGTGATCGACGAAGCGATCGATCTGCTGCGCCAGCAATGCCAGCGGATGCGGCAAGCGTTGTAGGCGGGATCGGTGATCCCCACCACAGCAGCTGTAGCGGCATGCAAACTGTTCTTAGAAATCTCGGTCTAGTCGCCGAGAATTCCGGCGCCTTTTCCGGCGAATGGCATGGCGGCGGCGCGCTCATTGAAAAAATTTCGCCGGTGGACGGCAAGTCGTTAGGCAAAATCCGGACCGCTTCGGCAGACGACTACGAGAAAGTCATCGCGCGCGCGCAGAAAGCGTTTGCGCAGTGGCGCACCACGCCGGGCCCGGTGCGCGGCGAAACGGTCAGGCAACTCGGCAACGCCCTGCGCGAGCAGAAAAGCAATCTCGGCAAACTCGTCTCGCTCGAGGCCGGCAAAATCCTCGCAGAGGGCGAAGGCGAGGTGCAGGAGATGATCGACATCTGCGACTTCGCCGTCGGCCAATCGCGCATGCTTTATGGCCTAACGATTCAGTCGGAGCGGGCGGAACATCGTTTGATGGAGCAATGGCATCCGCTCGGTCTGGTGGGCGTGATTTCGGCCTTTAATTTTCCGGTCGCCGTTTGGTCGTGGAACGCCGCGCTGGCCGCGGTTTGCGGTGACGCGACGGTCTGGAAGCCTTCGGAAAAGACGCCGCTGAGCGCGATCGCGGTGATCAAAATCGCGGAACGGGTGTGTCGCGAGACGCGCGTTGATCCCGCCATCTTTACGCTCCTCATCGGTGACGGGCCGTCGTTAGGCCAGCGCATGGCGGCGGACTTTCGCTTGCCCCTCGTTTCCGCGACGGGCTCGACGCGAATGGGTTTCGATGTCGCGCAGACGGTGCATGGGCGTCTTGGTCGCACGATCATGGAGCTCGGCGGCAATAACGCGCTGATCGTCACGCCCACCGCGGATTTGGCAATGGCGGCGAGTGCGATTTTCTTCGGTGCGGTCGGGACAGCGGGGCAGCGTTGCACTTCGACGCGACGCGTTATCATGCACGAGTCGGTCGCGCCGAAAATCGAGGAAGCATTGCTTCGTTCTTATCGCAGTGTCCGCATCGGCAACCCGCTTGAGAAGGGAACACTGATGGGACCGTTGATCGATCCCGCGGCGGTCGAACACGTGCTGGAATCGATCGCGAAGCTGAAAGAGGAGGGCGGCGAAGTCCTCTCCGGCGGAGAAAGACTGGACGGCGAGAAATATTCGGGCGGCTGTTATATAACCCCGTGCCTGGCGCGAGCGCAGCCGGATTTCGAAATCATCCAGCACGAGACCTTTGGTCCGCTGCTCTACCTCATGACCTATGGCGATTTCGACGAGGCGATCGCGATCCACAATGGCGTCGCACAGGGACTCAGCTCTTCGATTTTTACCAACGACATGCGCGAGGCGGAGAAGTTCGTTAGTCCGCTGGGCAGCGATTGCGGAATTGCCAACATCAACGCCGGCACGAGCGGGGCGGAGATCGGCGGCGCGTTCGGCGGCGAGAAAAATACCGGCGGCGGCCGCGAGAGCGGGAGTGATTCGTGGAAGAGCTACATGCGGCGGCAGACGAACACGATCAACTATTCGCCTGAGTTGCCGCTCGCGCAGGGGATTCAGTTTGGGGGTCTGGACGAAGGCAGCGCGACAGCCTAACGATCCTTAAGTAAGCGGAGCGAAGCGCCCAATGGCAATTTTGATCGACGAGGCCAAGCGCGTTCTGGTGCAAGGCATCACGGGCCGTGAAGGTCAGGCGCGCACGCGCTTGATGCGCGAGTACGGAACGAATGTGGTGGCTGGAATGACGCCGGGGAAAGGCGGGCAGAACGTGCTCGGAGTACCCGTTTTCAACACACCGCAGGAAGCGGTGGACTCGTTAGGCAAGATCGATATCTCGGTTTTGTTTGTCCCGGCCGCTGGGGTGAAGGACGCGGCCCTTTCCGCGATTGAGGCGGGGATTAAGCTCACTGTGCTGGTGCCCGATCGCGTGCCGGTGTGGGACGCGATGGAAATCGCGGCCGCGGCCAAGGCGCATGGCGCAACTTTTCTCGGCCCGAACACTCTCGGAGCCCTCAGCCCCGGCAAAGCCGTGGTTGGGATGATCGGGGGTCGGGCGGAGAGCGCGCGACAGTGGTTTAAGCCGGGCATTCCAACCGGTGTGGGAGTGATCAGTCGTTCCGGCGGCATGGCTTCCAGCACGGGCTACTATCTGGGCCAGGCGGGCGTGCGTATTTCCACGATTGCGCACATTGGCGGCGACGCGGTCCTGGGAATTCGCATTCCCGATGCGGCGCTGATGTTTGAAGCCGATTCCCTCACTGAAGCCATCGTCATTTTTGGTGAAATTGGTTCATCCCAAGAGGAGGAACTGGCGCAACTGATTCGCGATCGAAAAGTTAGCAAGCCAGTGATTGCATACATCGGCGGGAAGGCGGCGCGCGAAGGGACGCGCTTTAGTCACGCGGGCGCGATCA
Organism: Chthoniobacterales bacterium; assembly: GCA_013815325.1. Classification (GTDB taxonomy): domain Bacteria; phylum Verrucomicrobiota; class Verrucomicrobiia; order Chthoniobacterales; family UBA10450; genus Palsa-1392. Next base: position 12,668 of record JACDGM010000071.1, read on the forward strand.
TTGAAGGCGGTCGAGGCACGCACGCCGGCAAAGTGAAAGCGCTGCGTGAGGCCGGCGCCACCGTGGTCGATGCGTTTGGCGAACTGCCGGGCGCGGTGGTGGACATTCTCAAGCGGATCAAAGGACAAAGCCTAATGAGTGAAGCCGACAAGAACGCCGTTTGGAACACCGCCGTGACGCGGATCGAACCCAACCGCGTCGCGGTGCGCGGATACGACATCGCTGATCTCATGGGCCGGACGTCGTTTGGCGCCGCGGTCTATTTGATTTTGACCGGCGAACTGCCGTCGCCTGCGATTGGGCGTTTGCTGGATGCGATCCTCGTCTCGTCGATCGATCATGGCGCCACGCCGCCGAGCGCGTTGTCCGCGCGCACCGTTGCCTCCACAGGGGCCTCGTTAGGCGCGTCGGTCGCCGCCGGCATCATGTCGATCAATCGTCATCACGGCGGTGCGATTGAAGATTGCGCGCGGCAACTCAAAAAGATCGCCGGTCGCGCCACGAGCGAGTCCATTTCGATGGATGAAGCCGCCACGCGGGCGCTCGCGACCATGAAGGAGGCGGGCGAGCGGATGCCAGGATTTGGCCATCGTTATCACACGAGGGATCCGCGCACGGCGCGGCTGTTTGAGCTGGCGGGTGAAGCGGGGGTGGACGGCGTTCACATGCAGGCGGCGCGGTCCGTGGAAAAATTCTTCGCTGATGCGAAGAAACCGTTGCCGATCAATGTGGACGGGGCCATCGGAGCGATCCTCGCTGATCTCGGAATGAATCCCGCCGCATTCAACGGTATTTTCATGATCGCGCGCACGCCTGGCCTCGTGGCGCATGTCATCGAAGAACAAACCCGCGAGAAGCCGATGCGCCGAATCGATCCGGTCAATCACGGCTACGACGGGCCGCCTCCTCGAAGCGTCGCCACGTGAGTCGAGATCGCGTCGTAACTCTGTTTTAGTCTTTCTCCTGTCTTATTACTGAAACTCTTGGAGCTTGCCGTGGAAAACGGCCATAGATCAGGTGAAGTTTAAGCGGGCGCGTTCTTCCTCGTAATGGGCCTATAGCTCAGCGGTTAGAGCAGGGGACTCATAATCCCTTGGTCCCAGGTTCGAATCCTGGTGGGCCCAAGTGCATTTCAATTTCAATGGAAAGCCCGGCCTCGCCTACCCGGCTTCGTTACGGGCCGCTCGCCAATTTGTTTCGTCGCAGCGGGCATCTCGCCTGGCTCGTGACCGAGTTCGTGCTGCTGAGCGCGCTCATCCTGGGGACGCGCTGCGCGAACTATGAAGATGTTTTCGTAGGCGGCAAAGTTTACTTCGTCGACCCCGACTGCTACTCGCGAATGACCCGCGCGCGCCTCGTCGCAGAGCATCCGGGACTGGTCGTTAGGCATCATGATTTCGAAAATTATCCGGCCGGCACAAACCCGCACACGACCGCGCCGCTCGATTACCTGATCGTCGGATTGGCGGCGTTGCTCACGTCGCTCTCCGCGCAACCACTCGATCTCGCGGGCGCGCTCATATCGCCCTTGCTGGCTCTGGTTGCTGGTTGGTTTCTCTGGTGGTGGTTGCGGTGGATGGCGCTGCGTTATCGATCGGCAGGTCTGCTGCTGTTCGCGCTCAGTCCGATCCTCGCGCACGGCACCGCACTGGGGCGGCCGGATCAGCAAGCGCTGCTCATCCTGCTCGTGCTCGTCGCCTTGGCGGCGGAATGGTCGCTTCAGGAGAAAGCTTCGAGCGCGTGGAGCGTGGTGAGCGGATTGAGCTGGGGACTGGCGCTCTGGGTTTCGCTTTATGAGCCATTGCTTTTGCTTGCCGTCTTGCTTGGTTCGCCCGCCGGCGCCGCACGCGTCCAATTGCTCGCGCATCCGCGGCGAATCGGCTGGTGCGTCCTCGCCGGCGTCGTGCTTTTGGCAGGCTTGGTCGAGCGGCGCTGGCCGCAGTTCCCTGCTTCCGAACTGCATTCATATTTTATCAATTGGTCCGTGACGATCGGCGAGCTGAGTGTCGTCAGCCTAACGAATCCAGTCTGGCTGCAGTGGTTCGGCGGGTTCATCATCCTTGTGCCCTTCCTGCTCATCCCGGCGCTGAGACGCAAGACTCTTGCTCCGCCATTTCTCGCGCTTCTCGTGGTCACTTTCGCGCTGACGCTCTGGCAGGCGCGTTGGGGTTATTTTCTGGCCATCGTTTTTGTCCTGACGATTCCGGCTTTTCTCCTCGTCGTTAGGCCAGGCTGGCTCGGCGGACTGCTCGCGGCGCTTGCGTTCATCCCCTGCCTGCAGTCGTGGGACAATGAATTTTGGCCTAACGAGCAACTGCAGACCCGGCGCGCGGAGGCCCGTCTTGAGGCCGCGGAATGGCGGGCGGTCGTCGCTGCACTGCCGCCGGACCGCCGCGCGCCATTCCTCGCGCCTTGGTGGCTATCGCCTTCCGCCGCTTATTGGTCGGGGCGCCGGGGGCTCGCGGGGAGCTCGCATGAAAGCCTCCCGGGGATCGTCGAGAGCGCTCGCTTTTACCAGAGCATCGAACCTAACGACGCCCGCGCGATTCTGCAGCGTCACGGCGTGCAGTGGGTGATGGTTTATGACGCCGAGCGGGTCGCGCAGAATTCCGCGGCCATTCTGGGCGCGCCCGCGCCGCCCCGTTCGCTTGGCCTCATCCTCGACCGCACTCCCTCACAAGCGCCGCCATTTCTCTCACTCGTCGCGCAGAATCGCGCCTGCAAATTATACGAAGCGCGCCTTGGCAAAGAAAATCCGGCCTTTCAAGACCCGAACCGTTGACACGACAAGTTCCGGCTCTTAGTAATGCGTCGTGCTGAAGAGATTCATTCCGCAGAAGTCCGCGACGCCGGCTGAGAGTTTTGCACCGGCTCCGAGCTACGAGGAAAGCAATCCGCCTGCCTCTCGTCGGGAGGAAAACCAGGCACCCTCAGCATTATCATCAACCTTGAACGAGCATCAAAAATATATGGCCGAACATTCTGGCAAAGACGTCCTCTCGAGTGATGTCGAAATCAAAGGAAGCATCAAATTTCAAAAGGAATTGCTCATCGACGGCAAGGTCGAAGGCGAAATCCATTCCGAAGGCGTGTTGACGATCGGCGAGAACGCCGACATCCGAGCCGAGATCAAGACCAAGTCGATCACCGTTTACGGCAAAGTGCACGGCAACATCACGGTGGCCGAGCGTTGCGAATTGAAATCGAAGTCCACGTTGCAGGGCGATTTGAAGGCGGCGCGTCTCGTCATCGAAGAAGGTGCAACCTTCATCGGCAAATCGGAAGTGACCAGCGGCAAGATGCCGGTTGCCTCCAACGGAAGCCCCAACCGGGGGGATATTCCCTCGTCCCGGAGCGAAGATTCTTCGTCGACAGCGAAGCCGCTCGTCGGACGAGTCTAACGGATAGCGCAAGGTCGCTGTCGTGGCCAAATCGCCTGCAAAAGTCAGTGTGGAATGTCCACACTGCGGCTTTAAGCAATCGGATTATGCCGCGGCCCGCAGTTCGCTCTGCCGGCAGTGCGGAAAACATTTCGTCGCCGCGACAAATCAACCCGAATCGAAGGCCGCGGCCGGGAAAGAAGGAGCGGGTAGCGGACCTTCCTTCCTGCGGCGTTTGGATAACATTCTGCATCGGCGGCGCATCACATCAGTCGCCTGTTACAACTGCGGGGCGCGCCAAGAGCTAAATTCCGCTGCCAGTTCCACCATTTGCCCTTCCTGCAGCAGCCATATGGATCTGCGGGATTACAAAATTAACGGCAGCTTCAGCCGCCGCATCTGCACGTATGGCGAAGTGCACATCACTTCCACCGGCGACCTCAGCAGCAGCCAGGTGACCTGTCGCGTGGCCATCATCGACGGCAAACTGCGGAGCGGGCTGCATTGCCACGAGAAAGCGGAGTTCCGCACGGCTGGGAAAGTGCAGGGAAAACTGATCGCGCCCGAAGTGTTGATCGGAAAAAAAGCCAGCGTGCAATTTTTCCGCCAGGTCGAAGTGGGCTCGATTGAGATTCGCGGCGCGATGACAGGCGACGTCCTCGCCGAGACCGTGGTCACGATTCGCCGCACCGGCTCGCTCGATGGCAAGGTCGTCGCGCGCTCAATCAACGTGGAGAAAGGCGGGACCTTCAGCGGGCAGCTGGTGATCGGAGGTCCAACTCTGAAGCAGGCAGAACTGCTTCCAGCTTCCGGCGGCGAAAAAGATGCTCCCGCCGCGAGCCAGGAGTTGCATCCGCCGGGTCAACCCTTCAGCGTCCCGGCCACCTCGTGATCGCCAGCGCAAAACGCACGCCCTTCCCGCGCAGCCCTTACGAGCGCCTGGGCAATTTTGTTCATCTGCCGCGATTGATCGACAAAGCGCGGCTCCATCAAAAGGGGCTGCTCAACGGCTACAACTACAAAACGGTCGGCTTCGACAAACATCTTCTCGCCTTTCTGAAGATTGATCCCGAAGCTTTCGAAAAAGCGGCTAACGAACTCGAGGACGACGCTGCTGTCCTCGACTGGATCCGCCAGGGCGGCGCTGCGCACACGCCGGAGGAAATCGAAGAATGGAATCTAGCAATGATCTCGCGTCATCCCGACACCGCGGTGAAGCAAGCCCGCTTCGTCCATTTTCTGAAAGAAGCTGGCGGTGAAGGCCGCAAAGATATCGGCACTTACTTCGACCTGATCGAATTCGATGAAGGGCGTCTCGCCTAACGAAAAGCCCGCGTTGCGCTTGCTCAAACCGGACATGCGGACTCGCCACGACATCGCCGTCCGGGTTCGCCGCTCGAGCTCCGTCATGCCGCGCAGTTGTTCTAAGACTTGCGCTTTGGGGCGCCTCTCTCGGGTAGCGCACACGTCTCGTGTGCTGGCGAATGCGTCTCGCAGTCGCGAACTTTCTGGCGCGGGAGCGGCACAGGCGCGTGGAGGGCAAGCAAAGTTCGTCGCGCTGGAACAGCGCGACCAGCACACGAGACGTGTGCGCTACCCGAGCCGCCCCTCTATTTCGCGAACTGGGCGAAAATCTTGTTTGCCTCTTTCAGCGTCTCTTTGCTCCCGATGTCATACCAAGTCCCCTTGATCTGATAGGTCTGCACCGGGCGCCGGGTGTAGAGCCATTGAATGAAACGCCCCGGCTGATCCGGATTATTTCCCGCCACGATATAGGTCGTGAAAAGCTCGAGTGTCTCCGCCGCAAAATAATAGAGCGCGATTCCCGTCAGGGTGCTCTCCGGTTTCTCCGGCTTCTCTTCAAAGTGCGTGATCACCCCGTCTGCATCCGTCTTGATCGCGGAATATTTTTTCATTACCTCCAGATCGCCGACATCGTAAATCGCAAGCGTCGCGGCAGAGCCTTGTGCCTGCGCCGCAAAATCGCTCAGCGGCTCGCTGAACAAGTTGTCGCCGGCAACCACGATGAGCGGCGCCCGGGCCAACTCCTCGCGGTCGATCACCAGGCGAATGTCCCCGATCGCGCCAAGTTTATCCGCGTCCGTGAGCGAGCCGTCATTGACGATTTTGAAGGTGAGCTTCGGCTGCGCTCTTTTGTATTGATCCGCCCACGTCTGAAAATCCCCGGCGAACTTCGCGTTCGTCACGATGTAGATCGTACCGAGGTCTGGGATTGGCGCGAGATTGTCGAGGACCCATTCGATCATCGGTTTGCCTGCTACTTCTAGCAATGGCTTCGCCTTTTTTTCCGTCAGTGGGTAGAGGCGGGTGGCGTAACCGGCGGCGAGAATCAAGACGTTCATAAAAGCGGAAGCGGAAGGTAGCTGCATCCGCGGTTTGGGCAAAAAGATCTTCGGCACGATTCTGATGCACTGACGCAGCGCTCGGCTCCGGTGGCGGGACGGCGGTTGATCACAAATGCAACCCACTCGCGACGCAGCTCCCCTGCCACCTTGGGTATGAGACTCCGCAACTGGCGCCCCCAATCACTCCTCTACGAGTTGAAAGTTGTGGCGAAGCTTCCTGGCGCTGCCTGACAACGCAATGACCGTATCGAGGCAGAGAGACAGCCTCTCCAGAGAGCCCGGTTCAATTCCGGAAATCTCTCCCGGCTACATTACAGGAAAGAATTGTAAGACTGCGAAACAACCTCCCTATGCCTCGTCGGAAGGATTGGGGAGACCATAACTGGAATTCTCTGCCGCGAGATAGGTATTTAGAAAGTGCGAAGCACCGCCAGGAGATCTCAGATGATGGGATGCCTGGCCGCGAGGGTCCGCCTTAGGCTCGTTAGGGAGGTAGTCGGCGCTACTTCGCGACCGTCAATTGTTTGCCGCTCCTGCCACACCAGACGGTCTACGCGCAAACGCTCGCAGATTGTTCAGCGCTGATCGGCAGCCAGCGGGCGCTCTGGAGATTCGTCATGCTCTCAGTTCGTCCATTACCGGCCGAGGAGCTGGGAAGGATCCGCGGCCACTTGGATCAGGGGAGTCTACATAAGGCTTACAGACATCCGCCCCCGGCGGCTCGGCCCCAATCCGTGTCATCCGCGGTTAGATTTCTTCTACGCAAGCCGGTAGACGATGCGCGCCTTGTCCACATCATAAGGCGACATCTGCAGCCGCACCCGGTCGCCGGTCGTTAGGCGGATAAAGCGTTTCCGCATTTTGCCCGAGATATGGGCAAGCACCACGTGCTCGTTCGCCAGTTGCACACGGAACATGGTGCCGGCCAGCACAGCCATCACCTTGCCTTCGATCTCGATTGCTTTTCTTGGGTCAACAGCCATTGGTTTAAATAAGAGCAAAGCCGGCGCCCGATGAAGGGCGCCGGCCCGCAAATTAGAGCAGTCTATTACCGGCGGTCGCCTGCAAATGAACGGGGGCGTTCTTCGCGCGCACGCGCCTCGTTCACCGTGAGCGCACGGCCGGAGACTTCCTTGCCGTTGAGCGCGGCGATGGCGGCGTTGGCGCCGGTCGCATCGGAGAAGGTGACGAACCCGAAGCCGCGTGAGCGGCCGGTTTCGCGGTCATTAAGGATGGCCACATCGGTGACCTGGCCATGTTGCGCGAAGAGATCGCGCAGATCGTTTTCAGTGGTCTCAAAAGAGAGATTTCCTACGTATAGTTTCATTATGTGATTTGTTGGAGCAATACCTGCGAGCTACAGAGCCGTTCCCGGGAATCGGGTTTCAGAATCACCAATGAGGAACCTCACCTGACGATCTACCGCACTACGAACAGAACAGAACTTATCCAAGAGCCGCCACCTTCGTCTGCTTTCGGAAATAAGCAAGCGGAGAGCGAATGAGCCTCGTCCACGGTTGCGTAACCCGCACGATCATGCGGGTGAATCAGAATCATTACCCAGGACTGATACCACGGCCCAATGGGGTTCCTTAGCAACGCGGCAACTGCGGCAGATACTCGAAGTGCGTATCCGAGGTGCAGAGGATGAGGTGGTGCTGGACGACGAGCGCGGAAATCCAGAGATCGTTGCTCGGGATGGCGGCCGCTTTGCGACGGAGTTGAAGGTATAGCTGCGCGTAATGATGAGTGGTCTGCTCGTCGGGAAGAAGAATGGAAACGCGCGGGCTGTTAAGAAAACGCTGCAGATTAGCGGCGTTGGAGGATCGCTGATTTCCGGCGGCGAAACCGGCCCGCAGTTCGCCCAGCACAATGAGCGGGAGGTAAATGTTTCGGGCTGTCCGAATAATGTGGACGCGGGAGGCTTCGCCGCGCATGAAGTCGGAGTAGGCGTTCGTGTCCAAAGCCAGGTTCACTTCCACGCCTCCTCGTCAATCTGCTCGAAACTGGCGATGGCCCGGTCAAAGGCCGGATCTTCCCGCCACGAGCCGATGAGCGGGTCGAGATCGGAATGCTCGTGTGGCTTGGCCTCGATCTCCAAACCGCGGGCGAGAGCTTCGAGGGCGACAGTATTGAGGCTTTTGGCCTCCTCTTTAGCGCGGCGACGCAGGGCGCGGTCGACTGCGGCGGGCACGACGCGGATCGTATATTGCTGGCTTGCCATGCAGGCAGTGTATGCGCGAGATGCAGGCATGGCAAATTCCCCATACCGGCTGAGGACCGAAGTCTCGCCCGGAACTTACTCTAAATAGCAAGATTTCCTGAATGTTAAATGTTTTTTTAGACGACCCTGTTCCGCTTCCTGCCCAACAAACCTGCGCTGCGTCGCACGCAGAGGTTGCGATAACCAAAGATGAGGAGAGATTCTACGCCGTGCACCCAGCGAGCCGCGCGAACCGCCGCCGCTGAGTGAACCCGACCGCGCCGACTGCCAGAATCCCCGCCACCCAAGTGCTCGGCTCGGGAACGCCTGTAACCTGAATGTTGTCGAAAACGTTATTTCCGTTGGCGTTTGTTGCCCCCATCAAAGTATAGCGAAACGTTACGCTCGTCTGATTCTCCAGACTGTCGACAGCGCTCAGATCGAAGGAATAGGCCACAAAGCTTGAAGTTGGTGTGACTGTGCCAAAATTTGTGAAATTGATTCCGTCTGTACTGTAAGCGAGCGTCTGGGTCGTAAATCCGGTGGGTGACCGCTTTGTCGCGTAACTAAGAGCTAGATCCGTGAGGCCAACTGTATTGATCGTAAATTGGAACGATTTCCCATTGTTAACCAAGCTCGCTCCTCCGGTAACAGTAAGGGCTTGCCCCGCGCCGGTTAAGTCACCGGTTGCCAGGTTTACGGTCGTTCCACTAGTGAAAGTAAATCCGCTCACGCCATTTGTCGGCGACGGAATAATCGTCGGGGTCAATTCCAGCCCTGGCAGGTCAGCGGTGGTATTTGAATCGTTAAAGTTGAAATAGGTAACCAGCTGGGTCTGTCCGTTTGATGTGGAAGCCAAAAAGCTCGCCAAACACAATACGGTCACGCTCGACAGCAGCCGAAACCAGGAGACGCACCGCGGCTTCACCCGTGAAAGTTCCATCCTAATGAGGCACTTAGCCGTCATTGCCGAGAATGCAATCCCTTTTTACGGCGCAGAGTTTTTTAAATTTGTGGTCGGCTGATAAACCACACGCCCCAACTGGTTGGAATCGCGGTGAGGCAGGGGATGTTTCCGAACGATTATTTTGTAGCCACGCTGCGTCCAGAAAGAGGAGCAAAGTCGACTTGCCCCTGAGGGAGCGCCTCGACATCTCCGCGAAGGACAGGTCCGCGGGTGTGGCTTACTTGCCGTTCTCGCGCGACAGCGGCGCGATCAATGCCCGTTCTTCGGGGAGGAGCGGCGCTGCCGCTAATGTGCGTGCGTCGCCTTTCGCGCCCTCTTTCCATCCGTTCGCATCGAGCGCTGCTGCTCGCACTGCCAATGGGCCCACCGGCGAACCTTCCACCGCTTTAATTCCAGAGAACGCTTTCAGGGCCGCGGCCGGGTGGCCGAGGCGCAACTCTGCCAACGATACCGTCGCTCGCGCCTGCCAGTTCATCGGCTCTCGCTTCACCAGTAATTCGGCTTCTCGCGCGGCGCGTTCAGCATCAGCCCCCGAAGCACCCAGCAGCAGGCTTATATATGTTCGATCATTGCGCGCAAGATCGTCCGCGGGCGACAGTCGACAGATCTGAGTCAGAATCTCTTTCGCCTTGGCCGTTTCACCACGCGCGCGAGCCAGCCGGGCGCGGGATTCATAAGGCACGCGCAGGTTTGGCGCGAAGGAGATAGCCCGCGCGTACGCGGAGTCCGCGATATCCGATGCGCCGGCGCGTTCGGCATAGGTTGCCAGGGCCATAGACTGATTTGCGTCGGCGGCCGCTTCAAGCGCGCGCTGCCATTCGTTAGCCGAGCCGGCTACTTCTTTCAGTTGCTCTCGGGCAGTGGCGAGATACATGTGCTGAAAAACCGGGTCCAACCGGAAACGCTCGCTGGAAAGCAGATCCCGAACTTCTTGAAACCGTCCCAGCGCGCCGAGTGCATCAAGATATTGAAGATAAAGCTCGCGCCGATGTAACGCGCGCTGCAAAGGCATTACGTCAAGCATGGTTTGATATCGCTTCTGAGTGTAAAGCCAGATGTTTAGCGCCAGCAGGGTTTCGTCGTCCGAATTGCGAAAGCGCGCGATCGCCTGATTTAGTAACTCATCAGCGCGCGATGGTTGTTCGCGAGCGCGCAGCTTCATTGCCAGGAGTTGATGATAAGGGCGTGCTTTTGGATGCCTTTCCAATCGATCGGCTACTTCAGCTGCGGATAACGCGGTGACGGGACGTGGAGCAGCAGTTTGAGCCAGGGATAACGCCGTGCTGTTGTCGCCTTCGGACGGGCTTGTGGGGGCACGCTGTTGGGCCAGGAAACTTAAGGCATCGAGTGAGATGACGTTGGCGGAATCGCGCGCCAAGTCTTCGATGCGTTTCCAGGCGCTAGCATAAGAAGTCGATTCGGGGCCGGCCACCGAAAGGGTCAGAATCGCGGCAGAAAAAACTTCGTTAGGCTTGGAGCGGCTATCGTTCAGCGCGCGTTCAGCGTAATCCAGCGCACTCGCACCATCTCCACGACGAACAGCGAGATTACCGGCAAACAACTCGTCGCGCGGCGCGGGCCCACCCGGTTGTGCGAGCAATGCATCGATCTGCGGCGCGGCCGTCGTTAACTCACCCGCGGCCAGAGCAGAACCAGCGTATTCGCGGCGGTCATCGAGCGTGAGTTTGTGCGCTTGGTCTAATTTTCGCCACCAATCCAGCGCCGGAGCGTTTTGACCAGTCCGGGAAGTGAGCCGGCCGATCGCGCGCCATGTTTCAGGTTCGGTCGAGCTCAGCAGATAGGCATCACGCGCTTTCTCTTCCGCAGCTTTCCACTCGGCCTTTTCGATCAGTGCACTTGCCTCCCGTGCCGCTCGGCGGGAGTGCCATGCTTTGATGGAGTGGCTAACATGACGTGCCTCGTACCAGCCAGCAACCGTAAGGATGCCAGTAAGTATTACTGCTATCAGAACTCGACGCCGGATTCGGCGCGCGCGCAGTTCTTCCGGAGGTGTGAGGTCTTGATCCGCGCTCACTGAAGGGCGGGGAGTGAGCTTCACCGCTTATTGAGGTAGGCGCTGGTGAAGGCGTTGGGGCTAGAAGAATGATGTTGTGGCGCGGTGCGAATCGCGATGATGATCGCCAAAATCACAAGAAGCCAAAGGAGGAGGT
>JACDGM010000158.1 GCA_013815325.1 Chthoniobacterales bacterium
AATGGCTGCGCGGCGAATACACCACCAAAACAGATGCGCGTCTGGAACTGGGGGTTCGGCGCATCGTGGATGATGATTCGTTCTACGACAGCATCAAGCTGATGGCTGCGTTCGTTCGGAAAGCGGGGTTTGAAGGTCTGCTCGTTAATCTCGACGAGATGGTGGTTCTCTCTCACCGCCTCCCAAATTCTCGCGCCCGTCAGGCCAATTATGAAGCGCTGCTCACGTTGCTGAATGATTCCTTTCAAGGCAACTCGCGCGGGCTCGGATTTATCTTCGCTGGCACCGATGAGTGTCTTGAAGACAAGCGGCGAGGTCTTTTCAGTTACGAAGCGTTGCGGAGTCGATTGGCGGAAAACACGATCGCTCGGGAGCAAGGGTTGGTGGATTTGTCTGGTCCGGTCGTGCGTTTGCAGCCGCTCACGCCCGAAGACCTGTTCGTTTTGCTGAAGAACATCGCGTTTGTGCATGCAGGTGGTGATCCGTCCAAGGTCCTCGTACCCGACGACGGCATCATCGCTACACTGCGAGCTGCGAGTGAACGATTGGGTGCGGAATATTTCCGCACTCCGCGCGATGTGGTGCGTTCGTTCATCGGTTTGCTCAATGTGCTCGACCAAAATCCCGGCAAGACATGGCAGGAGTTGTTAGGCGTAGAGGTCTTTACAAAGCCTGAAGCGCCTATGTCTGCCGAGGAAGAATTTGCCAATGGTGCAGCTCCGGCAACGGACGACGCCGCCGACGATCTCACATCATTCAAGCTGTAAACACACGCGCTGAATGAGTGCGGCATTCGCGAAGCTTCACTCGAAGATTCAGGAAGCGATTTGGAATCAGCAATGGGATGAACTGCGTCCGCTTCAGGTCGACGCCATTCAGGCTGTGCTCGATTCCAACGATCATCTAATCCTCGCGTCCGCCACAGCCAGCGGAAAAACGGAGGCCGCGTTTTTGCCGATCCTTTCCCAACTCGCAGCGGAACCGGCCGACTCAGTTCAAGCGCTCTACGTCAGCCCACTGAAGGCGCTTATTAACGATCAATTCAGACGGCTCGAGGATCTTTGCGCTTATGCACAAATCCCGGTGCATCGCTGGCACGGCGATGTCAGCGCTACCGATAAACAGCGTCTCCGAAAAAGGCCAGGGGGCGTGCTCTTGATCACGCCCGAATCGCTTGAAAGCCAGTTCATCAATCACGACCGGTATCTGCGGCGCATCTACGCACATCTTCAGTTCGTCGTGATCGACGAGCTGCATTCATTTCTCGATAACGTCCGCGGGATTCACCTTCGCAGCTTGCTCGCCCGACTGAATATTGCGGCCGCCGTGAATCCTCGCCGTCTTGGATTGTCAGCAACGATCGGCGATTTCGCGCCCGCTCAGGCTTTTCTTTGCGCCGATGCTCCATGCGCGGTGCGCGTTCTTCAAGACAGCAGCCAGCAAAAGGAATTGCGCGTCGGAGTCAAAGCGCATGTGGAATTGCCGGAGGCGGGGGAGAGCGACGAGCGCGACCCGACTTCGTCTTCCGCGCCCGCAGGCCTTGCCGCGATTGCGGAGGACATCGCGCAGCGGTTTCGGACCGAATCCAATCTAATCTTTTGCAACAGTCGCCGTCAGACAGAGCTGCTTGCCGACAAACTTCGAGTCTTAGTTGAGCGCGAGCATTGGCCCCGCAATCCATTCCTACTTCATCACGGCTCACTTAGTCGCGAGCTTCGCGAGGACGCCGAACGAGAGCTCAAATCCGGTCAACCCGTTACGGCGATTTGCACAAGCACGCTTGAGATGGGAATCGACTTGGGCGCGGTGCGCGCAATCGGACAGGTGGGTCCGACTTGGAGCGTCACCTCTCTTGTGCAGCGGCTCGGCCGCTCCGGCCGGCGCGAAGGAGAGCCGCAGATCTTACGGCTCTACACTCTGGACGATGCCGTTACAGAACACTCTTCGTTGACCGACCGGCTCTTTCCGGAACTGATCCGCGCGATCGCTTTACTGGAACTGCATCGTGAACACTGGTTGGAGCCACCGGAAAGCGACCGCTTTCATTTCAGTACTTGCGTCCATCAGGTGCTAAGTGTTCTCCGCCAAACCGGCGGCGCACTGGCCGCACATTTGCACGATGTGCTCTGCCGACGCGGCGCGTTTCAACGCATCGATCAAGGTCAATTCGAAAACCTATTGCACGGTCTCGCCGAAAAAGAATTAATCGAACAGATGCAGACCGGAGAGATCATTCTTGCTCCGACCGGCGAGCGGATCGTAGAGAGTCGGGACTTTTACGCGGCTTTCGCGAGTCGCATCGAATATCGCATCGAACACGACGGGCAACCGATCGGCGTCCTTTCTCAGGACAACATCCCCGCCGAAGGGGAATTCCTCCTTTTGGCTGGCCGACGCTGGCGCGTGAATTTGATCGACCACGGCAGCAAGCGTGTCTCCGTTTCTCCAGCGAAGGGGTGGAAGCAACCGCAATTCACTGGCGGCATTGGAGCGCTGCATCCGGTAATTACTCAGAGGATGAAACGGGTTTTGATCGACGAGAGCGGCTATCCATTTCTAAACATTGCCGCTACGCAACTTCTCGCAGAGGCGCGACAGGTTTTCGTTCGCGCGGATTTAAACGCGCATGACGCCGTAATTAGCTTGAACGGAGTGGAATGGTTTCCATGGCACGGCAGCCGGGTGCTGTTGACCTTAGAACTCTGCGCGAAGGCCGACGGACTCAAAACCGATCGTGACGATCTCTCCATTCGTTACCAAAAGCTTGCGGTCGCGGATTTCGTCGGCCATCGCGCACGCATCGCATCGGGAGCATTTACCGCCGATCAATTGATGATGCTTGTTCCCGACCTCCAACGCGATCGTTTCGACGAATATGTACCGGAAGCACTCTTGCGACAGGCGTTCGTCGCAGAGGCACTCGATCTTCCGGGGGCGCAGATGGCGGCTGCGGCTCCCGAAAAGGGCTAGGCCCTCTGCAGGCTCCGGGTCTCTCGGGGAGTCGGGAATCTTTGTCCGCTCTCCTTGCCGTATCGACGGGTCCGCGATCTGCTTTCCAAGAACGGATGCTATTTTGGCCGATTCTGCTTGGGACCGCGCTGCTCGCAGGGGTGCTCTTCGGCGCCCTCGGATTGATTCATTGGAAAGATCGAAAGAAGCGTCTGCCATTCACGCAGAAGATTCTGCGTCCGGCCGGCGAATCACTTCGGCTGCGAATCGCGGAACTCGACGAGAAACTGAATGATCGTCTCGTTCAGTTGATGTTGTCGGCGTATTCGCCATTGCTCATGGCAGGTCTCGTCGCACTCCAAAGGGTTCGAGTCTCAGGCGGAATGTGGATTATTTTTTCCAGCATTGCGGTGATTGCCTCCGCTTGGTCCGGCTATTCGCTCTGGAAATTACTCGGGCTGCGCCGCCGTTGCCGTCTCGGATATGAAGGTGAGCGACATGTAGGCGAAGCGCTCAATCAACTGATGCTCGCGGGTTACCGCGTCTTTCACGATTTCCTTATTACCGACAAGCCAGGTGCAACCCGAAACATCGATCATATCGTGATCGGCCGGAATGGAGTCTTTGCCATTGAAACCAAGACACGTCGAAAACTCAAATCACTCGACGGGGCGAAGGTCATTGTTGGCAACGATCATCTTCAATATCCGTGGGGCACAGATCGGTGCGGGCTCGATCAGGCGAGGGACAACGCTGCTTAGGAGAACTTTTCGCGAATTAACGACGGTGGATTCGAGACGCTTTGCCAGGCGTTTGGCCGAGCGGCGAGAAATTCCGGCGCCGTCGGGCTCATCTGTCCCTCCGCGCGCGTCGCCGATGGAATTAACCTGGTCGTATTCCGCGATCGACTGCGAGCGTCCGATACGATGCGACTACTTGGGGAGGAAGAACTGAACAAGTATCTGGCGTGACAGATGCAACATTGCATGCAATGATATGGAGATGAAATCAGCGAAGAAATCCGGCGCTGCCGACAGTGCAGCGGGAACAACAAGGAAGAGTTCCGGCGTTCACGGAACCAACGGCATTTTAGTAGCCAAGGTTTCACCTGCTGCGAGTGAAATTGGCGACGCGCGAAAGCTTTCGCGAAAGTACAACCTGTCGAACGAAGCGGTCAGTCGAGTCACGGGTGCTTCACCCAGGACAGTATCGTACTGGAATGCCGGCACACCGCCTCAGCGTTCGAGCCTGCAAAAGATCAGAGAGGTCACCAGGCTTTTTGACGCACTCGCGGAGCTCATCAAAGCCAAAGCGGTTGGACCATGGATGCAGCAACCGAACCCGGCGTTCGACGGCTCAACGCCGTTGCAAGTGATCGAACGCGGAGAAACCGACCGGCTCTGGCGCATGATCTGGCACCTGCGCGAAGGCAATCCGGTTTGACCAAAGAGACGTCTCTCCGTTTCGCAAAAGGCTCTGAACGTCATCGCGGCGAAGATTTCCCGCGAGCATTAAGCGCCCACACGCTTCCCCTGTCGCAAAGACATTGAGTTTTCTCCTTCCGGCCTTCCGCTGCCGCGGCTCCTTTCTCCGAAAGCTCAAAGACTTTGCTCCCCCTTCCGGAGATGCAGTCATCACGAATTGTTTCCCTTCGACTCCGCTTTGCTCCGGTCTTCATTCCGTCAATTCGCGATCACTGCGGCGCGCGAAACATCCCTCCGCGATTAGTGCCTCTCCGGGGACCAAGGTTCCCGTAATCCCTCCTGATGCGGCTGCGCCGCGGGAGACTGTGCTTCCGCCGCACGCTCCCCCAGCACAGACTCCCAAGTTTGCCGATTGCCCGGTTGGGTGATCATCTGCGTCGTCCTCGCGCCGCTCGCGGCTTTCCGACCCTGATCCCCTACGGAAGCCGGCCGCGCCGCTGCGGGTGCGCAGATCATCACGAGATGGCTGATCGCAAGGACGACGCAAGCCACGCGTGACTCGTTCTTGATTGTATGGCTCGCTGCGCGCCGTCAAGGTATTGCTCGTGCCTGCGCTCCACCTGTGACTGTGCTCGCTCGCCCAAAGGCGGTCGTTATCGATTCACGCG
>JACDGM010000159.1 GCA_013815325.1 Chthoniobacterales bacterium
TAAAGACAATCTGCAGCAGCTGCTAATCGACTTCTTCGACCTGCCAGAAGGCACGCTACCGGAGCAGCTCACGCAAAAGGGAATTGCCACCTGGGATTCACTAGCGATGGTGCAGTTGATCGCCGAGTTGCAGGGGACGTTCAATGTCGAGTTCGATCTCGATGAGATAGAATCCCTGCGGAGTTATGAAGAGATTCGCGGCTCGCTCGCACGGAAAGGCATTTCACTCAGTGCTGGATGAAGTAGCGCAAGAAAATGGAAAACCTATTCACGGGATCTAAAAACCGCTTTCTGCAGGCCCTCGCGCGATCCGCTCCCGGCGCGACGACCTTGCGTGTCTGGCTGCATCGCTGGCGTGGGGTGCATATCGGCAAGAACGTCTGGATTGGCTATGACGCCATTATCGAGACTAGCTCGCCGCAACTGGTCACGCTGGAGGATGGCGCATCGGTCGGAATTCGCGCCACGATCATCGCGCATTTTCGTGAGCTGAATGGCGTCCATATAGAAGCCGGAGCGGTCATCGGCGCCGGAGCGATGATTCTTCCAAACGTGACGGTGGGGCGAGGCGCGGTTGTCACGGCCGGCAGCGTGGTAACACACTCGGTCGAGGCGATGACACTGGTGCAGGGCAACCCGGCGAAGGCGGTGGCGCGCATTGGAGTTCCTATGACGCTGGACTTGCCAATCAAGGAATTCTCGAAACACCTGAAGCCGATTCGAACCCAAAGAGATTCCTCTTAGCTGTTGGGATTATCGGCGAGTTTGCTAGGATTGGCTCCCCCTCGCCGCCTGGTGAATCTCGTGTCCATCGAATTATCCATTCTGATGCCTTGCCTCAATGAGGCACGCACGCTTCCGGCCTGCATTCGCAAGGCCCAGCGGTTTCTCGAAGATCACGGAGTCACCGGGGAAGTGCTGGTGGCCGACAACGGCAGCACAGATGGCTCGGTCGAGTCGGCTGAGAGCCTCAAGGCGCGCGTAGTACGGGTGCCGAGTCGCGGCTATGGGGCAGCTCTCGCGGCAGGCATTGAGGCAGCCGATGGGCGCTATGTCATTATGGGTGATTCCGATGAAAGCTATGACTTTTCGGCTCTGCTCCCTTTCGTGGAAAAGCTACGACAAGGATATGATTTGGTGATGGGCAATCGATTCCGCGGGGGGATCGCTCCCGGCGCCATGCCGCCCATGCACCGCTATTTCGGTAACCCTTTCCTAACCGCGGTGGGCCGTCTCTTCTTCGCCTCCAGAGAATGCGGTGACTTCTATTGTGGTCTGCGCGGGTTTCGCAAAGAAGCCATTCTAAAACTCAAGCTGCAAAGTCGCGGGATGGAGTTTGCCCTGGAAATGGTGATCAAGGCGAGCCTGCATGGCCTGCGCATGACAGAGGTTCCTACCACGCTTTCGCCCGATCGCCGGGGCCGGGCGCCGCATCTGCGCCGGTACAGCGACGGCTGGCGCAGTTTGCGCTTCTATCTGCTCATGGCGCCGCGCTGGTTTTTCGGGATCCCGGGGCTGGCTCTGCTTGTTATAGGCGTGGTGACTTCGGTTCTTCTCCTCTTAGGTCCTGTCCGACTAATGTCAGTGACATTCGACTATCACACACTGCTCTATTCGACCGCGGCGATTCTGCTTGGTTATCAGATGGCCACGGCGGCTGGCAGAAGGGGCGGGTATTGCAGAGCCTGGGGAGAGCCGGGTTCACTCGGAATCCGATAGCCATAGCGAAGGTCGATCGGACCGCTCAAGCGCGGCAGCCACAACACCACGGCTAACGCGAGGACTAAGGCAAAATTCCAGTAGCGCTCGAATAGGCCACTGATTCCCGAGCGCGTAGGAGAAATCGGTCGCAAGCTCGAAGTCGCTTCATCCGCATGAGCTTCGGATGACATCTCAATTAGCTATCGTCCCGGATCCCTCCGGCTCAAAAGATGCCGGCGAAGAGTTACGCTGGGATCGGCGCTCAGCGACGAGATTGATCAGGCCAAAGTAAAAGCCAGCCAGGATTGTCTGGCCGCCGAGTAACAGGAACAGGACTGAGCAGATGACGAGGCGGATCGTTGATGCCGGTTGGAGCGACCCGAACCCGACCGCCTCCCATTGACTGGCAGCAATGACTCCCAGCACCATCCCGACAAGAAGAAGCGCTGCCCCGGCGACAATGCAGCGTTCCAGAGTGCGACGTTCCTCAAGAAACCAGAATCTGGTCTGCAAAGGATGCAAACCGGTCTCGACCGCCATTAACTTCGCAAAGGCGAAAAGCAAAAGCGATTGTCTTAGCGAGTTTCATCATAAGCTCGGCAGTGTTCGGCGAGATCTGGAAGAGGTCAAGGCGGAGGGACTTCTGGCCGGCACGATTGAAAACCTAAGCGCGCTGGGCTATCACTATTGCTTCGGCCTTGCTGCGGACGAGACCCTCGCCAGCATCACTACGCCACCTTTGGCCGCAGCCTTACGGTGCGTTCCGCGGCAGCGCGCGCTGGTGTTTCAGCACTGCCACGCGGAAAGCGCAGTTTTACCCTGGGATCGTAATGATCTCAGCGGCGCCTCGCGTAACCGTTATTTTCCGGCAGCAGTAATGCAACAATTGCAGCTCGATGAGGTCGCCTATCTTTGTTCGTTTGCCAGCGGCTGCGCGGGTTTTCTGTCTCTCCTGTTGACTGCAGGTGGTCTTTTTTCCGCAAAAGACGAAGAGCCAGTTGTTTGCGTGATGGCAGATAGCAGACCAAAAGGGGTAACTTTCGACATGTTGCGCGAAAGGATTCTGGGTTCGGATCACAGTTCGGCGTTTGTGCTAGGACGTGAAGAGTGCGGCTATCAGTTGCTCGGACTCAACTATTCTTCGACGACACGGACTCTAGTTCCGCTGATGGAGATTGTGAAACGCACCGTCGAGATGCTGCGCGAGCTCGCCGCCCAACTCGATGTAAACTTGAGTGAGAAGGACATCGCAATTCACTATCCAAACATTTTTCCTAAAGCGTGGTCGATGGTGACGCGATATCTGCAGCTCCCGCGCGTTGAGCAGATCACGGACGGAATGCGTGATCGCGCCCATTGTGGAGCGACAGATTCGGTGATCTCTTTAGGCAAGGTGCATCGCGGCGAGCGGGGTCGGCTCCATGTGGTCGTCAACTATGGTGTTAGGCTGCATCTCGGTCTTTGCATCCTCGCGGAGCAGAAGTCTTGGGGCGCCGATGTCTAAACTCGGTTATTGTCCTTGAGTCTGGTCGTGGTGAGTGGCTTCTCCGGCAGGAATACTGCTGGTAATCCGTGAAGCGTTCCCCTTCGCCGTCTTCACAAAGATGAACTCGAATGATGAATGCAGCCAATTCCCAAAGGGGGACGAGCCGCTGAAACCAGTGCGGCGCCCGCCGAAGATGATGACGGATACGGAAAACTGGCGCTCCCGTCGATTCCGAAACTTCTGCTTTTGCCTCCTGATTCTTTCGTTCTTCTTTCTCAGGCCACTTTTAAGCCTGGTCGCTCTTGCCACAGGGAGTCAACTGCACTCCCACATCTTGCTGATCCCTTTCATCTTCGCCTACCTCATTTATCTTCGGCGCGATCGTTTGACCCTGGAATCACCTGTTTCGATCGGCTGGGGCATTCCTTGTTTCCTCATCGGATCGGCCGCCCTCGCGCTCGCTTTTGCTTTCCCGAGATTCTCGTGGACGGTCAGCCCAAGTGATCATCTCGCCCTGAACGTCCTGGCGTTTGTTTGTTTCGTCGCGGCGGGGGGATGTTTGGTCCTGGGAAGCGCGTGGATGCGCTCACTCGTCTTTCCGTTCGTCTTTCTCGTTTTTCTGGTCCCGCTGCCGAATGAGATCGTTTTTTGGCTGGAGACCGCCTCCAAACTGGCTTCGGCGGACGCGGCCAGCTTCTTCTTCAATATTTCGGGCACTCCGGTCCTGCGGGATGGCTCCATCTTCCAACTGCCGGGCATTGTGATCGAGGTCGCGCAGGAATGCAGTGGCATTCGCTCCAGCCTGGTCCTTTTCATCACTAGTCTTCTGGTGGCACATCTCTTTCTGAAAACTGCCTGGCGGCGAATTGTGCTGGTCGCGTTTGTGATTCCGCTCGGCATTTTGCGCAACGGCTTCCGCATTCTCGTCATTGGTTTGCTCTGTGTGCATGTCGGACCTGAAATGATCAACAGCATCATTCACAGAAAGGGCGGCCCGCTCTTTTTTTCGCTCTCGCTGATCCCGCTGTTTTTGCTTCTCTGTTGGTTACGCCGGGGAGAAGCGGAATCGCGAGAAGGCCTCGCTACGGACCCACGGCAACTGCGATAACCGGGCGGAGGAAGCGGATATTGTGCTGGACTCCTCTTGCCGCCTCACCATAATAGCTCAGTCCTTCGTTACTATGATACTACTCCTATCTGCCGCTCAGGATTTCTCGATGCGCTCGCGCCGGTTCGTCGTAACGTCCATAAGCTGGCGAAAATGCCGGTCGCAAGACCGGCCGTTGTGCTCCCGGTTCCTTGCTCATGCTTTTCTACTTTCCCTCCTTCTCCTCGTCGTGGCCGGTTGTCAGACCACTGTTTCGACCCGCCTTCCCGACCAATCTCCGGCGCAGACTGCGGTTACTTTGTCGCCCGGAGATGTCGTTAAGCTGACCTTTCCAGGCGCGACTGATTTGAACCAATCGCAAACAATTCAGGCGGACGGAAAAATAAACTTGTCACTCGTCGGAGAAGTAGATGCCAGCGGGAGGACGATTGCGGATCTTCAGCAAAAAGTGGAGGCTCTCTACAAACCACAACTTCAGAACACGACGGTAACCGTCACCTTGGAGAGCAGCGTTACGCCGGTCGTAATAGGGGGAGCGGTCAAGAAGCCGGCAAGGTACACGTTTGATCGGCCGACGACGGTTTTGCAGGCCATCATGGAGGCTGGCGGTGCCGATGAGTTTGGTACGCTGGGCCGGGTAAGCATTATTCGTCTCGTTAACGGCCAACAGCGCACCCAGGT
>JACDGM010000072.1 GCA_013815325.1 Chthoniobacterales bacterium
GGCTGGACGAGAGCCTCGATGGCGAGATTCAGGTGGCCGTCACTCTCGAAGACGATCCGGGACGCGACCTTGGCGAGGGCCGCTACCCAGGTCATCGCTTCTTCTTCTCCACCAGCGAGGTCGAGCCGGTTGACGGTGCCGATGCCGAATCATCGCCCGCGCGCGCGCCGCGCATTCTCATCGCGGGAATCGGCAACATCTTTCTCGGCGACGATGGCTTTGGCGTGGCCGTCGCACAGAAGCTCGTGACGCGCACGCTTCCGCGAGGCGTGGAGGCGCGCGACTTCGGAATCCGGGGAATGGATCTCGCCTACGCCATGCAGAACGACTACGACGCGGTCATCCTGATAGACGCCAGCCCTCGCGGACAGGCGCCGGGCACCTTGTACGTGATCGATGCGCAGGTGGACAGCGAAGGGCCAATGACGATGGACACGCACGGCATGGACCCCGTGAAGGTCCTTGCACTCGCCCGCGCGCTTGGCCGGGTTCCCCCGCGTGTGATCGTACTCGGATGCGAGCCGGAACGGCTGGAGCCTTCGGACTCCTGGTCGGAGATGGACATGTCCCTCAGCGCGCCCGTGCGCGCCGCAGTTGATGAGGCCGTTGCGCAGGTGGAAGCACTGGCGCGCGGTGTGCTCGATGAGCTCAACCCCCAAACCCCTGTTCTGGAGAACCAAGCGCCATGAAAGTCCTTCTGATCGAACTCGCCATTCTCGTCGTCATTGGAATCGCGCTGTTCATCCGCGAGATTCCCGAGTTGCGACGCTACCTCAGGATGCGATCGATGTGAGCACAGGCGTCGAGCATTCACTCCACGCGCACGTTGAGGAGCTGCTCGGCCAGCGTTCTGAGCTCACTACTCCATTCTTTCGTCGGGAGTCGCCACGCATTGCTGAGCTCTGCCAACGCATGGCGGATCGCTTTGCGCGCGGCGGACGCCTCATCGCCATGGGCCAATCGCCTGCCGCGAGGTCGGATGTTCGCCACATCACCGTGGAGTTCGTGCACCCGGTGATCGTTGGAAAGCGGGCCCTTCCCGCTCTTGGCTTCACCGGCGACACGGGCTCTCTCGAGCGACAACTGGATCTGCTCGCGCGCGCCGATGACATGGTCATCGCCTTTGAGGGCGACGCCTCGACACATTCGCACAGCACACGAAACGCCACCGCTATGGCCCGGGGGCGGGGGTGTCTGACGATCGCTTTTGCGCGGGTAGGTGCCGAATGGGAATTTGCTTCGCCGGTGACTGACGCGTTCGAGTGGCAGGAGTTGGGAGAGGTGCTCTACCACCTGCTTTGGGAGCTCGTGCATGTGTTCTTCGAGCATGGCGCAGCGTGCGCGGAAGCGGCCAGGCCCGCGGCAGGAGGTGCGGCGGCCGCGAGTTTTCTCTACCCGTTCCTCGAATCGTCGCAAGCCGATCTGTCGCGCGTGCTGGCGGACGTCCAACAATCGATCGTCTTCAAGGCCGATGAGCTCACGGCGCTACGCGCGCAGACCATTGGCGAGCGTGAGTCGCCGAACAGGGTAGCATTGCTCGGCGCCGCCACATCACTTCGCGCCGCATTCGATGCCGGCGGAACGCTGCTCGCGTTCGGCAACGGCGGCTCGGCCACTGATGCTACGGACGCCGCGGCCGACTACCGCTTTCCGCCCGGCGAGTGGCCCAGCCGGCGTGCGCTCGATCTCTCAGACGATTCGGCGATCATCACCGCGCTCATGAACGACATTGGCGCCGACGTCATCTTCTCCAGGCAGATCATCGCGTATGCACAACCGCGCGACGTCGTGATGGCGTTTTCCACGAGCGGCGACTCGCGCAACGTGATCCAGGCGCTCGCCGAGGCACGGGCACGCGGCCTGAAGTCGATTGCCTTCGTGGGCTACGACGGTGGCCGCATACGTGCGGAACGCCTTGCCGATCACACCATCGTGAGCGAGTCGCAGAACATCCCTCGCATTCAGGAGGCGCAGGCCACGGCTCATCACATTCTGAGGTCGCTCGTCGAGCGGGCGTCTTAGCTGCTGTCCATCCTGACACGGCCAGTTGAGCACGGATGCAATGCGACGCTACTGCGGTTGTTCGGTCTCGATCCCCCGGTACGAGTTCCAGGCGTACAGGGACACGTTGCCACCAGCAATGGCGTTCCTTCGTGGCCTCGTCAAACGGGCCGCTCCGTCGAGGTCCATGAGGATAATCTCACGGCGGGATTTGGTGCGGCGGTCGCGGCGACAATCGCGAAGGAAGCGTTTTGGCAATTCGATGCGCCTGTCGATCGGATCGCGGTCGAAGACGTGCCAATGCCCCATCATCCGGTCCTGCTCGAAGCGGCACCGCCCACGGTGGAGCTGATTCGCTCTCCTATCGAGGCGACGCTGGCGACGTAGCGCAAGAACCTCGCGGAATCGAGTGGGCTCCGCGCGCGGCGGCGCGCGATTCGCAAAGGGCGAGGTGATCACGAATCATCAGCGATGCACGCACGCTCGACTAGAGGAAACAATGGCAAGACAATCCGTGACCGCAGACATCGTCGAGGGCGCCATCGCTGGCGCCATTGCAACGTGGCTCATGGGCAAGACGACGACGGCGCTGTACAAGCGGCAAAGCGAAGCGGTCCGTCGAAGAGAGAATCGCGCCCGGGGCGGAAAAACTGCGTACGCGGTAGCCGCCGACCGGGTTGCAAAACTCGCCGGCACCAAGCTGACGAAGAAGCAGAGCGAAAAGTATGGATCGGAAATTCACTGGGCGCTCGGCATCGGGGTCGGCGCCGTGTACGGGGTTCTTCGTCCGCGAAGTCAGCTGCCGACGATGGCGAGCGGTCTTTTGTTCGGGGCGGCTGTATGGTTGCTCACGGACGAGATAGCGACACCAGCCTTGGGCCTCACGCCAGGGCCGGCCAAGTTCCCGTGGCAGACGCACGCGCGCGGCCTTGCAGGGCACTTGGTGCTCGGAGGGGCGATGAGCGCCACCCTCGCCGCGATTCAACCCGGCGCCCGGGGCAGCTGATCTTGAAGTCCGAGCGTGTCGTCAACGCCGGTCAAGGCGCGTCGCGCTGCGCGTGTCGATAGCATCGGCGCAACAACGAAAACCCCGCACAACCATAAGGCCATGCGGGGCAATCATTTTCGGAAATGGGCCAGCGAGGAGTTGAACCTCGGACCTCACGCTTATCAGGCCGCTAGCGTATCGCACCCAAGTCCGGCAAAATCACGGATTACATAGACAATCCGCGCGAATTGTCCGGCGGGCATGGGGGCGAGGGCGGCGGGAAAACGGGGTGAATCGACACCACAATCGACACCATGCGCAACCCAGTCGTCGGCAGCTACGTGTCGTGCGTAACAGCTAAGCTCCACCGATTCGCTCGCGCGAAATCGTCGAACGAGCATTCACAAGTTGCAGCACCGTTGCAACAGAAAGTCATACTGACGGGTTCGCACTATCCCGCATGCCCTTTTGCCAAAGTCGAAATTCAACGTCCATTGGTGCCTCGCCGCGAAATGTCGTTCTGATCCATTTCTGCAACGCAAGATATTCATCGTAGCTCTTGAGGCGACTCCAAGGCACGCTGATGACCGGGCCGTTAAATGCTGCAAGTTGAGCGAGGATCACACTATCGATGGGAATGTGAAGCCATCGGAAGAGTCGAGAAGCGCCTGGCATTCGACTCTCGCCGAACGCTATCGCATACTTAAAAGTCATGTTGATCCACTTCTGGGCCTGTCCCACCGTGAAGTCAGCGAAGTCATTGACAAGATAGCGTTCGCAGAGCGACGCAGTCAGCGAACGATGCCAATCGTCGAACTCTCGTTGTGAAGTTACCGTCGAAGAATTGAGTAGCTGTGTCAATTCAATCTGAAGTAGCCGAAAAACCTCCGCGTAGATCTTTGCGCGTGAAGGATGAATACGAATTCCGTGAATTGTACGACTGAGATCGCGGTAGGCGCGATTCAGGCAAAGTGATAGCTTAGACTCGGAGGATGCTCCAAAGTAGAGCATAAGGAGATACTCTTCACGGAGTTCGGCGGACACGTTCAACCTTGATTTGCTCCTAACTGGTATCCTGACGCGGCCAGGCAGGAATGCTGACAGCAATAGATGCGGTGCGGAGTCCAGATTCAGAGCGGACTCGCAATGAGCGCTATGATACCGACGCATAATGTACAATCAGTGACCATAGCGTCTTCGGAGAGCTCGCCTAGGCTAGATAATCATTGCTCGGCACCAGACGCTCTGCTGACTCTTCTCCCCCAGAAGGCACAAAGCTGATCACTTGCCAGGTAAACGCACCTCTACGCTTCGCGATATTCGCGAACCTAGTTGCATCAAATGCGTGCCGACATCATCGTCCTCGGCGATTCGATGCCACGATGATTTTGACCGCGCTAGAAACATCTTTGATTGATGCGAGCTTGAACGTTGAGTACCCCGGCCGATCGTTCGAGATGGCGAGACTGGATGCTGACACTAGTTGTTCGGGGCGTCCGCGCACCGTTATGCGCAAGGAAACGTCGCGCGGTTGAATCTTTACTGTCCAAAAGTTATCTGGCGATTCTACGTAGCGTTTCGATCCCTCCACGAACTTAAGCTGGCCGCGAAACTGTTCCCGCACCCGCTCCAGGAGCGCAGTTCCAGTGGGTCGAAGAGCCGCTGGTAGCGCCCGCAAGAAGACAGCATCGCCATTGGTATTCGTAGGTCGTGACACATTCTGCTCAACTGCCGGGATGCTATCACTCCCAATCGCGCCGATCATTATTGCCTCCCGCCCTGTTCCGATGTTGAGAGGGCGAACGGATCGAGGATCGAAACTCAGCTGCCGACGGGCAGCTGCATAGTGTGGTTGTTCCGTAAGGAGCAGAATCGTGCGCATACCGGCGCGACTTGGAGCGGCGCCGAACATTGCAACATCGCTCGGACTAATGGCAACTCGCCATAGAGCAGATGACAACTCGTCTGCCTCGTCGATCGTCAATCGCATCAGTTCATCCTGGGAGCGGAGTCGTCAGAACGTACTGATATCAGAACAATGTGTCAAGGATAGCCCTTTTTCTGGCCTACACGCAACAACTATTGGCGTGGCTCAGGAGAGGGGAGTCCCTGGCGTGTGATCGCGTACACCATGTCGCCCACGAATCGCTTGAACGATTCGTTCTCCACAAACTGCTTATACACTTGCGTGTCTTCCTTCAATAGGTGTTGCATTGCTCTTCCCAGCGCCTCGTCGTGGGCCATGCGCGCCGTGTGCGGTGTATTCTCCTTTGCATTTTGATAGGCGGCATCGGCGGCGACCTTCGGCGCAATGTCATCGCGAATTCGCTTGGCCACCCGGTCGGTGTCGGTGAACAGCGTAGCGAATTGCTCATTGAACGTCTTCAGAATGTTGCTCAAACGATCCAGCTCCGGCTCGGGCTTGCGGCCACTCGCCTCAGTAGGCAGAGGCTCGATCTCAGCATTCTCATCCGCCAGCGCGATCTTCATCGCCGCCTTCTTCTCCACGCGGTAGCTATCCATGTCGATTGCTTCGAGAATACCCCTCGCGAGGTCCTCTTCCTCCGGCGCGGGTAACTTGTTCGCCAGCAGACTAAGTAGGATCGAAAGCTTTTCCCATTCCGCGTTCCTGTAGGGAATCACCGACGAGAGAAAGCTGTAGGTGCGCAGGAACACTTTGGCCTTCCCCTTGAAGTCAACTTGGTCATCCTCGTCAAGCTGCTCCTTATAGACCGCTACGCACACATCGAGGATGGGGTCGAGCGTGTCTCGATCGGCGCCGCTAAGGAATAACTCCACCACCTGCCGCACCTGCGCGGGCGAGTACACCTGCGCTGCGTCCAGCGCTGCTTTCAGGTCGTGCAGCTTGTTTGGATCAGTCTCCTCGGCGAGCAGCGTGGTGCGGTAGTAGTCTTGAAACGCGAACGTGATCGCCTCAGAATTGTTCTGGAAATCGAGCACGAAGCAGTCGTGCTTCTGTGGATGCGCGCGGTTGAGGCGCGACAGCGTCTGCACGGCCTTGATGCCCGCTAGAGGCTTGTCCACGTACATCGTGTGCAGTAGCGGCTCGTCATAGCCGGTCTGGAATTTGTCAGCGCAGATCAGGAAGCGGTACGGGTCAGCCTGAATCTTCCCGGCGATGTCACGACTCGAAAAACCGTTCAACGACGTCTCGCTTACCTTGGCGCCACCGTACTCGTGCTCACCGGAAAACGCGACAATCGCCTGATACGGGCTTTTGCGCTCTGCGAGATACGTCTTAAACGCGTGAAAGTACTGGATGGCCCTTTCGATCCCGCTGGTCACCACCATTGCGCGCGCCTGTCCACCAATTTTCCCGACCGCTAGCACCTGCTCGTGGAAGTGATCCACCATGATCTCTGCCTTTAGCTGGATCGCGTGGTCGTGGCTCTCCACGTATCGGCGCAGCTTCTTCTTCGCTTTATTGGTGTCGAATTCCGGATCTTCCTCTGTCTTCTTGACCAGCTTGTAGTAGCTGTTCACCGGCGTATACGCCTCGAGCACATCGAGGATGAACCCTTCCTCGATGGCCTGCTTCATGGTGTAGCAGTGAAAAGGCCTGTGCTTGACCCTGCCCTCAGCGTCGGCCGGCAGCGCCTCGCCAAACATCTCCAGGGTCTTGTTCTTGGGCGTCGCGGTAAACGCGAAGTAGCTGGCGTTCGTCATCATTTTCCGCGCGACCATCCGCTGTTCGAGCGCCGCGTTCACCATATCCTCAGGGTCGGCCTCGTCATCATCGCTCACGGCCACGTTGCCGAGCGCCTGACTCATCGCCGCTGAAGTCTTGCCGCCCTGGCTGGAGTGGGCCTCGTCGATCACGATGGCGAAGGTCTTGCCGCTTTCAGTAGAGATTTCGTCAAGGATGAACGGAAACTTCTGCACCGTCGAGACGATGATCTTCTTCCTCTCCTCGATGAACTTGCGAAGGTCACCGGAACGCTCGGCGTGACCCACGGTCGCACCCACCTGCATGAACTGCTTGATAGTCGCCTGAATCTGATCGTCGAGGAGTCGACGGTCGGTCACTACGATGACCGAGCCGAAGACGTCCTCGTCGCTGCACTTTACACCAATCAACTGGTGCGCCAGCCAAGCGATTGAATTCGATTTACCGCTGCCAGCCGAGTGTTGGATTAGATAGCGCTTCCCTGCGCCGTAGGTTCGCACGTCGTCTAGGGACTTCCGCACCACGTCGAGCTGGTGGTATCGAGGCCACACCTGCTTGCGTTTTTTTCGACCGGTGCGTGGGTCCTTCTCCTCGACAATTTGCGCGTAGTTTTCGAGAATGTTCGTAAGCCCGGCGGGTGTGAGCACGTCCTTCCAGAGGTAGTCGGTCTTGAGGCCGTGCGCGTTGGGCGGATTTCCTGCGCCGTCGTCGAAGCCCTTGTTGAAGGGCAAAAACCACGAGCCTTTTCCTGCGAGCGCAGTGCACATCCACACCTCGCTGTCGTCCACGGCGAAGTGCACGGCGCAGCGGCCGAACTCGAACAGCCGTTCACGGAAGTCGCGGTCGCGGCAGTATTGAGCCACTGCGTCCTCAACGGTCTGCTTAGTAAGACTATTCTTGAGCTCGAACGTGATGGCTGGGAGGCCGTTCACGAACAGGCACAGGTCAAGCGCGCGACGCGTCTCGTCCACGCTGTAGGCAAGCTGGCGCGTGATGGAGAATCGATTCTGCGCGTTCAACGCCTCGGCCTTTGCGTTTCCGGGCGAAGGTGTGCCATAAAAGAGATCGAAGTGCACCGGCCCGTGATCCAAGCCCTTACGCAGCATGTCGATGACGCCACGTTTGCCGATCTCACCGGAGAGGCGTGTGAGGAACTTGCGACGGTTTACTTCCGTGTGATCGTCGGCATTCACCATCGCCAGCTTCTTGAATGCCTCAGGCTGCGTCGCGCGTAGAAAGGCGAAGAGCTGCGGCACGTCGAGCGCGTAGGCGCGGTCGTAGTCCTTCGGACTTCCGGCCGTGTAGCCGGTGCCACCATACGGCGGCGGGCGCTCGGCCACCAATTTCGGTGTGACCGCAAGGCCGTCTACTCCGGTCATGTGACGCATAATGATTGTTTCAAGCCCCTTCTCGCTGATGTCGGTCGTCATGCGGTGACCAGTTCGTCAGCTACGTCCGTTTCGTTGTCGAGATTGCTCTCGTCCTCGGCGCTTGCGAGTAGGGCTTCGTCCGAAATCGAGGACGCCGCCTCGCGCACATCGAGTATCCCGGTCACTACATCGGCGACGAGGCGGATGCGGTATTCGCGTAGGAGTCCGATCTCGCGATCGAGGCGGGAGATGGCGGTGTCGAGTGGCGCGCTTTCGCGGGATATGTGTTCGAGTACCTGCCTTTGCTCTTGGCGATCAGGATACCAGATCAAGCTATTAGCGAGTGCTTCGCGGTTCACCTTCGGCATCGCAACACGCATGGAAGTGTCAATCGCGAATTTCGTGAACGGCTGCGAGAGTAGAAGAAGCAGGAGAAAGTCGATTGACAATTCTGCTCCGATCGGTGCTATCGGATACATATCTGCGCTGCACAAACAGTCCGACGGAGCAATGGTAGCTTTGCGAAGGTTTGGGCGAATCTTGCTGTATATGATTTGCCCCTGCCTCGCGAGATATTTCCCGCTGTCTGCTCCCTGCTCGTCAGCGGTTTGTCGTCTGAGCAACCTCCCGCTACCGCCCTCAACGTGGTTCGGCGCTATCAGGAGGAGATTGCGATATTCGGCCTTTCGCGGATCGACCTGGCCGCTGTTGATCGCAGCGACGTATTTGAACCTTTTCAGTGACCAATGCTGGGGGATGTCGCCGAGCCAGGGTATACCGGACGGTTTAAGAGGGACGGAGAGATCGAGGCCCCGAGTCACGCCGCGGTGAATGACAGCCTGCTTCTGCTCATTGAGCAGCGCGACTACCTTGCGCTTCGCCCCGATCGCCCCCTGTAAGCGCACATTCGCCCATTCGAGAAACCGCACAATCGCTGCCTGCTCACCCGGTGGGGGCTCTGGGGAGTAGATCATCTTGAAATGTTCCGGTCGCAGGCTCCACATGTCTGAGGTGATACCGTAAGACCACCGTTCCGCTTCTCTCGCAAACTGTGGCGTGCGGTAGAGATGATGAAAGTAGCTTGGCATGTCGGCACCAGAGCGCAAGTGCACGACGACATAGGCCGGACTGACGATTCCGCGAAGAGCGGACGCTCCGATCGCTCCCTGCCACGCCCGCATCTTGTTGTAGGCGATCTCACCTGGCTGAACAAGTTTATAAGACGACTTGTCTGGATTGGAGCCGTCTTTTTTGGAGCCGTCTGCAAGCAGCGCCTTCTGGCGAACGATTCCTCTCGTTATCGTAACCGACAGCATTTCCTCATCAGGGTGATTGCGCTCTTTCACCTCAGCGAAGAGTGCTCGATTGGGAAGCACCGACCAGTGTTGAGGCACCTCACCCAACCACGCAACTCCTGAATTCTTGTATAGCGGATATGATCTGAGATCTCCGATCATCACGCGTCCCATGACAAATGCGCAAGCGGCCAAAACAAAAAGAGGCGATCGTGGGCGAAGTCGGTCACCCGCGCCAGTGAATGTTCTCTCTTGCACGCTCCCAACAATTCAATCTGCAGATTCACTCCGTGTCGATGATTGGCTCGCACACTCATCACGACACCACGGGCCCCAGTATCTCCAAAAGCTGCCCCTTCGCTTCCTGTTCGACGGCGAGGATATTGGCGCCGATCTCCTCGAGGGTGCGCAGTTTCTGCGGCTTGTAGAAATGCCGTGTGAAGCTAATCTCGTAGCCTATTTTCGAAGCGTTCTCCTTGATCCACGCGTCGGGCGTATAGGGAAGCACCTCGCGGCGGATGAACGCCTCGATGCCTCCATCCTCGAGGAGCAATACCTGCTCGGTGTCGCGCAGATCAGGGTCGGGCTCGTATTCGACGATGGCGGCTTTCCCGTCCAAGGTTGTCTCGAATAGCCCGCGCAGCGGGTCTGCCTTGGCCTTGCTTGGCTTGTGTACCTTAGCGATTACCGGAGGTGCGGTATCGACGCGCCAGCTCACCGTCTTGAGGATCTGTTTAACGTCAGCGGCGGGGATTCTGATTCCCCCCCTCCGCAGTGCTGCCTCCACGCACTCGCGGAACAGATTGTGGTCCTCGAAGAGCGTATCGCCAACCAATTCACGTAGCTTCGTGGCGGCTTCAACGAGACGGCTGTCACGCTCCCACGTCTTTGGATCGAGCAGCCTTTTTTTCTTCTTCTCGGGTAGTCTCTTCTTCGTGCCGCTCCCCTCTCCGTCAGTGATTTCCTCGTCGTCACTGTCCCAGTCGGCGACGCGCGTCTCCAACGAGACGGCGAGCTTGGCGAAATCGGTGAACAGCTCTTCGCCGAATTCCTCATAGAGTACGGCGCGCAGGTCTTCGTCGCCGGAGGTGAAGCGCAGCGTCTCGATTGCCTTGAAGGTGAGCTGGCTATGAAGCCGCAGCGGACGCTCTACAGTCACCTTCCAATAGCCGAAGGCGGAATTGGGAAAAATTTTTGATTCGGGCGTTTCCTTGAACTCGCTGAAGGTGCGGCTAATGCGCTCGATGTCCTCTGGCGAGAGCTCGCAGTTCTTCTTGCCGAGGTTTTTGCGCAGTGGCTTGAACCACTGCGTGGCGTCGATGAGCTGCGCGAGGCCCGTACGGTGAGCGGGTTTCTTGTTCGACAGAACCCATACATACGTGGCGATACCTGTGTTGTAGAACAGGTTGAGCGGCAGCGCGACGATGGCTTCGAGCCAGTCGTTCTCAATGAGCCAGCGGCGGATGTTGCTTTCGCCCTGACCGGCGTCACCGGTGAATAGCGAACTGCCGTTATGAACCTCAGCGATGCGACTTCCGAGCGCCGACTTGTCGTTCATCTTCGAAGCCATGTTGGCGAGGAAGAGCATTTGGCCGTCGCTGGAGCGCGTGACAAGCGACATCTCCTCGCCGTTGTGCATCACCTTGAAACGTGGATCACGCATGCCGTCCTTGCCGCCCATCGCCTCAAGATCCTTCTTCCAGCTCTTGCCGTAAGGAGGGTTGGCGAGCATGAAGTCGAACTCCTGCGCGGGGAAGGCGTCGTGCGACAGGGTTGACCACTCCGCGCCGCCGACGATGTTGTCGGCACTCGCGCCTTCGCCTTTGAGCAGCATGTCCGCTTTACAGACGGCGTATGTCTCGGGGTTGATCTCCTGACCGTAAAGAAGGGTTTTGACCTGCCGCTTGTGCTTGGCAGCGAGCGCGCTGAGCGTCTCCTCAGCAACGGTGAGCATGCCGCCAGTACCGCACGCGCAGTCATATAGCAGGTACGTGCCGGACTTGAGCTCGTTCTCGATCGGAAGTAGGACCAAGTTTGCCATTAGCCGAACCGCATCGCGCGGCGTCCAGTGTTCGCCCGCCTCCTCGTTGTTCTCCTCGTTGAATCTCCTGACAAGTTCCTCGAAGACCGTACCCATCGCGTGGTTGTCGATGCCCACCGGCGAAAGGTCGATGGTGGGATCGAGGAACTTGTTGATCAACGTACCGATCGCGTCGGCCTTCGAGAGGGTTTGCAGTTGATTGCGGAACTTGAAATTCTCGAGGATGTCCTGGACGTTCGGCGAGAACCCATTGAGGTAGTCCTCGAAGTCCGCGAGCAGTTGCTGTTGGCTGCCGCGAGACCTTAGATCGCGCAGCGTGAACTTCGATGTATTGTAGAAGGCCTGGCCCGCGGCATCGCACAGCGCAGCGCGTTGCTCTGTGATGCGCGCATCGTCGAGCATCTTCCTGGTATCGAGCACCTTTTGCTTGGTCGGCTCGAGCACTACGTCCATGCGACGAATGACGCACATCGGCAGGATCACATCGGGATACTTGCCGCGCTTGAAGAGGTCGCGAAGGACATCGTCCGCGATGCCCCAGATAAATGAGACGATTTTGCTATGCGTAGCCTGGTCCACTATGAAGTATGCTCCTTTATCTGCAGTAGGGTACCGTTTATGTCGCCTCAGGTCGCGTCAAAATCGCCAACCCTCGCGCCTGATCAACTCCAAGAACGGAATGCACTCTACCCCGACGGCTTCGCATACATTCGGGATCTTGGGTCGCCGGGCGTTGTCAGCTGCGCGCCGCTCACCAGTAATGACAGCGAAACCCGCAATTTTCGCCAAAGAGATGACGTATGGATCCGCCCAAATCCCGTCGGGCGATCGCTCGGGCACGAAGCTCGGAAATCGATTCACTATATCAGCGACGCCCCGTTGAACCTCGTCCGTCGGCGGAAGGAACAAGCTGGCACGATCGCAACACCAACCATAGAGCGCATCGGCACCGCGCTCCAACTCAAACTTTACCTCTTCGGTCGCCCGCAGACGTCCGTCGAGGACCATGCGATCAACGTTATTCCAAAGGGTGGGAAGGATGTCAGGCGGATAATAGCGCACCCAGCCATCGATTAGGGCGCTCGAGTCAATGGAATACACTATCCCTTCCGGCGCGCAAGTGCATGCTCAACGTTTTCTAGATGTCGAAGCTTCATTCCTCCAAGAAGGCGCGAGAGCTCAATCGAAGTTATCGCATCGATGCGATACGCTTCGACGGCCAGGGCAGTAAAGGCAGAGCCATTGTCCCGCAGGATGCGTCGAAAGTAGGGCATGAATCCGCCGGCCGACTCGCTGGTCTCCAGTCGTCGCCGATACTCCTCGCGTTTTCGCCGATAAAAGCTTTGCGACGTACGTTCAAACGTAAGGAGTCGCCGAAGGATTACTTCGTGGCTAACCGAGAAGCGAGTCGCAAGTTCCCGAATGTCATCATCGTCCCATTCGACGCCACGATGAGTCGCCACAACATCTTGCCCTAGGATCGCTGCTCTGGGTACCAGCACTTCGGCCGCCACGAGGTTGCAAAAGGTCTCGATGCGAGCCCGATAGTCGTCGCCGGAATCGTGAAGGTCGCACACTCCCGTGGCGCCGAGAGAGATGTGTGTCAGTTCATGAAAAAGGGTGAAGACTTTGGCACGCGGAGAGTCCTTTCCGTTAAGAGCCACAAGTGGCAGTGGTTGGTCTCCAATGGAGAAGCCTCGTGCCTCGCTCACATCTACATCGCTGAACTGGGAAACCAGTACGCCGCAAGCCTCCACACCCTCCGTCCAATTTCGAAGAGCCGCGTATTGCTCACGCCATGTGAGTTGCTCATTCAGGCCTATCCCAACTCTTGCACGAATTCGGTCGGCGAGATCTTCTGGCGCGGCCTCAATGGTTGCAACAACCCCGAACGCATTGCGCGGTTGCTCAAGGAGAACGGCAAGATCGAGAGCGTCCTCTCTCCGTTGCCTTGACCGCGCGATGGCGTCTCGAAGTTCGGGGCTTAAGCCGGTGTCAGCATCCGGAAGGCGACGGAAATCTCTCGGCTGCTCCGGTTTAGGCGGTAGCTCCGACGTGTAGAAGAAAGCGGACGGCTTCCTGTACACTCGGCCTATGCTACGAAGCTGATTGAGAGTCGGCTGGCTAGCGCCATCCTCTAACTCCGCTAAGCGCGCAGCCGAAACGCCGATTCTTCTCGCCGCGACCTCTCCTGGCATGCCGCGAACTTCACGAGCCCAGACGAGGGTGGCGGGATTGATCCGGGCGACCGTGCGGTCAGACATAGGGGAAGTGTGTAGGCGTGCCAAGGTAATCGCCAGAGCGCCTATTTGGAGTGCGAATAGTGTCGCGCAAGACTTAGTTAGGCTGCTGAAGGTGCTGTCCACCTCACTGGCTATGCGAGCACACGCGTCGCGCGTCTGCTACGCCCGTAGGAGCCGGTCCTACCGTTTCACTGATTCGGGCCTCGCGGGTCGGGCGAGCCGATACCGGCATAGTAATGCTGAGGATTACACCGACCGCCGATCCTACGTTGACAAACTTCCATACCGTGCTCCCGCTCGTGGACTGTAGCGGACAGGGAGACGATCGGCCCGTTGTTGTGAACTAGCGTTAGCACCTTAAATGAGCGACCTCTCACGACTTGCGGCGGTTTTCGAATGGGTGTATATATACTACACCTTTAACTTTCTTACACATGAGCTATTATCAGCCGCCAGAAGCGATCGTGAAGTGGGATAGGGGGGGCGGCGCACGCCAAGGCGTGAGCATCACGCGACTACTAGAGGATGGCAAACAGTACGTCTGGCGCATCCCCTTCAACGGCGTCGTCACACAGGCAATGGCGGCCGACGTTCTCGGCGTCAGTCTGATGACGATCAACAATTGGGTGAACTCGGGAGCCTTAATGCACATCAAGCTCAAGGGCCAGCCCTCGGTTATCTCGCTGGGGGAGATCAAGCGAGTTCGCAAAGTACTGCTCGACCATGGGCGCCTACGCCGGGATGCACTCGGACGATGAGTGAGCCGCTCTCGATCGGTGCGGCCGCCCGCCGCCTCGGCCTCTCCGTGGATATCGTGCGCGCGCTGGAGCAGACGGGTGAGTTGGAAGTGACGCGCACGCCGGGCGGTCACCGGCGCTTCAATCCGACCGTCTTGGATGCATACCTCGGGCGTCGCGGTAGTCGCGGCGCGCGCGTGAGCGACGTTCCTGAACAACTACGACAGCACGCCGAGACGCAAAAGCCGGCAACGCCAGTACGCCGAGAGCTACCGCAGCTCGCGACCGCCCCAAAGCATAGTCGCGTGCCCGCTGCAAAGCAGCTCGCTCGAACCGTTGATCAAATATTCGACAATGCTAGACTGGACGCGCTGAAGGCACATGCACGATCACTCATTCCCTACGATGCAACCGCGGGTGCCCGCTCAGCGGTACTCGAAACGATTAACAGCTACGTGAATGCGTCGCGCTTCCCCGCTTCTACGCCGTTGTGGGTGGCGCACCAAGCAATCGAGGCGAAAATCGATGCGGTCCTTGAGCCATTCAACGCAGAGGCAGCGCGCGCGGCATCGATCAAGCGGGAGGAAGATGCAGAAAATGCGGAACGCATTCACGAAGAGCGACAACTGCACTCACTGATCGAACGCGGCAAGTCACACGCCTTCACGGAAACGCTGTTGTGGGATCGAATCGAGGCCGAAGACGCTCGCGCGGCCGTGCTGGATGCTCTGGAGGAAGAAATCGAGTCCGGCTGGACGAATCGAGACGTGGAAGAGCTGGTGGACGAAGTGCTCGAAGAATTCGACGAGGAGTCGGACGACTAGCGAGCCAGAGCGGCGCTGCGAATCTGGAAAATCTGAGACTTCCAGATTCCGGCGAAAACCTAGGATTGAGGCCAGAATCCATCGCATGCGCGAGGGACCGGAGATCGAGTGGGAATTCGGGGGGATCGCGACGATGGGACCTCGCTTCGAGCATTCATCTCGAAGTGGAGCGGCGAAGCGGAAACGCTCCGCCGACTCGGCGCGCATGTCGACGGCGCCAAGCTCATCGACGCGCTCCTCTACGACCTCCACGCCCTGACCCGCGCTGAGGCCTCCGAATCGCTCACCCTCGAAGAGGCAGCCCGCGAGTCCGGCTACTCGCCAGACCATCTGGGCAAGCTTCTCCGATCCGGCACCATCCCCAACGCTGGCCGCAAGAACGCTCCTCGAATCCTCCGCAGCCACCTCCCTCTCAAACCCTCAGCGTTGCGCGAAGCGCGCGTCGAGGGCCAACTTGCTAGCGCAACACCCGGGCAAATCGCGCGGGCTGTCGTGACCTCCTCTGGAGATTTACGATGACCCCAATGCGAACACGCCGGTGGAGTTATTCCGCCGGTGAACGGGGCCGAAACCGGGTACGTGCCTTCGAGCACCCGGCTACCGGCCTCATTTACCTGGAGTTCTCTGACCGCACGAGGCGGCGACGCGTGGCGCTCGGCCACCGGAACCGTAATGCGGCCAAGGGAAAGGCGGAGGAGCTGGCCACGGCACTCAGAAACAGCGAGGCGCCTCCTGCTCCCGAGCTCACACTCCAATCGCTGTTTGACAATTACTTGCGTGAGGTAACCCCCGAGAAGGGGGAGAGCACACAGGACCACGACCGCCGCGCCGCCGCGCTCTTTCTCGATTGTATCGGCTCCTCGAGAAAGGTCGCGACACTCAACCGGCGCGATTGGGACTCGTTCATCGCGTGGCGCCGGAGACGCGGTGACAAACGCGGCGGCAAGAGAAGCGAGGGTAAACTGCGAGCCCGTGTGATCGAATACGACCTGAAGTTTCTTCAATCGGCCATCAACTGGGCTGTGATGACGCGGGATACTGCCGGGAAATTCCTCCTGGAGCGTAACCCTCTCAAGGGAATGCCGTGGCCGAAGGACGGCACTCCGAATCGTCCAACGCTCACCGACGAGCAGTATGAGAAGTTGTTGAGCGCATCGGCGCGTGTGGGCACTCGCTGCACTCTGGCGCTCGTGCTCGCGCACGAGACGGGACACCGAATCGGCTCGATTCGCTTGCTACGCTGGTCGGATGTCGACTGGAGTACGGGTGTGATTCGGTGGCGAGGCGAAAACGACAAGATCGGTTTCGAGCACGAAACGCCTCTCACCCGAGACGCCCTCGCCGCGCTGGATGCGGCGCGGCGCGAGAGATCATCAGTTGGCGATACGTGGATCTTTACATCATCTAGAACGATCAACGAACCATCCCGGCATCTCTTCCGCGACTGGTGGGTGCGGATGGAGAAAATCGCCGAACTGGCGCACGCACCCGGACAAGGCTGGCACAGTCTGCGGCGCCAGTTTGCAACGGAACTGAAGCACACACCCCTTGGAGACCTCTGCCATCTGGGAGGCTGGAAGGATCCGCAGACCGTCCTCAAGTGCTATCAAAGAGCAGACGAGACGACGATGCGGGCGGCACTGGAAACGCGAGCGAGTCTGCATCCCAACGGACTTTTTGCTCGCAGTCGCTCCGCGTGATCTGCGCGAATCGACACCATGAATCGACACCATCGCCACTTTACCGAAAAACGAAACGCCCCGCCCGAGGTCGCAACCTCAAGCGGGGCATAATTTTCGTTGTCATGGGCCAGCGAGGAGTTGAACCTCGGACCTCACGCTTATCAGGCGTGCGCTCTAACCACCTGAGCTACTGGCCCTCCATTCTCTGCCGACGGCACCGTAAAATCGCGGGCTGACCGACA
The DNA here is from genome assembly GCA_013815325.1 of Chthoniobacterales bacterium. Classification (GTDB taxonomy): domain Bacteria; phylum Verrucomicrobiota; class Verrucomicrobiia; order Chthoniobacterales; family UBA10450; genus Palsa-1392. Next base: position 17,112 of record JACDGM010000072.1, read on the forward strand.
GCCTTCAAGATTAAGACGCGCTGCCCCTTAAATCAATTACCGCAGGCTCTTAGGAGCCCTCGGGAGGGCGTGCATAGCCGCCGCGCTCGATTCGCCGCGACCCACGCGTAGACTCGCGTCCCCACCCACTCCGATCCTGGCGCATACATCAGCGGCACCAGCGCCCAAAGCATCGGCAGTCTCCGGCTCACCTCGCGAAACGCGTAGAATCCGCGCAGGACACGGCCCTCTGGCGTCACCACCGCCATCTGCTCGCGCATCGCCTCCGGGGACAGCCTTGGCACGAGCGCCTGCGCGCGCGCCGACTCCCGCTCGAGATCCACAAAGCGCAGGCGTCGCCCGCCATCCAGAACGTCGAGTTGCGTCATGGTGCGGATGCAGAGCGGACAGTACCCGTCGTACACGAGCGTCCACACGCGTGCCTCGCTCCGCTCGTGGCCGCTCACACGCCGCCACTCCCCCCGCAGCGGCTCCGCAAAGGCCGCATACATGCCGACTAGCTGAAAGAACGGCGCCCGCATGAACAGCCAGATCCCCGTGTGCAGCCCCACTCCCGTCGTGAGATACGCCGGCAGCGCGCGCGGCCACAGCACGCAGACGACGAACGTCAGCTCGAATATCAGCGCGACGGCCGCGAACGCAATCGTGATCCAGTGCACGTGCGCGAGCGCGACGCTCATCGGCAGCTGGTTGCCGGTGCCGTCGAGCAGCAGATAGTACGACATCGTGTAGCCGTTCATCCACGCGGCCTTCCCCACCGTGATTTTCGAGAGCGCCGCGGAGAGATACACGAGCACGAGCAGCCATTGCGCCGTACGCAGCGGCCAGCGCGCATCTCTGCTCATCACCTCCGCCCCGGGAGCGAAGCGCTCGCGCCGCCGGCTCTCCGCCACGCGCGCGCGCATCGCATCAACCGAGATCTCGCCCCCACTGGGCGTCGCGATCAGCATCCAGAGCACGATCGTCGCCGCCGCCTCCGGATGGCGCAGCGTTCCGTACGAATAAAAGTGCGCGAGCAGAAAGGTGTTCGCGGCCGCGAAGATCGTGAGCGACCATCGCGTGTGCGCGCCGACGATCGCGCAAATACCCGCAACGCCGGCGAACATCCATGCACCGACGATCATCGCCGCGCCCGGCCGTGCACCCCACCCGAAGGGCAGCATCAGCAGCTTGAACGCCGGTATCGGCACGAACCATTCGTCCGGGAGGAGAGTCAGCCGCAGCTGCTGCGCGAGACCGCCCGGCCACAGCGCATCCGCCAGCAGCACGAACACGATGGCGATGCGCAGACAGGCGAGGTCGCGCACGCGCGCGGGCTCGAACCAGTAGCGATCGAGGCGCTCGCGAAAGGTCATTTGCGCTCCGCTCGCGCGAGCGACCACACCGCGACGCCCTGCATCGGCGCGTGCACGCGATACGTCGACGTGTCCGCGACGAACACGATGCGCATCCACGCGGACGCCGCGCAGAATTGCCCCGGATACTGTGCCTCGACGGCGCGGCTCACGCGCGCCGCGGCGCGCTGGCCCGTCTCGCTTTCTGGTGCGCGCGCAACGCTCAACAGCAGATTGTGCAGCTGAGCACGCGGCGCTCCGAGATCGCGGGCAGAGATGACCTGGTCGACGGCCTCGCTGCCGCAGCGCGCCGCTCGAAGCTCGGCCACGATCAGCGAATCCGATCGCGCGTGCGACTCCGCGTACATCGGATAGGCGAGAAAGGGCCAGTACCACCCGTGTAAATTCGGCGACACCGGCGATGACACGAGCAGCTGCGTACCCAGCACGGCGATACAGACGCCGGTCGCAACGACCTTCGGTAGCGGCATGATCCTCGACATCGATGACTGCAACGGACGTCTAGGATGCCGCTATTCCGTCTCGCGCACAACGTCTACGAAACGACACGGCCCCCGCCGCGCGAGCGCAACGGAGGCCGACTCGATCCCTCGCAGCACTAGTGCCGTTCGCGCCGCGGCGTCGCCACGAACGCCAGAAGTCGCCCCGTTCCCGCCTCGACCAGGCGGCCCGTAATCGCCCCCTCCTCGTTGATGTCCTGCGCCGACACGAGGGAGTCGGTGAATCCCGCAGCCATCAACCCGTTCAGATTGTAAATCCGGCCGTGCTCCCAGATCACCGCCCGGCACACGACGGCGCCGCACGACTGCCCGGCGATCTGTCGCTCCGAATTGATCCCCATGGCCGTGCTGTTCGTGTCACCTGGCAGGGCGCCGAGATCCCTCGGACCTCCCCGCCGCGTCCAGAAAAACGCGTGTGGGTTGTATGCGCCATCTACATCGTTGCCAAGATTCGCGAAGCCGACTACATCGCCGGCATCGTTGATGTCCATCGGCGTGTTCCACGCGATGCCACCCAGCGTCCTGATGAGCGTCGGGTGCCCGTCCTCCCACAGCACCGCGTGCTGCGCGCTGAACTCGCCGATGGCCACGTCGCACTCGCCGGAGATGCCGACGACCTGCCCTCGCGCGTTGATCGCCGTCGCCGCCGACGTCGAGTCTCCGCGCAGCGGCGGAAGCTGGTGAATGGCTCTCGTGCGCGAGTCCCAGAGTGCCGCGCGAAACTGCCGTATCTGGTTCCCCTTGCACGTCGGATCGTGCACGTCATTCTCCGCCCAGCCGACGATGTTTCCGCGGTCGTTCACGCCCGTGGCGAACCCGTTCACGCCGCCCGGGAATGTCGGCAGAGGACGCATTCCCCCACCCTCGTACACGAAGCCCAGGCAAACGTGATGGATCGCAGCCGGAAGAAATCCGGAGCAGCTCCAGTCCTCGTGGAGCGGATCGATGTCGGCTGTCTCCGCGATCCCCACGACCGTGCCCCGATCGTTCTGCCCCGGCCATGCGACGCTGCTGTTCGGCCCACCAAGCGTGCCCAGATCGGTGAGCGACCCATCACGCCACAGAGCAGCGTGACGCGCCGAATTGTCGGGGAGACTTACGTACCCCGCCACCCATCCTCGATCGTTGATGCTGTTCCCGCGATTCGCCCTGCCGCCGAGCGTGGGCAGCTTCTCCACGTCGTAGACTCGCAGTCGACCTCTGTCGTGCCACGCCGACAACTCGGCGCTTTCGGTGCCCGACGGCGGTGTGATCTGTGCGGCGTCGCCGCACGCACATACCGCAACCACAGTCAGAATGTACGCTCCGTGATGCATTCCCCCCTCCTTCACATGCGTGAGGCCGGCGCGCATCGGATGCGTGCGCGTCGACGTGGGCATCGTAGAGGCGGGGGTCGCCGCACGCGTGCCGGAATCGGCCACTCAATCTCGAAATTTCCCGAATTCGATGGCCGAAACCGGCGAGCCTTCGCTCGCGCACCCCGTAATTTTCGGTCGTGACTTTGGCCCCTGTGACATCGACTTTCATGCTTACGGCTCCGCTGCCTGACGTCGCCGCGACCACGGCAGAGGATTTCTTCACCACGACGCAGGGTCGCGTCTACGCGCGCGCACTCGACGCACGCGACGCGCGCTTCGATGGTGTCTTCTTCGTCGGCATCACGACGACGCGCATCTACTGCCGCCCCGTGTGCCCGGCGCGCGTCGCCTACCATAGTCACCGCCGCTTCTTCGCCGCCGCTGCGGCCGCGGAGCAGGCGGGCTACCGCCCGTGCCTGCGCTGCCGCCCGGAGCTCGCGCCCGGACGCGGCTCGTGCGACTCGGTGTCGCGCATCGCCGGCGCGGCCGAGCATCGCATCGCGGCCGGTGCGCTCAACGGCCACAGCGTGACCGATCTCGCGCGTGAGCTTCACGTAAGCGAGCGTCATCTCCGTCGGGCGCTCGAGCGCGAGCTTGGCGTCTCTCCGCTCAAGCTCGCGCAGTCGCATCGCCTGCTCTTCGCGAAGCGGCTGCTCGCGGATACCAAGCTCCCCATCACGCAGATCGCCTACGCGAGCGGCTTCCAGAGCCTTCGCCGCTTCAACGCGTCATTCGCCGAGCAGTATCGCATGCCGCCGAGCGCGGTCAGGCGCGCGCCGGGTGCGAAGAACACGCCAGCCTCGCGCGCGCAGCGGCCGGACGAGATGCTTCGTCTCACGCTCGCGTACCGCGCACCGCTCGCCTGGGATGTGCTCCTCGATTGCCTCGCGGGCGACGCGATCGGCGGAGTCGAGGTGATCGAGGGGCGGCGCTACGGGCGCACGGTCGAGATCGACGGCCACACCGGCGTCATGTTCGCCGAAGACGCGTCGGCCGCGTCGGCACCCTCCGACAAGACTCACGTGAACGTCGACGTCTCGGCGTCGCTCGTTCCCGCGCTCATGCCGCTCCTCTCGCGCCTGCGGCATCTCTTCGATCTCGACGCGCAGCCGTCCGCCATCGACGAGCACCTCTCCCAGGGCGGACTCGAGGCGCTCGTCGCCGCGCATCCAGGGCTTCGCGTTCCCGGCGCGATCGACGGCTTCGACATTGCGCTGCGAACGCTGCTGCGGGGACGCGCGCGCCCGTGCCGCGCCCAGATGATCGATGCGAGCGGCGCGCAGTCGGACGACGTCGCGGTGCGTGTGACGTGGGCGATCGGCGAGCCGCTCGAGACCGGCGTGCCGGGGCTCTCCCGTCTCTCGCCGACGGCGTGGCGCGTGGTCGATGCAGGAGTGGAGCGACTGGTCTCGCTCGGCGTGATGCGCGGACGCGCGGACGCCGCGGTGGCGGTGGCGAAGCTCGTTGCGGGCGGCACGCTGCGACTCGAGCCCGGCGGCGACGTCGCGGCGGTGCGCGCCGCGCTCGCCGCGATCCGAGGAGTAGGCGATCAGGTCGCGGCGAAGCTCGTGAGCCGTGCGCTTCGTTGGCCCGATGCGCTGTCGCCCGGCGAGACGGCGCTGCAGCGCGCAGCCAAGGCACGAAGCTCGAGCGCACTGATGGCGATGGCGCAGCGGTGGCGCCCATGGGGCTCGTACGCGGCGCTCCATCTCCGCTTGCACGACGAAGCACAGCAGTCGAGCCTCACCGCGCGCGCGCGTCGAGGAGCGACACCGGATCTCAACTCGCAGGAGGACGAGTCATGTCGGATGCACGCGCACGCGTCGATGGCAAGCTGACCATGCGCCCGCGCCGCTTCGCGCGGCCCGCGATCGTGATCGTCGGAATTGCGCTGCTCGGCTTCGGCGCGGTTGCCGTCGCGGCCAAAGCGCCACGCGCGTGCGCGTCTCCGGAGTACCGGCAATTCGACTTCTTCGCCGGGGACTGGGACACCTATGACGTGGCGGACTCCACGAAGATCATCGCGCGCAATCACGTGACGCCGATGCTCGGTGGTTGTGCGCTGCGAGAAGAGTACGTGCAGGGAGATGGGCTGCACGGCGAGAGCTTCAGCACCTACGATGCGAGCCGCCGCGGCTGGCATCAGAGCTGGGTCACGAACCACGGCTCGCTGCTGCTGCTCGATGGCGGGCTTCAGAACGGACGCATGGAGCTAACGGCCACCGAGCGCGCCACCGACGGATCGTCATCGCTGATCC
>JACDGM010000160.1 GCA_013815325.1 Chthoniobacterales bacterium
CGCCGGCAAACCGCCCAAACTCGCCCTCACTGCCGTCATGCGTAAGCTCCTCCTTGTCCTCAACAGCGCCCTCAAACCTCTGCCGATGCCCGCTTGACTCCAAGACAGTTACTAACCGCTGGCCGGCCTACGCTCAAGCTTCCCATGACTCGAACCTCACATCCCGCCGCCACGCGCGCTCTCGCCAGCGGTGGCGGATCTTGTTCTCGTTAGAACTAGAGCGATGTGGACCGTCCTAATCACTGCTTTCTCGTCCGGAGATTTCTGGAAATTCACCGTTCCGCTCCTCGGTGCAGTTATTGCTTGGTTCGCGAACGAACGCAGCAAGCGCCTGGCAGAGCAGTATGAGCGCAAGGAGGCCAACTACAGAGAGCTCCTTCGGACACTTCGTGGCTTCTACGCCGGAGCACAAGACGCGGACCGTTTGAAGTCCGAGTTTCTGGATCAGCTGAACTTATGTTGGCTCTACTGCCCAGATGATGTCATCAAAAAGGGATATGTATTTCTTGACACAGTGCATGCACAGCAGCCCCAAAGCGATAAGATCAAGGAAGCCGCGCTGGGAGCGCTTGTTTCTTCTATCCGCGCCGACGCGCTTTCCCGCAAGCTGGTTCGGCGAACATCGCTGGAGGCTTCCGACTTTAAGCATTTTCGCACGACGTAAAGCTCTAACCAGGCGATGCAGACATGTGGTTAAGTCAAGTTAGTTCTTGATTGTTGCATAGGTTAATTTTGCTAATCCCCTCGAACCAGGTTTCCTTGCTTAAGGATAGCTCTTTAATAGGTAGCGTTTTTACTCGATCAAGGCGGTTTTGCTTTGGTAGCCGAGGGCTTTGATGGCGGGTACGCCCAGCTCGGTCGCGAGTTTGCCGAGCTTGGTCTGGAGGCGGGTGAGCGGTTCGAGGGCGCCAATCGAGTGGCCGCTTAAGACATGCCAGATGGCGACGCAGAGTTTGCGCGCGACCGCGACGGCGGCTTTGTTGCGCCCGCGCCGGGCGGCGACGCTGAGACCCCACTTTTGTAAGGGGTTGTGAACCTGGAGGAGCTTTTTGGCCGATTGGATGAGGAGCGCGCGCAAGGGGCCGCGGCCATGCCGCTTTAAGGCGGTAGCTCCCTCATAGTTGCCGCTTTGGCAGACGCTCGGGTTCAGCCCAAGATAGGCGACCAGCTTCTTGCTGTGGCTGAAGCGGGTGATGTCGCCGATGGCGGCGCTCAAGCCGTAGATGGTGACCAGGCTCAAGCCGCAAAGGCGAGCCAGGCGGAGTAACTCTTTGCTGGCCAGGATCTCGCTCGCCATGTGGCGGCGCAGCTGCCTGCGGCGGAGGCGGGCCGCCACCAGTCCGGTGTGGAGTTGAGTCAGTAACATCCTCTGCACTTCCGTCCATTGCTTGCGTTTGGCCGGACGCGTGAGGGCGGTGGGATGACTCAGACGGAAGCCGCTCCCCAAGCGCACGCAGTGTTCGTTGAGCATGCTCTTGATCTGCTGCTGGAGGCGGGTGGTCTCTTTCACGACCCCTTGATAAGCACTGAAGACTTCGCGCCGCTCCAAGGCCTTCTGGTTGGGTTGCCAGACCTGGGCGGAAAGGCCGTTTAAGTAAATGCGCGCGATCTTAATCGCGTCCACCCGGTCATTGGCGCAGTAGACCTTGCCGATCTTACCGGCCTAATGACTTTCAAGGATCACGACTGCACGAGGTAAGCCACGGAGCCGCTCGGCCACTGCGAAGGCGTTGCCACTGGCTTCCAGGACCAGCACGTCCTCTGGGCTCGTCTGGCGCTCGGCCCAGTACTCCAGTTCTTTCAAGTCCACCCGCGTGGAACTACTCAGGACCTGCGCACGGGCCGGATCTTTCCCCGCCAGGATCGCCCCGGCGAAGCTGTCCTAGGTGGACATCGAGGCCCACCACTCTTTGATTGCTTTTACTCATCTCTTTTGGTTCCTTTCTTTTGTTATGTTGGTTTGTTTGCTGGACGGAAGGCGCGGCCGGGCGCTGACGAATGCCTCACAAGCAGACATCCGAGGTGGCGCGGCCTCAAGGCCTCGCCCCTCATGAGGGTTCATCCGTCAGGACTCACTCAGCCTTCAATCCCGGGAGTAAACCCCACTGCATCGCTCGAGTCCCTGCCGGCTTTGGCCTTCCACTGGGTCCTGTGATTGGTTCCCAGTCCCATCGGAAGTCCACTCAACGCTCCGACCGCGCCTCCCGTCCAGCGCAATGCTTGTAATTAAGCACATTCCCTCAGCCGACGGCTGGCCGTTCCGGTACCTCGCGCAACGTGACCTCGACATCAAGATGCAATCAAAGCTCGCACTCGCCAGCGGTAGCTGATCTTGTTCCCGTTAGGCCCGGCAATCTAGTCGTCAGGTCAAACTAAATTCACTGGTTGGCTTGAGCAGGGACGCAGGAAGGGGATGGGTTGGCCGGGTGGCGCACTCATAGCTAACGCTAGGGCTTAGTGAGATGGTCGGCTTTGCTCCAATTGGAACTCTCCGGCGTTTGCCGCCATTTCTCCGAGAGCGTTCATGGCCGCGATTCGACTTGGCGATATTCGCGGCCAGCCTTTAGTCTAAAGCGGTGAAGCCGCTGCGCATCGGAATTGTGGGATTCGAGCAGGTGGATGCGCTCGATCTAGTGGGCCCCGCGGAAGCTTTCGCGAGCGCGCAAACTCAGGATGCGAAGGGCAACACGGTCGCGGCCTATGAAGTAGTGACCCTCGGACTAACGAATGCGCGTTTCGCGGCCGAGTCCGGGATTGTGCTGCAGCCGCGAACAACGCTGTGCGCTGCGCCGAAGCTCGACACAATCATCATTCCTGGAGGCGCTGGACTGCGGCGCGCTGAGACCAATCGGGTCGTGGCGCGCTGGATCGAAGCGCGAGCGGAGAAGACCCGCCGCGTCGTCTCCATCTGCACTGGCATTTACGCCTTGGCGGCCACCGGTCTGCTCGATGGCCGGCGCGTGACGACTCACTGGCGGTTCGCCGCCGATGTTGCCCGGCGTTTTCCCAATCTGCACGTGGAACCGAACGCTCTCTTTATTCAAGACGGCAAGTTCTACACCTCGGCCGGCGTGACGGCCGGGATCGATCTCGCGCTGGCCCTGATCGAGGAAGACCTGGGGCGCAAGGCGGCGCTGCGGGTGGCGCGCGATTTGGTCGTGTTTCTGAAACGGCCGGGCGGTCAGGATCAATATTCGGAACCGTTGCGTTTTCAGACGATGGCGACGGATCGATTGGCGGAGCTGGCTAGCTGGATCGCTGCCAACCTGCAGCGCGATCTCTCGGTCTCGGCGCTGGCCGAGCGAGCCTGCCTTTCCCCGCGCCATTTCGTGCGGCGTTTTCAGGCGGCCTTCAAGCAAACGCCCGGCATCTTTGTGCGCGACCGCCGGCTGGATGAAGCGCGGCGGCGTTTGAACGCTGAGAACCTTTCGATCGATGCCATTGCCGACTCGGTCGGTTTTCAGAGCACTGATGCTTTTTGCCGGGCTTTCCGCCACCGCTTTCACATCACGCCTACGGACTATCGGCGCAATTTTGGTTTTGATCGCAAGCCAGCCGATTAACAGCGGAACAGTATGGCCGCTTAAGCTCGCTGGTTTGGTTACGCTCCGGAGGCTGGGTGCCGATGAGTCCCGCGGCATACGGACCTCGATGGTAACGCCGGGCGCCGACTGGCGCCCGGAGTTACTCGAACTACTTAACTACACTTACATTGCCGGCGCGCCGATGCCCGATCTTGTCGGAGACGACAGAACGGGTTTGGTCACCTTCGCGGGCAAAGCGTTGGACGGTTTACTCGTACCGTCGAGGTGGACCTTTGCGAGGATGCCGTGTTCGCCGCCATCAGCATCGACGTAGCGGCCGGTGATATACCCCTGCGCATTAATCCCATTAAGTGAGGTAAAGGTCGATCCGGGATAATCAAAAGTAACCAACTCATCCGGCGTGACGAAGAACAGGCCATGAGTGACGCCTGCGGCATCAGTGTAGCGTCCTACGACCCAATTGGAATCGTTGTTGCCAAACAGGGCTGTGGCCGTCGCTCCTTCCGGTTCGATCGGGTAGGTCAAAGTGCCATCACTCGCGCGAAGGAAGCCATGAGTCACGCTGTCTGCGTCGAAATAGAAACCTGCGGTCTGATTTGAATCATTCACCTGATAAGCCAAGGTCGCGGCCGCATCAGGTATGGCGAAGATGGTAACGGCTCCCCCCACGCTCAGGAAGGCGCTCTGGGTCACCCCGTCACTGGCCACCAGAGTGCCGGCCACATCGCCCGCATTGTTGATTCCAAAAGGCAGCGTCTCCGAAGCGTCGGGGACGTCGAAACTCGTAAAAACGTGTCCCGCGAGCAAGTAGCCGTGGGAACGGCCATCACTGCCGTCGGTGTAGTTGCCGCAGATCACGCGGGCGTTGTTGATCCCGCGCCCGTTCGTTAATCCACCGGTATCGTTAGGTTCGACGAACGGCCGGCTGAATTGGCCGTTGCGCGAACGATAGAAGCCCTTGCTCACGCCGGTCGCGGCGTCAATCACCGTGCCGACGATGTCGCCGCGGTCATTGATCTTTTGTGGCTCGGTCAACTTTCCCACGCCGGGAAAATCGAACGTCTCGATCACTTCGATTCTTGCCGCCGCGGCCGCGTTGCCGAAAAGCGGCAAGCCCGCCAGGACTGTCGTGATAATTAGATGTCTTACTCTCATAATCTGATGCCTTTCTGATTTGTTGTTGTCGTTATTAACTTTCGACAGCGAAGATGGAGCGACATCACTCCGAACCAAATGACGAAGAA
>JACDGM010000073.1 GCA_013815325.1 Chthoniobacterales bacterium
GTTAGGCGGGACGATTATCGGCACGACCAATCGCGGCCATTTCGTCGCGAAAATCGGCGCCGGCGATCGCGCGGTCGTGGCCGCGGAAGTGATCGAGAAAGCGCGAGAAGTGCTCGCGGAATTGGGCGTCAAAATCCTCATTATCGTAGGGGGCGATGGCTCGATGACGACCGCGCTGCAATTGCAGGAAGCAGGTATCAATTGCATCGGCGTTCCGAAAACGATCGACAACGATCTGGAAGCCACCGCCATGACTTTCGGATTCGATTCCGCGGTCGCGGCGGTGGCCGATGCGCTTGATCGGTTGCACACCACGGCGACGAGCCACAAACGCGTCATGGTCCTGGAAGTGATGGGCCGGCACGCCGGCTGGATCGCCCTCCACGGCGGCATCGCGGGCGGGGCGGACGTAATTTTAATTCCGGAGATTCCTTTCCACTACGAACGGCTGGCGGACTTCATAAAAAAACGGGAAGCGACCGGCAACCTCAGCTCGATGGTAGTGGTGGCGGAAGGCGCCACACCCAAAGACGGCCAGCAGGTGCTGCATCAAACCGAGGCGGGCGAGTATCGTTTCGGCGGGATCGGCGACGTCGTCGCGCATGAGCTGGCGGCGCGCACAGGCAAGGAAACGCGCTGCTGTGTGCTCGGCCACCTGCAACGCGGAGGCGCGCCCACGACACTCGATCGCATTCTCGGCACGCGCTTCGGAGTGAAGGCGGTGCAGATCGCGAACGAAGGGCACTTCGGGTCGATGGTCAGCTATCAAAACTACCAGGTGCAGCACGTGCCGATCGCCGACGCGGTGAATCGATTGCGGCTGGTGCAGCCCTCGAGCCAGATGGTGCAGACTGCGCGCGACGTCGGTATTTCCTTCGGAGACTAGTACAGGTTTCTTGTCGTCCCTCGGCCGAAGGGACGCGCGTTAAAGTCGTGCCAGCGTGCAGAAGGCGAGAGTCGCGCCTGGCAATGTCGGATTCGGCCCGCCTTCCCTCAATTACGATTTCGAGCCGAGAAGCGTGCGATTAAATCCCTCTTTCTTTCAGAAGTTGTGACTCACGATCGCGACCTGGGTGCCGCGGCCGGGCGTTTCTTCCTCGGACACAAAAAACGCGTTCGCGTTGTCGCTGAGGGCGTTTAATCCCGGGAGTTTTACCCGCATCGTTAAGAGGTGGCTGGTTCGAAGCCGAGTCGGACGTTTTGGAGAGCCGCAAAACTTTCAGGAAGTATCATCAGCCGGCCGGCGCTTATCCGCGCCCCACCGACAAGCAAGGCTTGTCCATTCGCCTAACGGATAGAGGGTGTCAGGGACTTTGTTTCCCGTGAGAGGGGGTTCCTCATCTCTGACGAGCTTCTGCGGTTGGACGTCTCGCCCGGGTAGCGCATGCGTCTCGCGTGCTGGCGACGGTGTTCCACCGTCGCGAACTTTCCCAAGACGCGGCGAGCGCACGAAAATGATGGCGGGAAGGAAAAGTTCGTCGCGCTGGAACAGCGCGACCGGCACACGCCGTAACGCAGCTCGCCTAGCGAGCGAGGCCGGGCTGCCTGCTCCTCTCCAAAGGTGCATGACACGCTCTAGCGTGCCGACACCAGGTTGCCCAAGCCAAGCGAAAGAGGTGCGGGCGCGAGATAGCTACCTCTCCGTTTGCCAGTTCTTTAGAAGGACGGGGACGACGAGATGAAGGCGTTGCGCACGGACTGAACGACCGAGCCCGAGCCATCGGATTCACCCGTCGAATAAAAGCCGCGTGCGCGAAGGAAAAGGTTTTGCTGCGTAGGCAAAGCCTGGCCTGTCAGTTGCCAACCGCCGGGGATGCGAGTTGGAGTTGCCAGTTCGGTGTAGGTGGTGCCGTCGGTCGAGAGCTGAAAAGTTGCCCGATCAATTTCGGGCGACGCGCCACCGCGAGACCAGGTGATGGTTGTGCCGTCGGTCGCAACTGCCAGCGTTTGTAGTGCGGCGTCGGTGTTCGTGAGGCGGCCGATGGAGTTGCGCGTCGTTAGGCCGGTACCGCCGCCACCGAGGGTGGTGAAGTTTCCACCGGCGAAAATCTTGCCGTCGGCCTCGATCGCCAAAGCAAGGACAGCCAGGTTCGCCCCTGGATCGAAGCTGGTATCAAGCGTGCCGTCGGCATTGAGTCGTCCGAGCTTGTTGCGTACCGTCGTGCCTGTGCCACCGCCGCCGAGAGTGGTGAAATCTCCGGCTACTAAAATCCTGCCGTTGGCTTGTAGGGCCAGCTCCTCGACAAGGCCGTTCGCACCAGGATTAAAACTGGTGTCGAGCGTGCCGTCGGGGTTAAGACGGCCGAGGTGGTTGCGCACCGTGGTTCCACCGCCGCTGCGCAGAGTGGTGAAATCCCCGGCCACTAAAATCTTGCCATCGGCCTGCGCCGCCACAGCGCGCACTGGTAGATTCGCGATTGGGTTGAAGCTCGCGTCAAGCGTGCCATCAGCATTGAGCCGTCCGAGGCGCTTGTGCGCAATCGTGCCAGTGCCACCGCCGCCGAGAGTGGTGAAATCTCCGGCCACGACGATCTTGCCGTCGGGCTGCACGGCCAGATCACGGACAGGCTTGTTCGCGCCGGGGTCGAAATCAAGATCAAGGGTGCCATCCGGGTTTAGCCGCCCAATTCGATTCCGCGGAGTGCTGCTGGAGCCTGTGCCGGTGAGGGCGGTGAAAGATCCACCGACCAGTATTTTCCCATCGCCTTGCAGTTCCAGAGCAAGCACAGGCCGGTTCGCAGCGGGAGTGAAAGCAGTGTCCAGCGTGCCATCCCCGTTCAGACGCCCAAGGCGGTTGCGTACGGTGATGGCGCCGTTCCCGAGCGTGGTGAAAGATCCACCGGCCACGATCTTCCCGTCCGCTTGCACGGCCAGAGATTGGACCGTGCCGTTCGCACCGGGATCGAAACCGGCCTCCAGTGTCCCTTCTGAATTGAGTCGTCCGATGCGACTGCGAGCAGTGACGCCCCCGCCTCCGCCCCCGAGGGTGGTGAAATCTCCACCGGCTAAGATCTTGCCGTCTGGTTGCACGGCCAAAGCACGCACACTGCTATTCGCCCCGGGCTCGAAGTCGTTATCAAGAGTGCCATCCGCGTAAAGTCGTCCGAAAAAGTTGCGCGGATAGATGCCGCTGCCGCCGCCACCGAGAGTGGTGCAAGTTCCCCCGACTAGAATCTTTCCGTCCGGCTGCACGGTTACGCAAATCATCGCCGGGTTATTCGCGCCAGGGTCGAAGCTCATGTCGAGCGTGCCGTCAGAATTCAATCGGCCGATGAGGTTTCGCGTCGTTAAGCCGGTGCCGCCCCCCCCGAGTTTTAAGAAATCGCCGACTACCAATATTTTGCCGTCGGCTTGCAAGGCCAGTCCTTTTACATCGTTGTTCGCGCCGGGATCGAAGCTTGTGTCGAGCGTGCCGTCGGCATTCGCTCGCGCGATTTGGCTGCGCGAGAAGGCGGTGCCGGTGCCCCCACCGGCGGCAGTCAATTCACCGCCAAACACAACCTTGCCATCAGCTTGCACGACTATGGCGAACACGGTGCTGTCTTCGGCCACTGTACCGCGGCCTGTCGCGCCAGGATTGAAGGTGTTGTCGATTGTGCCGTCAGGATTCAGCCGCCCGATGCAGCTGCGCGCGACCGTGCCGGTGCCGCCGCCCCCGAGAGTAGTGAAATTTCCACCGACCAAAATCTTGCCGTCCGCTTGCAGCGCAATCGTACAGATTCGATCGTTCGCACCGGGATTAAAGGTGGTGTCGAGGGTGCCATCGGCATTCAGGCGCGCAATGCGGTTGCGCGCGACCGTGCCGGCGCCGCCTCCGCCGAGAGTGGTAAAACTTCCTCCAACCAATATTTTTCCATTCGCTTGGAGTGCCAGACAGTAGATTTCCGCGTTCGCGCCAGGATCGAAGCTGGCGTCAAGTGAACCGTCTGCATTCACTCGCCCGATGCGATTGCGAACGGTGGTGCCGCTTCCACCGCCGCCGAGTGTTGTAAAAAATCCGCCGAGAACGATCTTGCCATCAACTTGAACCGCCAGCGCATCGATGATGTCGTTCGCGCCGGGATTGAAGTTGACATCCAAAGAACCATCCGGGCTAAGTCGCCCGATATGCTTGCGCGTGGTTGTGCCGATCCCGCCACCCCCCAGGTTGGAGAAGGTCCCACCGACAATGATCTTGCCGTCGGGTTGCACCGCCAACGCCTTCACGTTGCGGTCCGCGCCCGGATCGAAGCCATCAAGAGAGGACTGCGCTTGCGCGACTGACGCGAGTAACAGCCACAGTGGCATCAATGTCGCCGCGGTTTTGAAAATGGAAGGAACTAATTTGATCATGGAGTGTCCTTGAAAAGCCGAGCCCGCTGTTCTATCAAGAAAAACTAGACACGACAAGTAGATTGGTGCAAAAGATGAAACTCCCCGGAAATGCAGAACGCTCTAAAAGAAATCCAGAGGCTGTTGTGGAACCCGAAACGGAACTACCAAAAAAGCCGGCGGGCCGGCACGATGGAGCGTTGGGTTTTAATCCAAAGCCGAATCAGCGGATGTGGCTCGTTAATGGACGTCGGCTGTAGCTCTGGCCATTTAACCTCTCTCGCAGCTGGGTTCGGTTTGGTTGCCATCGGATTCGAGGCCAATTGGGCAGTCTTATCCGAAGCCCGCAAAAGGCTCAAGCCCTATCTCAGTTTGGGCTTTGTCCATTTCGTGGTGACGCCGGAGACCGTCGCCCTCCTACCCGCCTGCGACGTTGTTCTTTGCTTATCCGTTTACCATCAGTGGCACGCGAAATTCGGACCCGCAGGCGCACAACAGATCCTTCGCACGTTAGGCGCAAAAGCGCGCAAAAGATTATTTTTCGAACCCCCGTCGAAGCAAAGCAAGTACGGGTCCAACCCACCGGACTTTACCGATCGCGATGAACGCACAATTGTCGCTTACAATTGCGGCATGCTGGGAGAATTGTTTGGCACGGAAAATGTCGAATACTTAGGGGGCACCAGGGCCAGCCGCAGCGAATCTCTGCGTTATCTGTTTACAATCCAAACGGCGTCCTGACGAAGGGTCTCTCTTGTCCGTTGTGGCCTCTGCCTGACCTTGGGCCCATTTGTTCGAGAGACCTGCCTAACGAGCAAAAGAGACCTCACTTTTTGCGAGTGCGCTTCTGCTTGCGCAGGTGCTTGACGAACGCATGCAAGGTCTCCTGGCTGACGTGGTGCTCGATTCCTTCCGCGTCCGATTGCGCCATGGTCTCGGATATGTCGAGCGATTTCAGGAACTCAACCACGATCTCGTGACGTCGACGTGACTGTTGCGCGAGACGGCGCCCTGCCCTGGTGAGAAAGATCGAGCGGTAAGGCTGGGTCGTGACGAAGCCTTCGCGTTGCAGACGCTGGATGGTCCGGCCCACGGTCACATGAGTCACGCCGAGGCGGCGCGCCAAATCAATCGCCCGGGCTTCGCCCGCTTCGAAGAACAGTTGGGCAATCAATTCGACATAGTCTTGGGCCGTTTCCTGCGCGTGCTCGTCACGCGTGCGGCGGGCGGCAGCCGTGCGCGGCTGGCGGAATTTGGAGGAGCCGGCAGACATGGATTTCGGGAGCAAAAGCGAAAAGATTTGTTTTCACAACTTCGAATCAACTTGTAGCGGTTGCTACATTTATAAGCCTGTGGTAAAAAACGTCATGCTTGATAACGCGATTGAGGACGGGGTGATCTTCCTCTCGCACATCGGTTAGTTGGCCCAGCGCCTATGCCAGACTCTCCGCCTCCACTCGCAAACACCATTGAACGCGCCGCCGAAACAGGCTGGCGCCGAAAGGCCGGCGAGTTCTCGTTGCCGGAAGTGCATCGCAGCATTGTCGTCCCGGGCCAGGGCTCTTTCTGGCGCAAGATGCTCGCCTTCGGAGGACCCGGTTTTCTCGTCGCGGTCGGCTACATGGATCCGGGCAATTGGGCAACCGACCTCGCGGGTGGGGCGCAGTTTGGCTACACCCTTCTCGCCGTAGTCATGATCTCGAATTTCATGGCTATTCTCCTCCAGCATTTGTGCGTAAAACTCGGAATCGCGACCGGGCGCGATCTCGCGCAAGCATGTCGCGATCATTATGCCCAGCCCACCATCTGGTTTCTTTGGATTCTCTGCGAGCTGGCCATCGCGGCATGCGATCTCGCCGAAGTGGTCGGCTCCGCCATCGGCCTGCAACTGCTCTTCGGCATCCCCATCGTCTGGGGTTGTGTGATTACCTGCCTCGACGTCCTTGCTGTCCTTTTCCTGCAGAACAAAGGCTTCCGCTTTGTCGAAGCCGTGGTCGTTGCGCTCATTGTGACGATCGGCGCATGCTTCTCCTTCGAGCTCTTTTTTGCCCGGCCCAGTCTCGCCGGCGTCATGCTGGGCTTTGTGCCGACCACCGAAATTCTGAAAAACCAGAATATGCTTTACGTGAGCATCGGCATCCTCGGCGCGACCGTTATGCCGCATAACCTCTACCTGCACTCCTCCATCGTGCAGACGCGCAAGTTCGAACAATCGTTCGAAGGGAAACGCGAGGCGATCAAGTTCGCGACCATCGATTCCACTTTCGCCCTCATGTTCGCCCTTTTTATCAACGGGGCCATTCTCATCCTTTCGGCCGCTGTGTTTCATTGGTCCGGACACAAAGATGTGGCCGCGATACAGGACGCTTACCAGTTGCTCAGCCCCACCCTCGGCGTCGGCATCGCCAGCGCGCTTTTCGCCGTGGCCTTGCTCGCCTCAGGCCAGAACTCAACTCTCACCGGCACGCTCGCCGGGCAGATTGTGATGGAGGGGTTTCTGAATTTTCGCATTACTCCCTGGCTGCGGCGGCTGATCACGCGCGGCATCGCCATCGTGCCCGCGGTCGCCATCATTGGCTTCTACGGAGAAAACAAAACGACCGAACTGCTTGTCGCCAGCCAAGTGGTGCTGAGCATGCAACTCGGTTTTGCTGTTTGGCCCCTGATGCGGTTTACCGGGGAGAAGGCGAAGATGGGGAAATTCACGAATTCGCTCTGGATCAATCTTCTCGGCTGGACAACAGCCGCGATTATCATCGTGCTGAACCTGAAACTGCTCTTCGACACCTTCATGCCCGAAGCGGCGCGCAAGGCCTTCTACGGCTTGCTTGGTCTACCTGCCGAATGATTTCCGCCAATGGCTGGGCCGCCTAACGAGAAGTGGCCTCGGCTGGACAGCGCGCGCGATTTGGCTTAACGATCCCCGAGCATTTTCTCCATGTTCCTTCCGACTAAAATCTACTTCATCGTCTTCGGCCTCCTCACCATCGCGGGAGGCCTAATGGGCTATGTCAAAGCCGGCAGCACCGCCTCCCTCATCGCAGGATCGATCAGCGGCGTGCTCCTGCTCGTGGCGGCCTTTCTCCTTCCGGCGCATGTCGTCGTTGG
Organism: Chthoniobacterales bacterium; assembly: GCA_013815325.1. Lineage (GTDB taxonomy): Bacteria > Verrucomicrobiota > Verrucomicrobiia > Chthoniobacterales > UBA10450 > Palsa-1392. The sequence continues at coordinate 7,420 of JACDGM010000073.1, forward strand.
CCTAACGATCGCGATCATCGTCTCGCTCCTCCTCGCCGGGCGGTTTTTGCCGGCCTTTTTCAAAACCGGCAAGCTGATGCCGAACGGTCTTATGGCGCTCTTGAGCATCCTCGGGATCATTTTTGCGATCGCCGCCTGGATGCGCAAATAGCTGCTCCGCGTGCGCAAGTTCCGCCTGAGCACGCTGCGCTGGCTCGCGCTCCTGCTCTTCATCGCAGTTTTCGGAGCGATTGTGTTGCGCTGGATTTCGCTGGAGAAATTGCGCTCGACCATGCTCCGGCTCGGGCCGCAGGTGCTCGCCACGCCCACGCCTCCCGCCGAGGTGCCGCCGCCGGCGCGGCCGCCGTTGATTAGCGGAAAACTCGACACGGCAAAATTATGGGGCGGCATCACGGTGCACGCGGAAGTCAATTCGACCCCGGGCGGTGCGGCCTCCGTTGAGCGGGCCGACCCGCAGAGTTACCTCCTCGATTTGAGCCTGAAGGTGCGCGTGCCCACGCCTAACGAGAAGATGGAGGACCTGGTCAAAGTCACGCCGCAGTTGCCGGCGCTGCTCCCTGGCCTCGCCGCCGACCTTTTACCTGGCTCCTTCTCGCCCCTCTTTCACGATCTCTACGAGGTGAAAGTGCAATCGCTCCGGCAGAATCTGGTGCGGCTCGACCAACTTCTTTCGCGCCACAACTTCTACGATTGCCAGACGATCATGCAGCTGCGCAACCCCGCCACGAAACGCCAGGTGATGCTCTTGCAAGCTGACATGGACGTCGATGCCGACGGCTCCGACGCCGATCGGCTGCCGGTGAGCGCGGGCGACTCGACGAATTTCAAACCGTTCACGAGTTACCGCTGGAAGAAAAAAACCGCGGTCCCAAGCGCCTTCCTCGCGCCCGCGGAAGCGACCTTGCAACGCTACGAAACAGAGTTCGCGCGCAAGGGCCTAACGATGGAGCGAAACCGCGATCTGCGCATCGGGATTCAGCGGATGCGCGAGGAAGTCGATTCTCTAAAACGCTTCAGTTTCCTGATCGCGGCGGCCGATCCTTACATCGTTTTGCCTGGAATCATGGCGCGCGCCAGGAACGCAGGACAGGTCGGCGACTACGCGATTGTCGCGGTGGGCGACCAGCTTTATCCGGCGATCGTGGGCGACGTTGGCCCTAACGACCGGGTGGGGGAAGCGTCGCTCCGCATCGCGCGGGAAGTGAATCGGCTCGCGACCGCCAACAACCGTCCGGTGAGTGATCTGAAGGTGACATACCTCATTTTTCCCGGCACGGCCGAGAAGTCTTTCGGGCCGCCGGATCTCGACAAAATCCAGGCGCGTTGCGAGGCGCTCGTGAAGGATATTGGCGGGGCGAGCGTGCCGCTGCATCATTGGGCGAATCTGATTCCGCCGCCCACTCCAACGCCGACGCCCACTCCGACACCGAGCGCGACTCCCACGCCTTCAAGCAGCCCGACTCCGGAAGCAGCGCCGACCTTCGCCTTCCCGACTGCGAGCCCCGACGAGTCCGCGTCACCGAGTGCATCACCTTCCTTGATTCCGACGACCTCCCGCTCGTCGCGCCGTCACCGCGAGTCCTCAATGACGAACGTTCGCGAGACTCTTAATTTCTGACTTTGGGCTACCGAAAGGCTGTTGGCATTGGAACGACACAGGTTCTGCCGATGGTACAGGCGCGCAAAAATAGTTTACTTCGAACAAAAGCTTGGTGCCTTCGCGCTAGCCTTAGGGAATGATGGAGGGACTCACCACATCGGCAAATGCGGTTCCGACCCGCACCTCATCAAAGTGAAAGATTCCTTTCGTATAGCCGATTTTGAGCACGATCTCGGAAAAGCCGGACGATAAAAACTCCGCGGTCATTGGCAGGTGGGCGGCGGCGTCAGCGACGTCCGGCTCGGCCCCAGGTGCAGGATTGACCCAGAGAACCTCTTTCGCGTTAATGAAATCCACTTTTGTGACCATCCAGACGGTCTCTTCGCTCGGTTCCAGATTTGTGGCCGAACGGGATCCGTTCTCCCCCGTGTTGTTATCAAGGCCGTAAAGATTCTCTTCAAATAACATGCCGATACCGAGGCTTGGGCCGGTCGCATCGTTCCCGAGGGAAACGACCGCGTATCCATGCGTCACCAACGCGCCGTGCGTCTTGCTGACGAGAAATCCAACCCAAACAACCCCGTCGTTGGCGGCGGTAACCGGTAGCAGTTCTGCGACCGCTTTGTCTCCATTAGTGTGCGCTGGGCTGTTGACGATCGTACTCCTTCCGACCCAATAAATGCCGGGGAACCGCAGGCCAGTCTTCGCCACTCTTGGGCTGCCATTGGAAACGGTCCAACCGCCTTGTCCGGGCGGGCTGCCGGGTGGCGGGCCATCTCCGGCAAGAACACCTTCGGGGTAAGCGAAGCTATCGGCGAAAATCAGGTCGCCTCGCGTGTTGGCCACGCCGGGGAAAAAACTGATCGCGAGGAAGGTGACCGCGATATGCAGAAACAGCGAGGAATAACCAGTCGTTTTCATGGAGCCGATCTTTTCGGCCGAGAAATCGAATGTCAAGCCTTCAGTCGGAATGTCTGCTCAAGGTAGATCGATTGATTGTGAGTGACGCGTGGCTCGTGGATCGCGGATCCCGCTCCGCTGCCCAGCGAGCTCGGCTCCGGAGGTCTCGTCGACATCTCCGACTCCAAGTCCCGCGGCGACGAGCCGCGAGACGCCCGCACGCGTCGGGAGGAGGCTACGCGCTACCCAGGCACGGCTTTCGCCTGTCGCCGTTGTCGGCGACGCGGTTAGGTTGACCGGATGAAGCCCGACCAGCGTTTGCGCGAGACCGAACAGTTCCTGCACCAGCAAATCCCGCTTACCCGTGCCATGCAAGTACGCGTCGAAAGTTACGGCGACGGACAACTCACGGTCACCGCCCCGCTTCAACCCAATCACAACCACCTCGGCACTGCTTTCGGCGGCAGCCTCGCCGCTCTCGTGATGCTCGCTGGATACGCGTTCCTCTGGCTCGAACTGGGCGATCGCGAGGCGCACCTCGTCGTTAGTGAAAGCACCTTAAGATTCCGGCGACCGGTACGTGCGATCATTCGCGCCAGCTGTCGCCAGCCTAACGAGGCCACGATGGCGGCTTTCAAAGCGGAGTTCGCGGCGACCGCAAAATCCCGCATCCGACTCTCAGTCGTGATAGAGGAGGAAGGCCAGAGCGCCGTTGAATTTGCGGGCACCTATGTCGCGCGGCGCGCGCCGGCGGCGAGCTGAGCTACCCCGCATGGATTCGAACCATGAATAACGCCTCCAAAGGGCGCTGTGTTACCGTTACACCACGGGGTATGCGGAACTACTCATTACGGATTGTTGAGTGCTGATTTAAGTTCGCCGCGCGCAGTGCGCAATCTCTAATCCCGCCGCCCCGCTATCGTCGTTCGCAAAATGGCGCATTCGGGGTTAAGCTTTGAGTCCGATATGCAGGAGTTAATCATCCAGGATTTACACGTCTCGATCGCGGACCAGGAGATCATCCGCGGGCTCAGCCTCTCAGTGCCGCGCGGTGAAGTCCACGCCATCATGGGGCCGAACGGCTCCGGGAAAAGCACGCTGGCCAAAGTGCTGGCCGGGCACCCCGATTACATTGTCACGGCGGGCTCCGTCACCATGGATGGGGAGAACATTCTCGAGCTGGAGCCGGATGAGCGCGCACGGCGGGGGCTCTTTTTAGCCTTCCAATATCCAAGCGAAATTCCTGGCGTGACGATCGCCAATTTCCTGCGCGCGGCGGTGCAGTCGCGCATGCCGGAGGGCGAAGAGCTCGAAGCGACCGATTATTACGCACAGCTCTACAAGAAGATGGACCTACTCGAAATGGACCGCTCTTTCACTTCGCGCTCGGTCAATGAAGGCTTTTCCGGTGGCGAAAAAAAGCGCAACGAGATTCTGCAAATGGCGCTGCTCGAGCCCAAATACGCGGTGCTCGATGAGACCGACAGCGGCCTCGACATCGACGCGCTCAAAGTCGTCTCCAAAGGCGTCAATTCGCTCCGTGGCCCAGATCTGGGCGTGCTGCTGATCACCCATTACCAGCGGCTTTTGAATTACATCGTGCCCGATCGCGTGCACGTGATGGTGCGGGGCCGGATCGAGATGAGCGGCGGCAAGGATCTGGCGCTCCAGTTGGAGGAAAAAGGCTACGACTGGGTGAAGGACGACATCGACGAGCCCACGCTCGCCTAACGCGGAAAACAATATGGTACAGGAAAACAAGTCTCTCGAAATAGAACGGAACATTGGCGACTTCGCCTATCCGGAAACGCATACGCATGACGCCGGCATCGGTCTGACCGAGAAGACGATTCATTACATCTCGGACGTGAAACAGGACCCCGATTGGGTGCGGGAATTCAGGCTCAAAGCCTACCGCACTTTTCTGAGCAAGCCGATGCCGACGCATTGGGCGAGCAGGGATCTGGAAGCGATTGTTTTTGATAACATTCGCTATTACCTCAGCGGCGGCATTCAGCCGAAACGCACTTGGGAAGAAGTCCCCGACGATGTGAAGCGCACCTTCGAGCGTCTCGGCATTCCAGAACAGGAGCGGAAATTTCTCGCCGGCGTGGAAGCGCAGTTCGATAGCGAGGCGGTGTATTCCAACATCAAGAAAGCGGTCGGCGAACAGGGCGTCATCTTCGTCGGCAGCGCCGATGGGCTGAAAGAGCACCCGGAAATTTTTCGGAAATGGTTCGGCAAAGTCATCCCGACGGGTGACAACAAATTCAGCGCCTTGAACAGCGCCGTTTTCAGCGGGGGCTCGTTCATCTACGTGCCGCCGGGCGTGAAAGTGAAGCACCCGCTCCAGGCCTACTTCCGCATCAACGCCGAAAATTTTGGGCAGTTCGAGCGCACGCTCATCATCTGCGATGAAGGCTCGGAGCTGACCTATATGGAAGGTTGCACGGCGCCGAAGTTCAACACCGCGACGCTGCACAGTGCGGTCGTGGAGCTCGTCGCCATGAAAGGCGCGAAGATCCAGTACATCACCGTCCAGAACTGGTCCAACAACGTTTTTAACCTCGTGACCAAGCGCGGCCTCGCCCACGAAGAGGCCGAAGTAAAATGGATCGACTGCAACATCGGTTCGCGCCTGACGATGAAATATCCGGGCGTCGTCATGAAGGGCCGCAAGGCGCGCGGTGAAGTGATCTCGATCGCGCTCGCGGGCGACGGTCAGCATCAGGACACTGGCGCGAAAATGGTCCACGCCGCCGACGAAACGACGAGCAACATCATTTCCAAGAGCATCAGCATCGGCACCGGCCGCGCCACTTACCGCGGCCTTGTCCACGTCCCGAAGCATCTCAAGAACTGCAAGAACAACACCGAGTGCGACGCGCTCCTCATCAACTCGCACAGCCGGACGGACACTTACCCGGCGATCACCGTCCGCGGCACAGGCAACGCCGTGCAGCACGAAGCGAGCGTCAGCCAGGTCAGCGCCGAGCAGATTTTCTATATGCAGCAGCGCGGGCTCAGCAAAGCGCAGGCGATGAGCTTAAGCGTCAACGGCTTCGTCAATGATCTCGTTAGGCAGTTTCCGATGGAATATTCCGTCGAGCTCAAGCGCCTGATCGAACTTGAGATGGAAGGCTCCGTCGGCTAATTTCCGCCACCAGAGCGAGCACAGTGTGACGGCGGTCTCTGGACCGCCGTTCGCGTCTCGACCGACTATGAGTAATCCGTCAGCTCTCCTCGAAGAAATTGCCGAAACTGCGCTCGCACCGGGCCGAATCCTTGGTGGTGGCGCAGCTCGCAATGAGGATTTGCCGGCGTGGTTTCGCGAGCAACAGAGTGCGGCCTGGACGGAGTTCCAGACCCTGCCGATGCCGGCGCTCAAAGATCAAGCATGGCGTTTCTCCAATGTGCAGGCGCTCGATCTCGCGCCTTACACGCTGCCCGTCTCCCTCTCCGATAGAGCTGAGCGCGATCTGCTCGAGCGCTCCACGGAACTGAGCGAAATCGCCGGCCGTTTGGTTTTTGCGGACGATCATTTCCTCGAGCGCGACGTCCTTTCAGAGAAACTGCGCGCGGCCGGTGTGATCTTTCAGCCACTCGAGCGGGCGATGATCGAACACGAAGATTTGTTCCGCCGCCACTTCATGACTCAGCCGGCGACATTGGGCTCGGCCAAGTTTGCGGCGCTCCATCAGGCACTCGTTAGGTCGGGGACGTTTCTGTATGTGCCGCGCGGCATCGAGGTGGAACTGCCGCTCGAGACCTTCCATTGGCTGCACAGTGAGAATGTCGCCATTTTCCCGCACACGCTGCTCGTCGCGGAGGAATTTTCCAAGGTCACGCTTGTGGAACATTTTCGCTCGGCCGATCGCAGCCGCGCCGGCTTTTCCTGCGGCGTGAATGATCTCGTTGTTGGCCCAGGCGCGAAGGTCAATTACGTCTGTACGCAAGACTGGAGTGATCGCGCGCTCGGCATCCAGATCAACGCCACGACCGTCGCGCGCGACGCTTCCGCCTTTAATTTGTATCTGAACCTCGGCGGCAAATTTTCCCGTCTTGAAAGCCTCAGCCGCCTCATCGGTGAAGGCGGCCGCAGCGACATGCTCGCGGTTTCCGTCGGCGACGGCGCGCAGGAATTCGACGCGCGCACGTTGCAGGACCACGCTTGCGCGCACACCTACAGCGACCTCCTTTTCAAAAACGCGCTCTACGACCGCGCTCGCACCACTTTTGGCGGTCTCATTCGGGTCGAGCCGCACGCGCATTTCACCGATGCCTACCAAAAAGTGAGAAACCTTCTCCTGAGCGACGACGCGGAAGCGAACTCGATGCCCGGCTTGGAAATCCTGGCCGACAATGTGAAGTGCAGTCACGGCGCCACCTCCGGCCAGCTCGATGAAGAACAGATGTTCTACCTACTCGCTCGCGGCATTTCGGCCGCCGTCGCGCGAGAATTACTCGTCGGCGGATTTCTCACCGAAGTGCTCGAGCGCCTTCCCGCGCCGGCGCTGATCGTTAGGCTGGAAGAGTTGATCGCGGATAAGTTCGCGCGGCGCAGCCGATAAGTGGTTGCGTCCATTTCCGCGGCCCAGTATCCTCGGCGCGTGGACGTGAGCGGCACGATCGAGACTATCCTCGGCAACAAACCCCGCCCCATCTGGTCGGTCTCGCCCGACGCGACGATCTACGACGCCATCGCCATGATGGCTGAGAAAAACGTCGGTGCGCTCCTCGTGATGGAAAACGAAAAACTCGTCGGCATCATTTCCGAGCGCGACTACTCGCGCAAAGTGATGCTTAAAGGGAAAACCTCGCGTGACAGTTTCGTCCGCGAAATCATGACGACCGAGCTTACGACCGCACATCCGCGCGAGACGGTGGAGGAATGTCTGCGCTTCATGACCGACAAACGGATCCGCCATTTACCGGTGGTGGCCGAGGGAGAACTTCGCGGCGTCATCTCGATCGGCGATCTGGTGAAGCATGTGATTTCAGCGCAGAGCGCCACGCTCGAACAGCTCAAGGATTACATTTCCGGCGGCTATCCCTCGTAGCGATCTCCGATCGCCCGGAGGGACTAGCCTCGGCGAGTTCAGTTTTCTTAGCGCGCGCTTGTCGCCACGATCGCATCCGGCCTGTACATATCGCGATTACTCGCCTGAAATTCGGCTTTCAGCTTCACCTGGAAGTGCGCCAGGTCGACAAGATCCCAACGAGTAAACTTCCAATGCCCGTCCTTCCCGGCCTCGTGCTCAAAGCCGGCGACGAGATGGACCGCATCGTCCAGGACTTTGTTTGTCGCTTTCTTCGGTTCGAAATAAAAAGTGCGGAAACTGCTCTCGCGACTGCCAGCGGCGTAAAGCTTGGGGTCGATGTAGAAAACGCGCTTCGTTTCCTCATCGACCACACGAAGATCAGGATAGCCGGAGCGTTGCACCCGACCGTCGGCTGTATGCGGAAAATCACACTGCAATCCCGGTGCATCGTTCAGCAACTTGCGCATCAAATCTTCGAAATGACTGCTCACCTCGTTGATCCGCGGGATGCCTTGGATCGCGCTCTCCGGCTGGTTTAGTTGCCTAACGACTTCCTCGAGGACCGCGGAAATCTGCTGCACGACCCGTTGATCCGTTTCGTTTTTCAGATCGACTGCGAGCACTCTTTTTCCCGTCGCATCAAAGATCACCTCGGCAAAGGGAAGACCGCGCAGATGTGCGTCTTCCTGTAGCAACCAGGGAATCAGTGCGTCCACTGGTGGCCGGAGCGAGGGCGCGCTGGGTGCTTGCGCGAAGCCCAACCGCGCGGAAAAAATGGCCGCGGCAACAACGAGAAGCTGAAATCTCATCCGCTCCTCATCTGCGCGGGAAGAGGCGGGGTCATGTCCCCGTGAGTTGGCCGCGTTTGCGTGCCGCGCCCAGCAGCCACCCGGTCGCGCATTGTGTCAACTCCATGCTATTCGTTAGGCCGAGCTTCTGCTTGATCCGCTGGCGATGTGTCTCAATCGTCTTCACACTCAAATGCAGTTCAGTCGCCACGCGCGAAGTGCCCAGGCCTGTGCCGATCAGGCGGAAGACCTGCAGCTCGCGATCGCTCAACTGTCCGCAAGCGTCCCGCCGCGTTTCGACGGAACCGTTCGCGAGCATCCCCAACAATCCGCGTGCGACAGTCCCACTGGCGTAGAGTTCGCCGGCCGCGATTCTTTCCAGCGCGTGCAGCACTTCGCTCGTCTCGTCCTCCGCCGCGACGTAGCCGCGTGCTCCCGCCTTGAACGCCCGCTGCACCGCAAGCGAATCGGTCCGCGCCGTCACTACCAGCGCGCGCCCCGCCGGATTCATCTTCTTGAAATCCTTAAGCAACCCAATCCCGTCGCCTTCGTGAAGGGTGAGACTGAGCACGACAAGGTCGGGCGTCTTCTCGGTGAATAAGCGTCGCGCAACTGGCGCCTCGCCCGTCTCGCCGATCACCTTGAAGCGCCCGCTCGAATTAATCAGCGCCGTTAGGCCGAACCGCATCACTGGCGCATGGTGCGCGATCAGCACTGATAGTTTTTTAAGGGAAACCATGACAGCTCCGCGAGAGTGGTTGGAGGGGTTTTATCGAAAACCTAAAGCAAAGCCAAGAGGGAAATTCGTTGCCGAAATACATTGCCAAGACCGAACGTAAGCCCCGGACAAGTTGCACGTGGCCACCGGGTCGCAAAACGTCTCAAGAATTCAGGCGGCTTACCCGATAGACATAAAACGCCGGTCTGTTCTGATTGGCCCATGCCTCCCCTGGCCAGTGCGAAGTCGCAAACGAAATCGCCTACGAGTAAAAGAAGCGGAGCGGCCAAAGGGAACTTTCAGGCGGGCCTACAGTTTTATAGTCTAAAGTCGTCAGCCGTGGCGCTGCTGCTTTGGCTATCGTTCGCCACCGCCTGCAGCACCATCGCCACCTTCGATCAAGTAGCGTATGACAAGGCGACTGGCGCGAAAGCGGAGGCCCTCGCCCTCATGGACAAGGCGACCGACTCCTATGGCGCCCACCTTAAAGAAATCGAGGCCGTCTCCCTAACCATTGACAAGGCCTACGAATATGACCGTGGCCGGGCGCTGAATACTGTCACCGTCCAGCAATGGGAAGTTCTCCGAGACCCAAACAGGAATCTCTTCGGTGGGTTTCTCCGTCGCTGGCATGACAAAGGATCCCTTAAGGTCGACTACATCACGGAAAAGAAACCCGACATCGCCGAGGCCTTCGACCAGATAACGGGCTTGGAAATCGGCAAAAGAAAAGCCAACTGACCTTAGTTTAGCATGCCGAGCTTTGATACCAACGCAGCCATTTCCACGACGCTCGATAAGAGCAAGGAACTCGCCGGCATCCTCTTTAAGAAATTCGTGAACCAAGCGGTCGACGATACGGAGAACTTCCTCCGGCGCTCTAAAGACGGGGTCGCTCGTGCTGGACTTCTCTACGCCGAAGGAAAGATCGATCGCGACGATTTTGAGGATCTCGTCCTCGGAAAAAAGGACCTCGCGGAAATGCACGCGTTAAAACAGACCGGCCTGGCGAGCGCAACGATCGACACTTTCACCAACGGCGTGCTTCAGATCTTCGTCGATGCCGCCTTCGCAGCGGTCAAGTTCTAACGGTTCCCTTACCCCCTATGCTCGCCACCCTCGATACGCTTATCGCCTTCGGGGTGATTATTACGGTGGTCAGCCTACTCATTACCATTCTCGTCCAGAAGCTGGAAAGTGATTTGCTCTCCGCGCGCAACGTCGCCAAATCCAACGCCAAGTGGTTTCTACTTATGTCGAAGCCGCAATTGACGGACGACTTTGGGTTAAGCTTATCGAAAGCCACAACGCCGCCGGGGGGATAGCTCCGCGAGTGAGGTGGTGGAGGTAACACTTAGTTAGGAGCAAGAAATGAGTGACCAGGAAGAAAATGGCAGTGCGAAGAAAAAACTTAAAGTTTTGATTGGTGGGTTTGCCGGCGGATTTGCGACTCAGCTGATCATTCCGTTACAGAACTCCCTGACCTCACACAGATTCGGTGCGATTTTCACGACAGATTACTGGCTTCTAGGTGCAGTGTTCGGCTTAATAGGATTGGTCGTCGTGTGGCTCCTCAGCGAGAATGATGTAAAAAAAGCGGTGCTTCTAGGCTTGAGTCTTCCTTCTCTTGTCGCCAATTATGGCGCTGCGATTCATAGTACCGCGCCGCACCAAAACGACATTTCCGCGCCTTTTGAAATGAAAGGCGGCACAGGCTTACCTTTAGGTGTGGTGCCTTTCGTTGGTGTCACCGCATTTGCTCAGGGGACGCCCTCGCCAGTTGCGTTCAGCAAAGGACCATCAAGATCCATCGAAGCCAATATCGATGGGCAACTCTTTAGTTACACGATGGAGTTGCTCGACGATCAAGGAAATGTGGTGGGCTCGGCGATTGAAGCGGATCCTTCGAAGTCGCTCTTGGTCGCTCAACCTCTTCCGGAAAATGTCGCTCAAGTTCGCTTTACTGCGGGAAGCGCTACTCTCGTAAAAAAGCTGCAACCGAAGGATGGATTCACTGTTGATGTCACGCTCTCGGGCGATGGCTTTCAGCGGAAGTTTGGCTTTGCCCAAGCGTTCGGAAAGCCGCCAGCGGTGGTCCCCGCCGAACTACGCGCTGAAGCACATTTGCGGCCGAAAGCACCCACCGGATTGCAAGGTTGGATTTACGTAGGTCATCAGCAAAATGGCAGTTGGGACCCGGAACACACAGTTGAAGGCCAGAATCCACCTGCAGTTGGGGAAACACTTCAGATCGTGTTTGCGGCGAACGTCCGTGATGCTGCGCGCTCGAAGAATCGACCGCTCGGGATCGTGTCCGTTTTTCAGCAGGTAAAATTCCTCCAAGTGCAAAACGGAAACGGTATCATTTGGGGGCAGATTGCAGTGCAGTAGGAAAGCAAGTTCAATTCGACTCATATGATTGTCTTTCGCCAAGACAGTCAACGTCGCCTGCCGAAAACAAACCGCTCCACACTTCACTGACACCTACGTGAACGGCCAGACCATAACGCCCTGCTTGCCGGCTTTAAACTGCCATTCTGATCTCGAAACTCTTACCCAATTTTGCCTTACCTGACCTTCGTAATGTCATGAATCCGCCCGCCGCTACGCTTGTAGAACATTAATGCACAAAATCTAGTCCAATCGTGTAAGGCGGCTGGCGAGAACAAAAGAAAAGGAGAAAACACACCCATGACTATGAGAAACTTTGCAAAACTCGTTCCCATTCCTCCTCTAGACACCATTAACATTGGTCTGCATCCGGGACACCAGGCCACCATGCTTAAGATTTTCGGCGTGCCGGGCGCTCTCAGCCGAAATTGCTCAGACATCGCAAACCGAAAGCTTGAGGCACGCATCGAAACCCGCAACGTAGGTCCGTTCAAAGCGACCGGGATCGGGCAATTGCTTGATCATCTCACCGAGATTTTTACCGAGGTGAAGGGAAGGCTGCCCGAGGTTTTCGCGCAGGCTAAGAGCGATGGGATGCTTTGCTGCCGCGCGGTTCGCGGAAGTAAAAGGAACTTCTCCAATCACTCTTGGGGAACGGCGATCGATATCCGTTTCGGCGACGACAGTGACGAGATGGGAGATGGCCTCATGCAGCTGGGGACAAGCGCTCTCGCGCCCTTCTTTCACGTTCGTGGCTGGTATTGGGGAATCGGCTTTGCGGCGACGAATCCGAAGCGGGAAGATTCGATGCATTTTGAGGCGAGCGACGAATTGATTCGGCAGCTCTTCGGCGGTGAGAGCGGGCTGATCGATTCCTCGGAATTGATCATAGATACCGCAACTGACCTTGCGATCCCGCTGCCCACGAGAGCAGATCGCAAGCTCCAATCAGAGTTGCTTTCAGAAGATGAGGCGATCGAAGCAATTGCCGAAGGACATGGAGTGCTGCACACAACTGCTGGCACCTCGGTTGACGCAACCGGAACGCTGCAAGACGCGCTCAACCTTTTGAGTCGATTCAATCCGGAATTCGCCATAAATCTCGGCCCGGGCGACCGCTTTCGAGGGTTCTTTGGCCCAAAAACCGAAGCTGCGGTCAAAGCGTTTCAAGCCGCAAACGATTTGGACGCGGACGGGCGTGTCGGCCAGGATTCGATCCTCGCCCTGGACGCCGCGCTTCTGAAGCTCGATGCGGCCATCGTCCGCCCGCCAGAGATTGCAGCACCGACTGATCTCACCGTGCCCGGCGACGATGAGATGCTTCAACCAGACCCAGGTGCAACTCCGGCCGGCGAGCCAATCCCCTTTGCGACCAAGTTATCGAAAGGGAAATTTCAAAAAGATTCTTCGGAAACAACCGGCTCTTCCGGCCAAATCCTGCGGATGAGCGACGGGACGGAGATCACGACTGCGGCGGAAGACCTTCATGCTGTTCGCGAGGCCAAAGACCTGGGACGTTTAACCGCTACGCAGCGGCGAGTAAGGAAAGGAAATATCACGACCATTCGGCAGAACGGCTATGCCTACAAAGGGCGCGAGTTCCGGGTGGTGAGGATCGAAGAAAAATTCGGCGGGTTTGAGGGTAACAGCGGCGTGGAGGAAGTGAAGGCGACGCAATTCGGGAAGTTTGACAAACAGGATGGTGGTACGGGCTCAGGAGCCGAGAACATCGTCCAGACGAACAGCGACGTCTGGGGAGCTTCAGTAAAAAAGAGCCGCCTTGAGCGCGTCTTCGGGAAGCCGTTCAAGCAATTGGCTGGCTCCGCGGAACTGCTCAGCGCGATGGTTGAGGTATTCAATGAGAAGACCGGCAAGTTTGCCCGCGTGCCGCTGGTGGATGTGGGGCCGAGGGAAGATTTAGAAGCGGAATTGGATCTCACCTTTTCCGTCGACGAACATCTTGGCAACAAAGGCTCCGCCCATGTTCTTTTCCGGATCACATGAGCCGGACGCTACTCGGGCAGGGGTTGCTCGCCGTTAGGCCGAAGCCCGCATGGCGAAGTCTTGCTCGCTGATAGACAAGAAAGTCACACTTATGACTTCTCGAAAACTGATCGCCGTGTTCGCCGGTGCGTGTCTGCTTAGCCTGCCAGACCTCGCGTTGGGCAAACCCAAGGATGAACAGAACGGAGCCAGGAAAGAAGAGCGCGTGGAAATCAAATACCTGGTGCCGGAAGACAACATTGAGACGGTTTCCAAAAACCTGCACCTCGATGCGGATCATCCCAGCGCGATGCGCGTGATCTGCTTTTACGATACGGACGCTATGGCGCTCTTCAGTCACAGCCCGAAAGCGATTCTGCGTTCGCGCTACAGCACCGGCACTGATCAGGAAATCGGCCAGACCACAGTGAAAATCCGGGGCGTGAAGCTGGAGGGCAAAGACGTCAAATGCGAGTTTGATGAGGTTATCGGCAAAGACAAGGTGGAGTCCTGCTACTGACAGACGAGACGCAGCAGGTGGAGGAAATCAAAGCGGCTAACAAGGGCGCTGACATGGAGAAGCTCTTCAATGATGATCAGAAAGATTTCCTGAATAAGGCGAGCATTGAAGTGAGCTGGAAGACGCTAACTCCGTTTGGCCCGGTCGAAGACGTGAAAGTCTGGAAGGATATAACCGCGGAGGGCTTGGATAAGGTCACCGCGGAGCGATGGGAGTTGCCAGAGCGCGCTGGAAATCTTATTTGAGGTCTCGACCAAGGCGCCCGTAAGCCAGGCAGCTCAAGCGACCACGGCGCTTTCCAAGGTGCTCGGTATCCACAGGCACGGAAAAGCAGGAAGAAGAGACCAAAACGAAAATCGTGTTGGAGCATTTCGCAAAACTGGCGCCGAAGCGTTAAAGCCATAACAAAGTCGAAACGTATGAACCTCCGCCTCTCTGTTCGCTCCTTCTCCTGCTGACGGATTTGGCTTCCGCGCAGGTGGCGCCAGTTGCAGCGCTTCCCGCCGCTCCGTCGCCCGCCCCGACCATCCCGGGAGCTGTGGCGGAGGCGTCGCCCACGCCCTTTCTTCGGTACGCGGATACGGGTCCGTTTCACGTAAAAAATGAAAATCGGCGCAGGGCGAATTTGGACAAGGAGGCATGCCCCGCACGCCGCGGCGACGTGATCAATATCTACGTTAAGCATCTCAACTCATGGCTG
>JACDGM010000074.1 GCA_013815325.1 Chthoniobacterales bacterium
TGTGCTGGTCGCCGCTCCTCCTGACAAGCCAAAAAAATTGCTCGATCAGGTGCGCGATGTCATGCGCCTGAAGCATTATAGTCTGCGCACCGAGCGTTGTTATTGCGATTGGATCGCGCGCTTCATTCGTTACCATGGGAAGCGGCATCCGAGCGGGATGAACGAGATCGAGGTGACGGCGTTTTTGACTCACCTGGCGCGGGATGGGCAGGTTGCCGCTTCGACCCAGAACCAAGCGCTGAGCGCTCTCCTCTTCCTCTATAAGGAGGTCTTGAAAGTGGAGATCGGCTGGCTAGAAGGGGTGGAGCGAGCGCAGAAGCCGTGGATTGTTCCGATCCCTGGGACGACGAAGCTGCATCGCCTCGAGGAAAACATCGACGCAGTCTCAGTCGAGCTCACGCCCGACGATTTGCGTGACATCGATGACGCCACCGCAGAGATTACGGTGCAAGGAGCTCGTTATCCGGAAAAATTGGAGCAGATGACCGGCCGCTGAACATCGTGGTAAGTTCGCGCATGAAAAGTTCTGTCCTTCTCATCTTCTCTCTACTTCCCCTAGGGGCGGTGGCTCACGCGCAGACGGCGGCTCCGGAGGAAGTCGTGCTCCGGGCCGAGCGTGAACTGGCCAAAGCGTATCAGCGGAGCGACGCGGCCGGGATCACGAAAGGAGTGATGGAAGATTACACCCTGACGAATTCGCGCGGGAAAGTGACGACGCGGGCGGACGACCTCGAGGAGGCGAAGAAAGTCGATCCGAAATACGAGATCTTCGAGAACGAGGACATGAAGGTGCGGGTGCATGGCGACACCGCGGTCGTCCTCGGGGTGACCCATGCAAAGGGAAAATCCGGTGGGGAACCGTTCGATGCTCGCTTCGAATTCACTGATACTTTCGTGAAAGACAATGGTCAGTGGCGCTTATACGCCGGTCACGCCACGAAAGTCGCGCCGGAAGCCAAGCCCTAGAAAGCGCGAAGTGAGCCTAAGGAGCCAAATATGGAAATCAAAAGAAGTGGTTCACAACCATCCAGCAAAGGGCCGGCCGATTGGTTTACTGGCACGGTGCGCATAGATCCATTGTTCCAAGGAAACGCTCCCGCTCGCACGGCGGGCGCGAGTGTGACGTTTGAGCCGGGCGCTCGCACCGCCTGGCATACTCACCCTCTTGGCCAGACGCTTATTGTCACGGCGGGTTGCGGTCGGGTGCAGCGCGAGGGCGGCTCGGTGGAGGAGATTCGTCCCGGCGATGTAGTTTGGTTTCCGCCTAACGAGAAGCATTGGCATGGCGCTGCGCCGACCACGGCCGTGACGCATTTCGCCATTCAGGAAGCGCTCGACGGCAAGGTGGTCGACTGGATGGAGAAGGTTAGCGACGAGCAGTATCAGGTCTGAGTCAAGACGGGGTCAGGAGAATATCCTTACCGACCCTTATCGGCGGTTAGCGAGTGTGAAGACATTTACGGGAGTTCCCATGTTCAGTGATGGATTCTTTTTGTTCTCCCGCACACAATTTTTCGTGCCAGTCGAGTCCCGGATGGCTACGATGCGCCGCATGTATCGATTCTTTGTTCTCTGCCTGCTTCCGCTCGTCTTCGCGAGCACCACCATCCTCTTTGCCCAATCGCCGGCCAAACCTGCGCAGCCTCCGGCGACGCTGCGCTCGCTGCTGCTGTCGCAGCTCCACAGCACGCACGACAAAGCGGAGTGGTTTACCCCGGCGAATACCGCGGTCGCCGGCTTGACGGCGGAACAGGCGAAGTGGGTGCCGCAGAATGCGCAGGGCAAGCTGGATACGAAGGCGAACCACTCGGTGGGGATGCTGGCTTATCACCTGGTCTTCTGGAACGAGAACGCGCTGGCGCGTTTGCGCGGAGAAAAGACCAATAATCCCAGTGACAACGACGAGACCTTCAATGACTTCGACGCGGCGCACTGGGACGACATCGTGCAGCGGCTGGATCGCGTGATGAAAGGGCTCGAGGCTGAGGTCGAGAAAATGTCCGAGGAGAAGCTGGCGCAGGCGGCGCCGACGATCGGTCACATCAGCACGCATAATGCGTATCATACGGGGCAAATTCTCTATGTGCGCAAGCTGCAGGGGTCGTGGAACCCGGCGAATGGCGTAAAGTAAGCAGGTCCTTGGGCAGGTAGCTGGGGTCGAGTGGAGAAAAGGGGTCAGTCCCTAATTTCGGCGTTCGCGCCGGGCGCTCGCACGGCATGGCATATCCGTCGCTCGGCCAGACTTTGATTGTCACAGCTGGCTGCGGACGAATGCAGCGCGAGGTGGGGTCCGATCGAGGAGATTCGTCCCGGCGACGTGGTCTGGTTTCCGCTGGGCGAGAAGCATGGCACGGCGCTGCGCCGAGCACCGCTGTCACGCATGTTGCTATCCAGGAAGCGCTCGAGGGTAGGTCGTTGGATGGAACAGGTGAGCGACGAACCATATCACGCCTGATTGAGAGCTGGTTCCTGAGTCGATTGATCGAGGGTGAAGGTGACATCGAGCGGGACATCGCGTCGAACTCGTACTTCAGATACGAGCCGATCTGCTCCACCCAGTCGCACGCGTAGCGTTCGCTACGACTTTACCGTGACTGGTGTGCCGACGTGGACCGCATCGTAGAACTGGCGCGCTTTCCAGTAGGGCATGCGGATGCAGCCGTGTGAGGCGGGTTCCCCCGGGAGGTAGCCTTGGTGCAATCCGTAGCCGGGAGCGAATTCCACAAAGTACGGCATCGGCGCGCCGACGAAGTGCGCGTGTCGCGGCTTCGGGTCGCGCCGGGTATCTACATCCGACTTTATGATCCTGTTAGAGTCATCCACGTAGGCTCCGTAGAGGCTGGAGCGATGGTCCATGTCTTTGCGGGTAACCCGGAAGCGGCCGAGCGGCGTGCGGTGTCCTTCCCGGCCGCTGGAGATGCGGGATGTGGCAGCGAGATGCCCTCCTCGGTAGAGGTAAACTTCCTGCGCCGCCAGGCTGACTACGATCGAGGCCCGGCCGGTATGGTTTTGCGGCAGGTTCGCGGTCACCATCTCGCTCATGGTGTCGCAGCCGGCGAAGGCGGTGAGGATCGCGGCGATGGCGCAAAGGTGGAGTAGTCGTCTCATCATAAGTATGCGAGCGCACCAAATCGAGCGGGTTTCTCCCCGGGCACAAGCACGAATATCGCGCGTCATCGGCTTCGGCTGAGGACAGCCGACGCTACATTTCAGAGTAGGAGAAAGGGCCGGTCTGTGCGGGTTGTCCTGATCCGTCTCTCGAAACTTTCGCACCTTGTATCGCCATTTCGTGGCTCCGGGAATTTTTGCACGGCAAAGATGGATGCGTCAGTCGCTCTAGAAAGTTTGGGACGCCAATGTTTGGCGCGTCAGCGCCTTCAAAAACTTTACGACGCCGGAACCTGGCATCTTTATGCCTCCAGAAAGTTTCTGACGCGAGAAGTTGCCCACTTTGTGCCTCCAGAAACTTCCCCAAGCCAGAAGTTGCCCACTTTGTGCCTCCGGAAACATTCCCAAGCCAGAAGTTGGCTGCTTGCCGTCTCCAAAAACTTTCGCATTCCGGTTTCCAGCCGCTCGGCCTCTTCCCGCCCGATCCCGAACTCGTGTCGATCACCCAATACTCGTCCTCCTCCTCGATTCTTTCGATCCCGAGCACGAGCATGAGCACGATTACGAGTTCAAGCGCGCCTAACTCTTAGCGCCCAACCGCCGCGGGTCCCGCAACATACTCTGGCGTTTCGCCCTCACACCCGGTTTACTACCGCGCATGGCAGCCCGCGGGTTTTTTGACGAACTGAAGCGGCGTCACGTTTATCGCGCCGGCGTCATCTACGTCATGAGCGCCTGGCTCGTGATCCAGGTCGCGACTCAGACCTTTCCCTTCTTCGACGTTCCCAAATGGATCATTCGCTTTCTCATTCTCGGTCTCGTCCTCGGTTTTCCTGTCGCGCTCTCGCTCGCCTGGGTCTTCGAGGTGACGCCGGAAGGGATCGTGAAGACCGACGACCTCCCCGAGGAGCCGATAAAAAGACGCCGAACCGGCCGGCGGCTCGACCTGCTCATCATCGCGGTTCTCTCGAGCGTCGTCGTCTTCCTCCTCTTGCAGCAGCATCGCGTCATTTTCGCGCCTAAAAGCCGTGATAAAAGCATCGCGGTTTTGCCTTTCGAGAATTTCAGCGACGACAAAGAAAACGCCTTTTTCGCCGACGGCATCCAGGACGATCTGCTTACCAACCTGGCGAAGATCAAAGATCTCAAAGTAATCAGCCGCACGAGCGTGATGAAGTATCGCGACAAAGGCGCGCGCAATATCAAGGAGATCGGAGAGTCGTTAGGCGTGTCCAATATTCTGGAAGGAAGCGTGCGCCGGGCCGGCAACCAGGTGGCGGTCAATGTGCAGTTGATCGACGCCCAGAGCGACCACCACCTTTGGGCCAACCGCTACAAGCGCACGCTCGCGGATTCGTTAGGCATCGAAGGCGAGCTGGCCAGTGAAATCGCCAGCGCGCTCCGCGCCACCCTCACTCCGGAGGAGAAAGTGCGGGTGCAGCGCAAGCCCACGGAAAACGCCGACGCCTATGTCCTCTACCTCCGCGCGCTTCCCTACGAACAAGGTCCCGACACGCTCCTCCAGGATTATCGCCGGGCCGTGCAACTCTACAGCCAGGCCATCGCGCTCGATCCCGGTTTCGCGCTCGCCCACGCCCATCTCGCTTCCACCTACGCGGAGATTTTTCATTTCCACGAACCGCTCGCGGGTTGGAGGGAGAAGGCCAAAAGCGAAGCGCAGCTCGCCCTCCAACTGCAGCCAAACCTGAGCGAGGCGCACTTCGCCCTCGGCCAATGCAGTTACTGGCTGGATGGCGATTACGACCGCGCCCTGGCGGAGTTTTCCCGCGCGCAGGAGCTCGCGCCTAACGACGCCCGCGTCGGCCGCCTCATTGCCGCGATCGAGCGCCGCCAGGGCCGCTGGGAAGAGGCGCTCGCCGCCTATCGGCGGATCGAGGCGATCGATCCGCAGAATCCTAATATTATGCGCGAAGTTCTCACCACTTGTACCGCGATGCGCAAATGGGCCGAAGCAGCGCTCGCGGCCACGCGGTTGCGCGATATCGCGCCCGATTCGGTCGTCGCAAAAATCCAGACGGGCTACATCGAATTCTGGTGGAACGGCAGCACCGCGGCGATGCACACCCAGCTCGCTCAGATCCCGGCCGGGAATGATCCAGACGGGGTCGCCACCTCCTGCCGCTGGGAAGCTGCCATGCTCGACGGCGCTTACGCCGCCGCCGCCACGATCCTCGGGCAGACCTCCCTCGAGGCGATCGACTATCTCAACGGCGGCTCCACCCCGAGGAGTTTTCTCGCCGGTTGCAGTGCGCTCGCGCGCGGCGACAAAGTTGCCGCGCATGCGCAGTTCGACCTCGCGCGGACCGTTTTCGAAGACAATGTGCGCGAAGCTCCCGACAGCGCGGAACGCCATGCCAATCTCGGTTTGCTCTACGCTTTCCTCGAGCGCAAAGAGGATGCGCTGCGCGAAGGCCGTCGTGCAGTGGAGTTGAAACCCGAATCCAAAGACGCTGTCGACGGCGCCCTTATGCAAGGCTTCCTCGCGTTGATCTACGCGCGGGTCGGCGAAAACGATCTCGCCTTTCCGCTAATCGAGCGCCTGCTCCACACTCCCGGATCTGTCGATAGCGCCGACTACAGCATCACTCGGACCGATCTGGAGAAGCGCTGGGAATGGGCGTCACTCCGCCAGGACCCGCGCTTCCAAAAACTTCTCGCCGCGCAGCCTTCTCCTTCCCCTTGATTCGGGCGCTGATCAGCTAACGAGACGCTGACAAGACGGAACGCATTCGGTATCTTTGGTGAGGCGCATGATGGCTCCGGAATCATTGAAGAAGGAAAAACTCGATGCCTTGGCCCGGCGCCTTTTCTGGTGGAAATCTCCCGAAGAGGCGCTCGCCGACACTAACCGGTTTCTGGCGCAACTGATGTTTTTGGGTACCTGGAACGACATCCAGGAAGCAACAGATCTCTGGCCCGTGGCAGCTTTCCGCGATGCTCTCCGCGAGGCGCCCCCGGGTGTTTTCGATCCGAGAAGCTGGTCCTATTGGCATCACATGCTCGACCTCTTGCCGGTGCCACCGCTACCCAGCAGGAAGCTCCCCGAATGTTAACGCCAGCCGTCGAAATTCTTCCGGCCTCGCAGCTGGCTTTTTGGAAGGAGGAGAAGCGCATCCCTGGCAATTTTGTCCTTTACGGCGGGACAGCTCTGGCGTTGCGGCTGGGTCACCGGCAGTCTTTGTACTTTGACTTTTTTTCCTCCGGCCCGCTCGAAATGGAACATCTCCTGGCGGCTCTTCCTTTCGTCAAAGAAGCGGAGATTTTGCAAAGCGGCCCAAATACTCTCACCCTCCGGATCAATCGCGCTGGCCCAGTCACAGTCTCCTTTTTCGGAGAGCTCTCGTTCGGGCAATTGGCCGCACCGGATGTCGCAGCCGCGGCTAATATCAAAATCGCGTCGCTGGCTGATCTCATGGCGACAAAGCTCAAGGCGGTTTTTCAACGCTCGGAAGCCAAAGACTACATCGACATCGCGACCATGATTCGCGCCGGGATTTCTCTCGAAAAAGGATTGGGCGGAGCGATCGCGCTTTTCGGCCCGAACTTCAATCCAGCCCTCCCTTTAAAAGCGCTCACCTATTTCGGCGACGGCGACCTCAGTTCACTTTCAGCGCAGACCAGGGAATACTTGATCGCGGCCGTGAAGGAGACGCGGGACTTTCCAAAAGTCGGCCTTCATGCGCGGTTCATTGGCGCGCTCCTGCCTTAGGCTTCGACTCGTTAGGCCGAATAACCCCATGCCGCCAGCTCGGAGCTGAGCGCCTGCGCGAAACGCGCTCGCAAATGCAGCGGAAGCTTTTCCCGCCATTGTTCGCTCTTTCCCACCCGGAGAAATTTCGCCCGGCCCGTCTCACCGCTTTCCTGCAGCGCCGCCTTTTTTCGTTCGAACGATTGTTTGCGCACCGCCGTCGCGATCGCTTCGGGTGAACGCTCCAATCCGAGGTGCTGCAGAATGCGGGCCGACTCTTTTTCCGGCTGCGTCAGGAGGTCCTCATAGCGCACGATCGGCACGCCCGCCTCCTCATAGGCGCGCCGATGTTTGCTCCAGGAAACGCGGCACCAGTTGTGCACTTCGCCCGCGCCTTCGAGCAACGCTTCGGTCATTTTTTCCAGGCGAAAATCCCGCCTAACGAGAAGGCGGTAGAGAGTGTGGCGATACAACTTCTCTCCGCGCCGGAAGCGACGAAAAAAAAACGCGATTTGAGGGTAGTGCTCGAACTCAAAATAATTCGCGCCCGAGATCGCGATGTCGCGCGGATCGCGCAAAACGTAAATGATCTGCGTCGTCGCCGAATGAGCCGGACTGATTCCCAGCTCAGTGAATTGATGATGCGATTTATAGCAACGAAAATCGGAGATCCGGTCGCGCCCTTCGACCGCGATTTCTTTTTTCTCCGATCGCCAAAAACCTGCGACCGGGCACCCGACTAACTCCGCGACCAGCCGGGTCGCCCAGGTGCAGCCACTCTTGGGGTAGCCGGCGACGATGATATTTTTCAATTGCCTAACGAGTTGCGGAGGCAGTTCCCCGGCCCGGGTAGCGCCGGCGTCCCGCGTGCTGGTTGCGCTGGTCCAGCACGACGAACTTTTCTGATCCCGTAAAGGTCACGAGGCGCGGGGCGGGAAGACCGCTCACGAGGGGCACCCGGCTCCGGCACGAAGATCCAGGAACGCCGCCCCAAGGTGGTCGAGCACGTCGCGCGGGAGAAGCGATTCCTCGCTCGCGGCGCCGCGGCTCAACGCCAACTCCGCGGCGCGGCCACAGACCCACGCCCCGAGGCGGGCGGCGTCGTTAGGCGAAAGTCGGGCGCCGAGCAACCCGCTGCAAACTCCCGTGAGCACGTCGCCCATGCCGCCAGTCGCCATCCCGGGCGTGCCCGTGGTGTTGTAGCTGAGCGGCAGATCGTGTTCGGCTACGATCGTGCGGCTCCCTTTGAGGAGCAGCGTCACTTTGTATTCGTCGCAAAATTTTCTCGCCCAACCCGCGCGCGATGTTTTCTCGATGGGAAAGAGCCGCTTCATCTCCCCGGGGTGCGGCGTGAGCAGGCGCGGTCCGCGCACCTCTTTCAACGTCACGACGTTTTTGGCCAAAATGTTCAAACCATCCGCATCGACCACCATCGGTTGCTCCGCGTCTCGGATGAGAGCGAGAATTTCTGCGGCGCGCGCTTTGCCGAGGCCGGGGCCGAGCGCCCAAACATCGATCGGTTCCTCGAGCAGATCAGCGTAGGATATTACCGGCTTCACCATCACTTCCGGCGCTGCGGCGGTGGCGACGACCTCATAAATTTCCTCGGGAACGAAGAGCTCGACCAAACCCGCGCCGGCGCGAAGCGCGCCTAACGAGCATAGGACCGCCGCGCCGGCAAAACCGCGTGAACCGGCGACGAGGCCGACGCGGCCAAATTGATTCTTGTAAGCGGAATACTTTCGCCGCGGCAGCAACTCGCGCAGAGCTTCCGGAACCGCAACCTCAGCGCGACGTTCCTCCGCGCGCAACGCATCCAGTGGGATCACCTCCAGCCGGCCAACGAAATCGAGCGCGTCATCGGCGACCAAACCGCACTTCGCAAAACCGACGGTGACGGTGATATCGGCCACCACACAATCATCGTCTGCTGCGCCGGAGTCGCCGCTCAAGCCCGTCGGCAAATCAATCGCGATAACCGAGGCGGTCTTGCGCAAGCTGTTGATTTCGCGACAGGCGTTGCGGATCGGTTCCCGCAACGGCGGCTCCGCGCCAAGACCAAGCAAGCCATCAAGGACAACCGTGGGGCGGTGTAAGCCACTCCCGCTTTTCCGCTGACGGAGAGCACTTAGTTTCTGGCTCGTTAGGCTGCTGAGTTTGTTTTCCGGATAAGCCAGGCGCGTCTCGATTTCCCAGCCGGCTTCGGCCAGCGAGCGGGCTGCAACGAAAGCGTCACCGGCGTTGTGGCCTTTCCCCGCAAAGACGATGCACTTCCCGGCGCCCGGAAAGAATTTCGCAATCGCGCGCGCGATCCCCTCGCCCGCCTGCTCCATCAGGTCGTCGGCTGAGACTCCACGTGCGAAGGCGGCTGCTTCAGCCGCGCGCATCTGCTCCGGACTGATGATAGGCGAGTGCAATGGGTTCGTTAGGCTAATCGTCCGTAATTCTTTTCTTCTTTTTGCTGCTGCCCGAACTTTTTTTCTTCGTGCTCTTCGACGATTTATGGCGGCTGCTTTTTTTCGAGGAGCGCCCGGAATGATGCGAGATCGAGGAACGCTCCGGCACCGATCTCACGAAGTCGTCGTAACTCCCGCCGATCGGAGAACGAACGTGCGTCGCGCCGGCTACGACCGGCCGGTTGGAGGGGCTCGGTTTGCCCATCACGCCATTAACGATGCGCGCGGCGAGTCGCTCGCGGTAACTGCTTTGCAAGGCGAGCCGCGCCTCGTCCGGATTGGTCAAGAAGCCGCACTCAACGAGCACCGACGGAATGGAGGTCCGCCGCAGCACATAAAAACCGCGACGGCGGATGCCGCGGTTATCGGTCTCGGTCCCGCCGACAACTTGTCGATGGATATCGGCGGCGAGTTGCGCGCTGTCGCTTCGGTAATAATAAGTCTCGATCCCATTGGCGCCGACGCGCGTGGCGGAGTTGAAATGGATGCAGACAAAAATTGCGTCGCGCTGCGCATTGGCGAGCGCCACGCGCGTTCCCAACGGCACAAAGACATCGGTGTCCCGGGTCATGATCACCCGATAACCCGCGGCGCTAAGTTGTTTCTCTACGCGCTGGGCGACATCGAGCGTCATTGTTTTTTCCGCCACCCGCTGGCCGGGAATACCGCCGCGATCAAAGCCGCCATGTCCCGCATCAATGACGATGGTGTGTGGACCGCCCGCGGCGGAAGCATCTGGCGTCGGCAAAAAGCAAAGAGCCAGGAGCAGCGCGCTGCCCAAGCCTAACGATAAGGCGCGCCCGCGCGCGCTGCGCAACTGCCTCGACATAGGTTAATCTTCCGCAGGCAAATCAGCCGGCCGGTCGGACAACTTCGGAGCGGCTTTTCCATTCCTCGCCGGAACGACCGGCACATCGAGCATTCCGCCCGCGACGGCGACGCTGCCGTCGGCCATCCGCCGCAAACGTGGGGTGCTGCGCGTCTCCGCATAGCTGACGTGTTTGAGCAACTTCCCATCCAGCCCGACGACCGAATAAGCCCAGAGGCGCGGCGCGGAGCATTGCAGAACGTGGAGCTGATTGTCGCGATCGATTTCGGCATGCGGCTCATCGAAAGAGATGAGCCGGCCTAACGAATAGGTGGAATAGACCAGGCCGTTCGCCTTGTCCTCGACCCGCGCATAGAGCGAGGTGTGATCGGCAAATCGGTTCGTCATGAGCGAGTAGGTGCGCTCCCCACCGCCTGTCGGCACGCCCACAGTTTGCTGCCAGATTGGTCGCGCGGTCGTGACTTCGAAGACTTTGGCACGCGCGTAAAAATACTTGTTCAGATCGGCGAAATAAACGTTCGGCCGCACGTGATAAACGCCGAGATCGGAAACCGGGAAACGCTTCCCGAGATCGATCTTGCGCGTGACCGAGGTCCCCGCGGCGATCTGCAACGGCGGCTCGGGCACTTGCACAAGCGGACCGAGGGTGCGGCCTTCGTTCGCCGTCACTTCAAAACCGAACCAATGCTGGTCGTTGTCGTCGTGCAGGTCGATGTCGCGGCCGGCCAGGTTGGTGATCGTGACCGTGGCGATGACCGGCTCGTAGGCGATGTATTGGAGCCGCTTGAATTTCAGATCGACCTGAATCTGGGCGTGCCCCGGGAGAGCGATCAAAAAGAGCGCGGCGCACGGGAGAAATCGCTTCATCGGCGGCTAAACTAATGCAACTCCCCCGAGATGAAAGTTGCGCGACCGAATGCGCGTTTACTTTCCCCAGAATTTCACTTTCGCGAGTCGCCCCGTTTTTTTCGGCGAACGAGCCGGGGACGCCGGGGCGAGGAAACTCTCGAGCTTTTTCGCCTCTTCGGCGAGCGCGGCCCAGGCGGTGATGGCGTCCTCGCGAGAAATTTGCATGCGATGGATGAGCTGGAGGACGCGCCCGCTCTCTGGGGCGGCCGTCGCTTCCGTCAGCGGAATCAGGACGCCGCCGAGCGTCTGGATCTCGCTCTGCGCGGGCCCGAGCTGCGCTAGCGCGGGATGCGCCACCGCCATCCCGGCGAGCCGCGCCTCTTCGTTAGGCGTAACGAAAATGCGCGAGAGCCGCAGGGGCGCGTGCAGAATTTGGCGAGCCTCGAGATGCGCGAGTACTTCCGCGACCGCACAAATGATGCGGAGCGCGAGCAAAGCTGAGATCGTTAGGCCGCGCGCCTGGATTTCATAAAGCGTGCGGCCGACGACAAACTCGCGCGCGTAAAAATAAGCGCCTTCATATTCGCCCGCCTCATAGACGGGCAGGATCGCCGGATGCCGGATGTTGGCGTTGGCCCTCGCGGTCTCGAGAAATTCCTGCGCGCGTTCCGGGTCATGGCGCAGGCTGCTGCGCAGGACGTGGAGCGCGACCTGCCGCCTGATCGAAGTCTGCTCCGCTTCGTAGACCTTGTCCCAAAAGCTCTCGGTCAATTTGCGGCCGACGCGATACGTGCCGAACTCCTGCCCGGTCAGATCGAGCTCGGGCGGGAGGAGCGAGGCAGCGACTTGCGCTTCCCGCCCGTCTGGCTGGAGCGCCTGCTCTTCGCGTTTGCGCAGCACCACTTCCACGAGGGCCGCGTCCCAGCTGATATCGATCGTCTGCTCGGCGGGACTGGCCTGCGCGTCATAGGCAAATTCCAACGGACCCCATGAGAGCATTTCGTAAATCGCCTCGAGTCCGCGCGCGTGCGCGGTCACGGCGTGGCGCAGTTCGCCATGACGCAGAAAGACGACGCCGGTTTCTCTCCCCGCGACCAGCCGCAAGGCGCCGCCTTTTCCGCTCAGGCAACACATCTGGAGCAAATCCACGACGGGAAAACAATTCCGCGCGCCGTCGCTTTCCTCCACCCGCTCGATCGCCCGGAGCAGACCCTCGCCGTCGATCGGTTCGGGAAATATTTTCGTTTGCGTCACCTCGAGCCGCTGCTTGCTGCGCGCATAGGCGGGGAGGAAAAAAGTTTGCAGCCGCGGAAAATGCGCGCCTAACGAACCGCTCAAGGCCAGGCCATCCATCCCAGGCGCTTCTAGCTGAGCAATGAGCAAAGCGCACTCGGCGTGGCTCTGCGCCCAAATACGCGCTGCGGCGTCGCTCGGGAGGTACTCCGCCGCGTGCGCGGTGTACTCACTCACCATCCCGAGCAGACCTTCGCCGATCTCCGCCTCGCGATGGACGATGAGCAATTGCATTACGACGGTGGCGCGGTGAAGGGCGGCGGATACAGATTGAGCAGACGCGTCGGTTCGGCCCGCACCGCCTGCAATTGGTCCTGGTAATAAACGCGCACGATGTAGCCGAGATACTGGCGGGGGCCCTCCTCGCCCGTCTCCTCTTCCGTGCCCCCTTTTCCCTTTTTCTCCCGCGTCGCTTTTTCGACCGAATCGGGCACGGCGGCCAGCCCGGCGCCCGGCGCGGGATAAGATTTTTTCGGGCGCAGATAAGTCACGTCGAGCACCTCAGTGTCGGTCTCGGCCCAATTGTGATTGGGCGTAATCCATTCGTAGCTCACGTCCGCATCGGTGAGCAGGACCTGTTCGTTATTCACGACATCGTAAAAGAAGACCTGGATCTTCACTTTCGTGTAATCGATCGGCGTGCTCGCGCGCAATTTGACCCCGACACGAAGCGTTACTTTGGTCTGCGCGTCAGGGTCCGGGACGGTTGTTTGGGTGGCCTGCGAAATACCAAAAGCGGAGCCATCGGGAATCCCCGCAGTATCGTTAGGCGCGGTTTCCTCCGCCGGCGAACTGCCGGTCGAGCCGGGAAGGCCTGGCACCTGCACGCCCACGCGCAGCTTCAGTTGCGCCAGCTCCGAGAGGGGGCCGGCTCCCGCGCCTAACGACTGTAACTTCCGCCAGGTCTCGTTCGAGCGCTCGAAAAGCTGCATGGATTCATAAGTCATGGCCAGCTCCGCGAGAATCTCCGGATTCTGCGGCGCGAGGGCGGCCGCCTGCTGCAACTTCGCGATCGCATTCCCGGTGTCACCCTGCAGCCGGAGGGCTTTCGCCACCTGCAGAAGTTCGTCCGGAACGGAAACCTGCCGAACTGCCCCAGGCGCAGACT
This sequence comes from Chthoniobacterales bacterium, assembly GCA_013815325.1. Taxonomy (GTDB): domain Bacteria; phylum Verrucomicrobiota; class Verrucomicrobiia; order Chthoniobacterales; family UBA10450; genus Palsa-1392. Next base: position 13,353 of record JACDGM010000074.1, read on the forward strand.
GCGGCGTCTTCGCCTTCGTTGTCCTCGCTTGCATGGGCGCGACGGCTGGGCTGCGCGGTGCGACAGAAGGGGAGACCGCAACGGTGGCGAGTTCCACCGCGGCCGGCTCCGCCGTGCGGCGGGCCTCGCGCGCGCGCTGCAGGTAAATGAGAAGCGCGCAGATGATCTGCACCGCCGCGATTGCCCCGAGAAGAGAAAGCGCGAGGGCAAACGTTTTCTCCGATCTGTTGCCGTGAAAAAGCGAGTCCGCGCGCATGGCCGTTCTCTAGCGAGCAGGGCGGAAAGTGTCAACGCTGGCCGCGAGAGGAGAGGGCCATGACTTATGCCAGCCGAAGGCGAGATTCCCCGATGCGCATTCTCGTCGCGCCGGACAAGTTCAAGGGTTCGTTAGGCGCGGGGGAAGCTGGCGCGCGCATCGCGGCCGGGTTGCGCACGATCCTGCCGCAGGCGGAGATAGAAATCAGGCCGGTCGCTGATGGTGGCGAAGGAACCGCGGAAGCGATCCGTCACGCGCTACAGGGCGAGTGGATGGAGTGCCGCGCGCACGATGCCCTTGGTCGTGAAATCTGGGCGCGTTACGCCTGGCTGCCGGGATCCGGAACCGCGGTGCTGGAGATGAGCGCCGCTGCCGGCTGGGCGCAAGTCGCGCCTAACGAACGCAACCCGCTGCTCGCCTCCACTCTCGGCGTGGGCGAAATGATTCACGCGGCCGCCGCTCTAGGGGCGCAGCGAATCGTTGTCGGATTGGGCGGAAGCGCGACCAACGATGGCGGCTGCGGACTGGCGCGCGCGCTCGGCTTCCGCTTTCTCGACGCCTCCGAGCGTAATATCGAGTCGATGGCTGCGCTGGAAAACCTCGAGCGGATCGCCTGGCCTAACGACGTCGTGCTGCCGCCGATCACAGCTGCCGCGGACGTGCGCAACCCATTGCTCGGCCCGCGGGGAGCGACGCGCACATTCGGACCGCAAAAGGGCGCGACGCCGGATCAAATCGAGATTCTGGAGCGCGCCTTGCGGCGCCTCGCTGATGTCGCGGCGCGTGCAGGGCGCGATCTGCGCGACTTTCCGGGCGCCGGCGCGGCGGGCGGTTTGGGATTCGGCTTGCTCGCTTTTTGCGGCGCGGAGGTGCGGCCCGGCTTCGAGGTGGTCGCGGAAGCGCTTGATCTTCGCCGCGAAATCGCGCAGGCCAATTACGTGATCACCGGGGAGGGAAGCCTCGATCGCCAAACTCTCGAGGGAAAAGCGCCGGCGGGCGTGGCGCGCATCGCGCGGGAGTTGGGAAAACCGGTCTTTGCGATCGTCGGGAAGGCGAGCGCTGACGAGGATGTGCGCGCTCTTTTCGACGGCATTTTGTCCCTCGATGACGAACCGCCCGCCTATTCGAGAGCGGCGGAGTTGCTCGAAAGGCGCGCCCGCGCCCTCGCCCTCTCGTGGCGCGCCTAACGAAACCGTTCCTGATCTACTCGATAGGATCGACTCGTTAGGCAGGCACTCCGGCGGGAGGATGGCAGCCCGCTTTATGGACAAGCGTGCTCTGCCGCCGTCGCCGCACAATCGCAAACGAGCGCCCACTCCTTAAAACCCACGCTTTCCATTTGCAGGCGCGCAAAGTACCCTCCCGCCGATGCCCTTCAAGATCGACCTGCATACGCATTCGTTCTTTTCTGGCGACGGCGTCTCCAGCCCCGAGGAGAACATCGCCGCCGCACGCGCGCGGGGACTCGATGGTTTCGCTCTGACCGATCACAACACGAACAACGGCGTCGAGTACCTGCTCGAGAAGGGGCTGATGCGCGAGGATGGGATGCCCGTCGATAATTTCCTCATCATCCCGGGTGTCGAGGTCACAACGGCGGAAGGGCACTTGCTCTGCATCGGCGCCTCGCTGCCCTATTTGAAGGGAAAACCGGCCCACGAAGTTTGCGAGCTTATTCACGAGCGCGGCGGGCTCGCCATCCCGCCGCATCCTTACGATCTTTTCCGCGCCGGCATTCGGTTCTCCACCCTGGAAAATCTGCCGATCGACGCGCTCGAAGTCTTCAATGCCGCCACCACCCTGCGCCGTTACAATCGTTATGCTTTCGAATATGCGAAGGGGCGCGGGCTGCCGATGACGGCGGCGAGCGACGCGCATCATCACGCCGCCATCGGGACGGCCTTCACGATTTTGAACACCGCCGACTTTTCGTTAGGCGGAATCCTCGCGCAGATCTTGAAGAGCAACAAGTTGAACCAGGAATACCTTACGCCGCAGGACAACGTGCGGAAAACCTGGAACAACTGGATGCGGCTGCGCCGGCGAAAACCGCCGCTGCCGAAGCCCGCGGCAGAGCTCACCGGCAAAGGCGCCTGAGAGTTCGCTGGCGGGTTCGCGGTCGCTGCCGGGTAGCGCATGCGTCTCGCGAACTTTTCTTTAACGCTTCTCGTGAGGTCCACGCGCTTAGAAAAGTTCGTCGTCGCGAGACGCGTCGACCAGCACGCGAGACGCATGCGCTACCCGGAATATCTGCCTAACGAGTGAGCAACTTCCGCAACTCGTCCGGTGACGTAACGGGCGCTTTGCAGGTGAAGTTCTCGCAGACGTAGGCGGCGGCTTTCCCATCGACCGGCTGCATCGCGCGCACTTCCGCCAGTCTCTCTCCGAGAAATTTCTGGCCTTCCGCGCCATCCACCAGGAGCAGAATCGTATCTGGCAGAAAATGCCGGCGCACCTCGGCGAGGAGAGCGCGAGTGCCGGCGCCCTCCTTCTCTCCTGCGATCACGATCTGTTTCGGTTTCGTTAGGCTGAAATTGAGCGCGACCAGCATTTGCGGAAGCGCGCTCGGGAAGTGCTGCAAAGCCGGGGCGAAAGCCGCGATTGTTTTTTCCCCGCGCGCGCGCAAGTCTTCGGCGTCGAAGATTTGCGCGAGCCGCAAGAGGTTTAGCGCCGCCACTGAGCTCGGGGCCGGTTCGGCGTTGTCGTTGTCCTCTTTCATCCGCAAGAGGATGCTCGCGTCCTGCCCGGTGCTGGTGAAATAACCGCCCTGCTTCTCGTCCCAGAAAAGCCGGTCCTGGGTCGCCTGCAGTTGTTCGGCCAGCTGCAGCCACTGCACGTCGAAAGAGGCTTCATAAAGATCCAGTAGGCCCTGAATGAGAAAGGCGTAATCATCCGCGAAGCCCGCAATGTCAGCCGGTCCGCCGCGATAGCTGCGCAGGAGCGTGTGCTCGGATTCCCGGTAAAGTTTCGCCCTAACGAACTCCGCAGCGCGGGTCGCGGCGCTGAGGTAACCGGCATCGCCGAGGACTTGCGCAGCGCGGGCGTAAGCGGAAATCATGAGCCCGTTCCAGGCGGTAATGATCTTGTCGTCGAGGTGCGGGCGCGGGCGGCGCGCCCGCAACGCCAGGAGCGTGGCGGAGCTTTTCCCTAACGAGTTGCGAATTTCCGCTTCGCTTTTCTCGAAATTTTTCGCCGCCGCGGCAATGGAGTGCCGCTCGATCAGAACGTTTTGCCCGCGTAGCTCGCCGTGCGGATCACTCCCCGCGGGCGTGTTGCCTTCGGCTGCAACGCCGAAGCGGAAGTCGAAAATAGCGGCCTCGTCGCCCAGTGCTTGGTCGATTTCCTTTTTCGTCCAGACGTAGAACGCGCCTTCCAATTTCTCCCCGCTCTTGTCGTTAGGCAGACTGTCGGCGTCTTCCGCAGAAAAGAAGCCGCCTTCCGGCGAAGCGAGATCGCGCCGGACGTAGTCGAGCGTGTCGCGCGCCACTTTCTCAAACTCAACCTCGTGCGTGATCTGGTAGGCGGTGAGATAAGCGCTCGCCAGCTGCGCTTGATCGTAAAGCATTTTCTCGAAGTGCGGCACATGCCAGAGCGCATCGACGGAGTAACGATGAAAGCCGCCGCCGAGCTGATCGTGCATCCCGCCGGCGGCCATTTTGCGGAGGGTGAGGAGGTTCATCTCGAGTGCGTGCTGGCCGTTTTCGGAGGCCGCGCCCTCACGGTGGTAGACGTTAAAAAGAAAATTTAGCGTGACCGGTCGGGGGAATTTCGGGGCGCCGCCGAAGCCGCCTTCCTCCTTGTCGAAAGTGCGGGAAAGTTGGCCGTAGGCCGTTTCTAACATCTGTTCGTTAGGCTTGGTCGTGTCTTCCGCGGGCGCGGCATTCGAGCGGGCGAGCGCGGCCACGATTTGATTGCCGCTCTCGATGATTTTGGCGTGGTCTTTCTCCCACGCATCGGCGATGCGGTGCAGCACTTTCGTGAAACCGGGCTGGCCATAGCGATCGTCGGGCGGGAAATAGGTGCCGCCGACAAAGGGTTTTAGCTCGGGAGTCAACCAGACGCTCATCGGCCAGCCGCCACCGCCAGTCGTGGCCTGGACAAAGGTCATGTAAACGCGATCGACATCGGGGCGTTCTTCGCGATCGACTTTGATGTTGACGAAGAACTTGTTCATGACGGCGGCGACTTCCGGTTTTTCAAACTCCTCGCGCTCCATCACGTGACACCAATGGCAGGTGGAATAACCGATCGAGAGGAAGATCGGTTTATCTTCACGGCGCGCTTTGGCGAAGGCTTCCTCGCTCCATGGATACCAATCGACCGGATTGTGCGCGTGCTGCAGGAGGTAGGGCGATTTTTCCTTGCTTAGCCGGTTGGTATGCTCGGCTTGCGCGGGGCTGATCTCGGCGGCGGGTGTGGGTGTCACGCGGCAACTTACCGGCAATTTCGCGCGGCGCGAAAGCGCATGTCCCCATGATGAGCCGTAGATCCTGGCCGCATGTCCAGCTTCCGCCACTTGCACTTAAACTTTCACTTTCACTTACACTCCTTCCCTTTCGCCCAGGCAGAAGAGTGTAAGTGCAAGTCACGCGTCGAGCCGCCGATCCTATAGGGACACAGAGAGCGCTTGTGCCAGACGCAGACGCCGGACAACATTCGCCGGTGCAATCCGATGAATGGCAGGCGGTGCGCTTCACCCTCGCGGCTTGCGCGGGGAGCACGCTGGTGATTCTGCCGTTTGGGCTCGCCATCGCATGGCTCCTGGCGCGGCCGCGTTGGTTAGGCAAATCGATCGTCGAGACGATCGTGACGTTGCCGCTCGTGATGCCGCCGGTCGCAACTGGTTTGATTTTGCTCAAGCTTCTCGGACGGCGCGGGCCGGTCGGCGGATTTTTGCATCGCCATTTCGGCACCGACATTGTCTTCACCTGGCGCGCAGTCGTGATCGCGGCGGCGGTGATGTCGTTCCCGCTCCTCGTGCGCTCGGCCCGCGTCGGATTTCAAGAGGTGAACCGCCGCTACGAGCAGATGGCACGAACGTTAGGCGCGGGCGAGTGGCGGGTCTTCTGGAGCATCTCACTTCCGCTCGCCGGACGGGCGATCTGCGGCGGGGTGCTGCTCGCGTTTGCGCGGGCGGTTGGGGAATTTGGGGCGACGATTTTGCTCGCGGGAAATATTCCGGGCGAAACGCAGACGCTCTCACTGCGCATCTACGAAGCGGTGCAGCTCGGGCACGACGCGACCGCTTATCGGCTGCTCCTGGTTTGCGTGGTGATCGCGTTCGTCGCGGTCTTCAGCGCGGAGTGGCTGCTGCGGAAACGGGACGCGCGATGAAACTCGAGTTGCGCAATGTAAGGCTGCCGTTATCCGGTTTTGATCTGGAAATCGACCTTGAGATCACGGCGCCGCGCACCGGTATTTTCGGGCCGTCGGGCGCAGGAAAAACTTCGCTGCTCGAGACGATTGCGGGTCTCCGCGAAGCGAGTTGCGATAGGATTCGTTTCAACGAAATATCCTTTGCCGACTCGGCACATACGATGCCGGTGCGACTTCGCCAGATTGGGTATGTGCCGCAGGATGATTCGCTCTTTCCGCATCTCGATGTGCGCCGGAATTTGCTCTACGGTCACCCGCCGGATGCGCGGGATCCCGCGTTTTCTCTCGAACATGTGACGCAGTTTCTCGGGATCGAGCCGTTGCTTGCACGCGATGTGCGGCAGCTTTCCCGCGGGGAACGCCAGCGAGTGACGATCGGACGCGCGCTCTTGTCGGGGCCGCGCTTGCTCCTGCTCGATGAGCCCCTGACAGGGCTGGACCGCAAATTGCGCGAGACGATTTTAGAGCAGTTGATAAAGCTGCCTAACGAATTCGGTTTGCCGATGCTTTACGTGACGCACGATCGCGCGGAGGCGATCGAGTTGTGCGACGAGGTGCTGTTGCTTGAGCGCGGGAAAATCATCGGGCGCGGTGGACCCGCGAAGCTTTTTGCGTAGGTGCGATCGGCGCGTTTTGGGTAGCGCATGCGTGCTGGCGACGGTGTTCCACCGTCGCGAACTTTCCTTTAAGCGACACTCTTCTCGGGACACCCACGCAGTCAGGAAAGTTCGTCGCCGCGAAACGCGTCGACCAGCACGCGAGACGCATGCGCTACCCGGAGTAGCAATCTCGGCTTAGCGTGATCTTCGAAGCGGTCTCCGGCGACCAGGGGTTGTCGCAATGATCGGAGGCAAGAATGGCTTCCACTTGCCGACAAAGCAGAACAAGAAACTCGTCCACATCAAAGCGATGGCGCCACGGCGCGAAAGGACGCAAATTCTTCTCGGCAAGCCGAAACAACCGCACCGCAGGATACATCCGCCGGCCATCCTTCGGATGGGTCGGGCGCGCGAACTGTTTCTGCAAATGCACGAATCCTCCGGCCGCCTGGATCAATCCCTTGAAGTAATTCGCGTCCTCCGTTTTCGTGCGCAGCCAGAGATGCTCGAGCACGTCGTGCGCCTCGTAATAGCGCTGCTCGTTCCAGCAGCGGAAAAAACCGACGTAACAAGGATGCTCCGCGATTTCCTCGACCGCACCCGCCGCGGATGCACCGCTGCTCAGCTCCGCCACGAGTTGGGAAATTCTTTGGTCTTTGTTCACGGAAAGCTTAGTCTCGTTTCCGCAGAGATGACCGGCAACCGAGCAGCCAGAGTTTTTCCCAGGGAGGGCTCGTGCGCGCACGCGGCCGCGAGCGCCGGATGACGGGAGCCGGCCTCATCATTCTCATCGGCGCGATCGGCGTCCTGATTTTTTGTTCCGCGCTATTTTCGGGACTGGAGACCGCGCTCTTCTCGCTCAAGAGCCACCAAATCCAGCGCCTGCACGAGCAGCATCCGTCGCTGACCGATTTCCTCCGCCTCTTTCGCGACAGCCCGCGCCGCGTCCTCAACGTCCTCCTCCTTGGCGGCGCGCTCGTCAATGTGCCGCTGATTATTCTTTGTCTCGTCTTCATCTGGGAAGGTCCGCTGGCCGGGCGCATGCCGTCGTGGCTCGCCGCCCTCGCGATTTTTGCGGTCGTCGTTCTGGTTTGTGATTTAACCCCGAAACTGCTCGCGATCTCGAAACCATATCGTCTTTCAACGCTTGGCGTTTTCACCCTCACCGTCCTGATGCCGCTGCTCGATCGAGTCGGCAGCGCGCTCGAAAGCATCAGTGCCGGCATGGTCGACCGGCTCACGCCCGCTCATCTCCGCGTCCGTCCGCGGATGAGCGACGAGGAGCTCGAGACGCTCGTGCAGATGGGGGAAGAGGAAGGCACGCTCCAGGAAGCCGAGGGCGAGATGATCCAGGAAATTATCAAACTCGGCGACAAGACGGCGAAGGATTGCATGACACCGCGCGTCGACACCTTCGCAGTGCCGGATGATTTGCCTAACGAGGAAGCGATTGCGCTCCTGCAGGAACGGCGGCATCGACGCGTCCCGGTCTATGCGGAAACGCCGGACCACGTGGTCGGCATCGTGGACGTGAAACGTTTCCTGCTCGATCCCTCGCGGCCCTACACGGAAAGCTTAATCGCGCCTTCCTACGTGCCGGAAACCATGGCGGCGGTCGATTTGCTCCGGCGTTTCATCTCGCATCCGCAAGGGCTCGCCATCGTAGTCGACGAATTTGGCGGGACTGAGGGAATCATCACCCTGGCCGACATCATTGAGGAAATCATCAGCGACGCGGCCCCGTTAGGCGACGCCGATCTTTACATCGAGCCGCTGGAGGAAGGGCGCTTCCTGGTCAGCGGCAACGCCCGGCTCGATGACCTGACCGAGCATCTCGGCTTCGAGCTGGAAGCGGACGGAATCGACACGGTGGGCGGCTATGTTTTCAACCGGCTTGGCTATTTGCCTAACGCCGGCGCGAAGCTGGAGATGCCGCGCGTCGTTTTCACCGTGCGGCGGGTGAGCCGCAAACGGATCGAGGAGGTCCTGCTCGAGAGGACCGCCGCCATGGCGGAAGAAAATCCCGCGGCAGACGACACCGTGCCGTCATGATCGCCTGGCTGGCCATCGTCTGTTGCTGGGCGATTTCGTTTATCTTCTCCGGCATCGAGGCCGGGCTCCTCTCGCTCGATCAAGTGCGGCTGCGCCATCGAGTGAAGCTGCGCAATCGCTCCGCCC
>JACDGM010000075.1 GCA_013815325.1 Chthoniobacterales bacterium
TAGGAGTCAGAGCCGCGGAAGCCAAAGAACCCCGCGCCCAAAAACCGAAGAGGAAGCCTTCCCAAAGAAGCCCACACCCAACCCAGCAAACAAAATCCTAAACCAATGAACTAAAACTTAAACCCTCGCCCGCAATCACCCTTGACTCTCTTCATAGGGATTAAGTCATTTAGCGCGGCTGCTCTATGACCTTGCGGAAAAATTCAGCGACCTCAATGTTTATTGATCCGTTGGTCCTGTGGCCGATCCCGTCGTATGTCTTGAACCGCACGGGCAAATCTTGCTTGTGATAAACAGCCTGCACTGCCTCCCAGCGATCGGGCATCATCGTGCGGCCAAATAGTGAGAAGACCAACTTGCGCTCATCATCAGAATAAGCGTCGTCGTAGAGAACGGCATCATTCTCATCTTTTTGTCCCATGTAAGCGAATTGGGGAACGGCGTTGAATGCAGCACGGTCAAAAGGACACCCCGCGATTTTCTCAAAGTCGGCCAGACCGAGGGGAAAATTGAGCGAATGTCAATCCACCTCCGCTATAGGAAGCATGATGAAACCGTTGACACCGCCGAAGGCGGCGGCAGCCACCAGCTACACCAGCGGCGACGGGAATGATCTCACCCTCACTGTTGTCTCGTAGGATTGGGACCCCGGATTCCAACGGCGTCGTTAGCAGCCGCCCAGGGAAATCGGGCTTCGCGCTTTTTTCTCATTTTGTTGTTTACAACGACGATTCCGGGCGCGCATCATCGGGAACATTATGAAAACCCCTGTTCGCCGTTCACACACGCACACACACACAGCCTTTGGGTGTGCCTTTCATCGGTCGCGCTAATTCTAAGCAGCGCGTTTTGCTTCGCAGACACCTGTTTTTCCAACACGCGGGCGCCACTGCCTCCCGATGAGGAGACACTTGCTATTCATACCAACCGCCCCCGCCCAATGACCCCGGCATTTTGCACCGCTATCGCTTCGTGCCACCCAATGCCGATCCTAATAGTAAGCTCCCGACGGTGCTGATGCTTCCGCCGGACGTATTCCACTTGGAATACGGCGACCGCGGCGTCCCCAGCGAGCAGTGGGCAACCCATGATCTTCAGTATGCAGGCTTCCTCGTCTTTCAGGTGGAGCACCGCCTTGCACCTCCAAACACGCTGCCCGGTCAGGCCACTGACGGCCGCCCGCCCTTTCAAACCGATGACATCAAGCGCCGGATTCTGGCCGCGCTCGCCGACCCCCAGTGCAACGCTTCTCCGGTCAATCTGATAACCACTGGTGCGGCGACCAGCAGCCCGCCCGTCATGTTATATGCCACTACGAAAGACCCTGTGCCTTATGCGCAGGCGGACGATATGTATAATGCTTTGCTTACGCTTGGTTATCCTGCGGGGAAATTCACGAAATATGTCCTGCCCGATACGACGGGCTTGCACGCTTTCAACTATTGGCACACGCAGAATCCGCTAGTCACCCCTCCGACTGCGTCAGCCATCAAGTTATCACGTTCCTGCAGGCTAACCCTTAACCGATCCGACAACCTATGAGTATTCGGATGAATACGTTTAGCTTTCTCACCGCCGCTGCGCTGCTATTCTTAGCCGTGCAGCGGCAATCCCTCGCCGGCAGCGCCACCTGGAGCAACAATCCTTCCAGTGGTGTCTGGAACACCGCTGCCAACTGGATGCCCAGCACGGTGCCAAACGATACGTCAGACATAGCCACCTTCGGCACGTCGAACATGACGGATGTCATCAATACCGATGGGATCGTCAATCTGGACAGTTTGTTGTTTGATCCCGGCGCAGCGCAATACACGATTAATGCCTACTACAACATAGCTCTGTATGGCACTGGGATCGTAAATAATTCCGGTACGATGCAGTCGTTCGTTGCCGTTGGTGCGTTCCTTTTCAATAACGGCGCCACCGCAGGAAATATGACACACTTTAGCAACGTGGGAGGTTACGTTTCCTTCAACGACTCTTTTTCGGCAGGCTCAACCACGATTGATCTTAGCGATAACATGTATCAGGCCTCTGTGGTCTTCTTTGACTCCAGCACCGCGGCAAATGCCACCATGAATGTCAGCGGCGGCGCTTACGTAAGTCTCGAGGACAACGCGACTGGCGGGAATGCCACGTTTACCATCAGCGGCGTGTCTTTTCTCGGTATCGTTGAGAATGCCACGGCCGACCACGCCAGCGCCACCTGCATCGGTGGAACCCAGTACTATGGGGCCGGCATTTTCTTCCAAGGATTTGGCAGCGCCGGCGAAGGCACCTTCACCGCCGTGGGGGCGAGCAGCAGCGGCGAGAAAGGCGCCTTTCTCGACTTCAGCGGCAGCGCGACGGCTGCTAGCGGCACTTTTGTCATTGGCGGCGGCTTGGGCGCGGGCCTGGCCGCCACCACCTTGACCTTCTTCGACACCACCACGGCGGCGGCGGCGAACATCACGGCCAAGGGTGGCGTGGGCGGGAGCGATGGCGGGGCGATCATCTTTACCGACAAAGCCAAAGGCGGCACGGCGAGCATCAATCTCAACGGCAATGCTGAGCTGGACCTCAGCACCCATTCCGCACCTGGAGCGACCATCGGCTCGCTCGCCGGCAATGGTCTGGTCTTTCTCGGTGCGCGCCTGCTAACCATCGGGAGCAACAACCAGAGCACCACCTTTTCGGGAGTGATCCAAGATACCGGCGGCGTAGCCAAGAGCGGCATCGGTACCCTCACCCTGAGCGGCGCGAACCTTTACAGCGGGAGCACAACAGTGAGTAAGGGAGTGCTGGTGGTCGCTAACAAACGCGGTTCCGCCACTGGCACTGGGAGCGTGAACGTGAACGCGGGCACCTTAGGCGGCAAGGGCATGATCAGCGGGCCAGTGACCATCGGCACGGGCACTGGGAGCGGTGCAATTCTGGCCCCGAGCGTCGGCTCGAAGCAACCGCTCACCCTTAGCCTGACCAATGCCCTGACCTTGAAAGCCGACAGCACCTACACCTGGCAGTTGAGCACCAAGAATGCGCAAGCCGACGAGGTGATCGCCAAAGGGGTTACGATCGAGAGCGGCGCGCAGTTTGCCCTGCAGACAGTGGCGAACAAAAAGCTGAGCACCGGCGCAGTCTTCCCATCATCAGCAACACCGCCTCGAGTGCGATCAGCGGCACCTTTGCCAACCTGGCCGACGGTTCCACCCTCACCGCCGGGCGTAATGCTTTGAAAGTGAGCTACAGCGGCGGCGACGGCAACGATCTCACTCTGACGGTGCAATAGCAAGGGTCAGCCAGGCCTTTCGGCTGGAACGGAGAGACTGATCTCGTCCTCGCCGTTCCCCCCGGGGCGAAGGCTCACGTCGGAGTTCCAGACCCTTCGGGACTCGCGTCCCCCGAATCAGAGAGCGAGAATGGCTTTCTTTCCGGTTCGCCAACGGAAACAAAGTCATGGGTGATTTCGGCCATTCGGCCGACAACGGGTTAAGTGCGCCTTGCCTAGCCAGGCACGCGACTTGTGTGATCTGACATACTGGTGCGTGACCTGACACGAGCCGTGCGTGACCTGACACGAACCGTGCGTGACCAGCATGCGCACTGTATGATCAATCATCCCGCTTGCCTGACCATACAACGAAGACGTATGGCCATACAGGCTCCGCCGGTGGTCAAGCAGGACGGATGTTCGGTCAGGCATGCCCGACGGATCGTCAAACATCATTGTCGCCTGGTCAGACAAGTCGCCTCTCCAGCGTTGTGAGCCCCGGGATCGCGAATTGACTTGAGCGCTCATTCCGCGTTACCTCGAGGGGAATGCTGGCGCAATCCATGTCTCAACTCGACATCCTAAATCTGGCCCGTTCCTGCGGACAGACCATCAGCAGCGACTTCGCGCAAGTCATCACCATCACCTTCGCCATGGTGGTCGCGATCTATTATTTCCTGCATCAGGCCGGCATTCGGATGAAGATTTTCGCCTTTGCGATCTATACCTGCGGCATGCTCACCTATCTGGGGATGATGCTGCTGGAAACTGGCGTTCTCATCGGCGCACTCAAGGCGTTGCGCGCGGTACCTGTGCAGGCGCAGGAGGTGCCGACGCAATTTTATCTCGGCGTGAGGTCAAGCCCGGTCGGAACGATCTCGTCGTTTTTGCTCAACCTCCTTTACTGGGTGCTCTGGCTCGGCACGGGCTATCTGCTCTTCTTCTGGAAGAAGCCGAGTGTGGTCGCGGTGCCGCACGAGTGAGAGCCGGCACCGGTCCGGCTTCGCGGTGATCCCCTAACCAGCGAAGGCCTGTATGATTTCGCTATAGGCGTGTCGATAGAAAGCTCTGAGCCCTTCTGAGACTCCACTCTCCCCTTCCACACTTTGTTTACGGCGGCCAAGGCAGGCCGACTTTCTTGCAAAGTGCACCAAACCGCGGGTCCGACTGCAGCTCGCGAGTGAACGGATTGTCGATGATCGCCATGACCCCGGGGTCGCGTTTTTCGTAGGCCCGATCAAGCCACTCGAAGGCCTTGTCGGCATCGCCGCGGAATGCATACACCGTCGCTATTTGAAAAGACATATCGTCGCTGTGGCCGGCGATCAATGCGTTCAGGGATGCATCTGCCGCCACACGATCGCCGCGAGCCTGTTGTGCCAGGGCCACGGCGTAGGCGCGCCAGTCCGGATCCGATTCCCGCGCCGCGGCCTTCAGAGCCGCCTCGCCGTTCCCGCGTTTCGCCTCAACCAGCGCCAGCATCTGCCACGTTCCCGCGCCGCCTGGCTGGAGCTCTATCGCCTTGCGTGCTGATTGGGCGGCTTCGTCGTAGCGGCCAAGGGATGTGAGCAGCCTGGCAAGGTCGAAGTGAGAGTTGGTGCTCAACGGGTCAAGCCGAACCGCTTGCTGCAAAAGCTCGGCCGCTTCCTCGATCTGGCCGAAATTCGAGAGAATCGTCGAAAGGCCGATCTTCGACTCCGCCGAGGCCGGAGCGAGTGCAGCGGCTCGCCGAAATTCAGCCTCAGCTCCTTTGGCATTTCGATCGACGCTCACGAGTATTTGACCGAGAGCAGCATGCCCCTCCGCGAGATTTGGGTCCTCGCTCACGGCGCGCTCTGCGGCAACTCGCGCCTTACGGTTGGCCTCGGCCACGTCCGGGGCCCGTGATATCGCCCAGGGCCCACCAGCTTTTCGACAAAGCCGAGTAGGCCAGGGCATAGTGCGGGTCGCTCCGGATGGCCGCATCGTAGAACTCAATCGCCTTGCGCAAATCGGCCGCCGTGTACCGCTTCTCATAAAAGCGACCTTGCAGGTAGGCCGTGTAGGCATCGAAGTTCTGGTTTGATGGCGCGTCCGGATTTTTGTCCACATCGCCCAGCAGCGCGACCTTGAGCGCGCGGGCCACGGACTGCGCGATCTCCGCCTGCACCGCGAAGATATCCGGCAGGGTCCGGTCAAATATCTGCGACCACGCGTTCACACCATCCGCGGCGCGAACAAGGTTGACAGCGATGCGCGCACGTCCGGCTGACGTACGCACACTGCCTTCGAGCAGGTAGCCCACGCCGAGCGCGGCTCCGATGACCTTGCTCTCCTCGTTCGTATTCTTGAAGTGAAACGACGAGGTCCGCCCGATGACCTTGAGAGCCTTGATCTGAGCCAGTGCGCTGATCAATTCCTCGGAAAGGCCATCGGAAAAATACTCGTTTTTCGGGTCGTCGGTGTCGTTGACCAGCGGGAGCACCGCGATCGCTTTGCTCAGCGCGATGTCATTGAGATCCTTGTGCGGAACGAACTGATTGGCGAGCAGGACCACCACCGCTGCGGCCAGGATGGCGATGATCCAACGGTCGAGCTTCCGGCCGGTGCTGCGAGCAATCGACTGGGAGGGATCGACCTCGTTTTCGCGCTTCAGTCCTTCCGGCGTTATTTCGTAAAACCAGGCAAACACCAGCACGCAAGGAAAGCCGAACACGACCGCGACAACGACGGTGCGCAGCGTCCACGTCGGAACGTCGAACAGCGGCAGGACCTGCGTCGCGATCTGAATTAGCAGCCAGCCAGTTGCTGCATAGAACGCAGCCACACGCAGCACGTTGCGGCGCTTCAATTCGGCAAGGAATCGTTCCATCGTTAGGCGGCCAATAACCCGCATAGGTCTATCAGTGTAGCATCCGCTTGCGCAAGTACGGTCCGAAGTCCGCTATGCGCTCGGGAACGCTGCGGGGCGATCGCGGCGAAAATTTGAGGGCGCTCGCTGCCCGATCGTCCGCGGACTTCACCATCGCCGGCTTCCCGGATTCTATTCCGCTCGCGCGGTTGGCTGCATCGTCCTGGTTAGGCGGCGACTTCGCAGTAAGAGGCCTGAGACCGAGGTTGCGGAATCTGCTCTCCCGCGGGACGCATCCCGTCGAGGTGAAATCGATGGCATCATGCATCTCGCGCTCAACCTCCTCACGCGTGCAAGCAGTGGAAACGCAACCGGGCAAATCCGGAGAGTAAGCCGAATATCCGGTGGCTGTATCCTCGATGATGATGAGATAACGGTTCATTTGAGTCCCGCTTGCTTCAGAATACTGTTTTCGTGCCCGGAGCAAGTTCGTCGCTGGGCTTCCCGGGAACCGTCACAAGACCGCGCTTGTTGCGATGCTTGTATTCGCGGTGACTCCCCAGTGTGCGGTCGAGATACAGCCGTCGTCCCGATCAGTTTGATCGCGTCGCGGACTTTCACTACACGATGCTGCCGTCTTCATTGAGCCGCGTCAACCGCGCAAGCGCGTTCCTCTGCCTAACGAGAACAAGATCAGCCACCGCTGGCGAGGGCGCGCGTGGCGGCGGGAGGAGAGGTTTGAGTCATGGAAAACTTGAGCGTACGCCGGCCAGCGGTTGGCTGCATCGCATGGTTAGGTGTTTTGCTCATGTCGTCGCGATGAACTTGTCTGAACACTGAGGGCATGTCACGCGCAGTTTACCTCGCCCGCGAGGTAAACGAATTCCTTGCCCACATCGTGAGCAGCGAATGATGTGAGAAGTAGAAGATGACTGAGCCGAGGGAGCGCCGAAGCCAATATTATTGCCTTTAGAGCGATTGCATGTCTCGCATAGAAGCTGAATATTCCTTTCGGTATTGCTGCCGTTAAGCGAGAAGGGAACAATATGGTCGAACTCGAGGCGGTGACTACTGCCGCAAACAGCGCATCGACCGCGGTCGCGCTGCCATACTGCAAGTCGCACTTCCCGCGGAATCTGGCGGTCACTGACGGGGATGCCATCGACCTTAGGGCGGTCGGCGATAGCTGCGATGGTCATAGCCCGATCTAACCGGCGCTTTCGATTTTCCTCAGCAGCGATGACTAGAGCTTTGACTTGAGCAGGGTCTAAGCCCTCATCTTCGACATACCAGGCATCGTGGAACCACCACCATTTCTTTTCGCCGATCAACATGAGGTTGATCGGCGTGTGTCGTTGGTCTAGGGCTAACTGAGAATACTCGTCTTGCAAGTATTCTCGATCACAGAAGAGCTTGTCGCTGCGAAAACGGTAGTAGTGCAAATCACGAGGTTTTGTCGTCCGGGATGTGAACTTCTGCCAGGCAGTCCAATTCGATGTGTCGAGGAACTCGCGAACGGTGACCTTTCGGGTCGTGAACCCGGCTTTCTTCTCTCGCTTGAACATACAGGGTTACGCGTCGCCTAGCACCTAACGAGAAGAAGATCAGCCACCGCTGGCGAGAGCGCACGTCGCGGCGGGAGTTGAGGTTTGAGTCATAGAAATCTTGGGCGTACGCCGGCCAGTGGTTGGCTGCATCGCC
This sequence comes from Chthoniobacterales bacterium, assembly GCA_013815325.1. Taxonomy (GTDB): domain Bacteria; phylum Verrucomicrobiota; class Verrucomicrobiia; order Chthoniobacterales; family UBA10450; genus Palsa-1392. Next base: position 7,782 of record JACDGM010000075.1, read on the forward strand.
CGGTTAGGCTTCATCGGTGGATTCACGGAAAACTGTAATATGACGAATATGAGGGTCTGGCGGCTCTACCAAATCGCGACTGATAAGTAGCTGCACATATCGAGGAGGCTGCTGTTTAAGGCCGACATCTCCGAGGTAATCATCAAGCGTCTGCTCGAAGTCCGAATTGTTGCGATGTAGGGTCTGCTGCCAACACCTCCACGCTCTTTCGGGGAGGTCAACTCCCCCATATCCTTGGCAGCAAAATAAGCAATGCCAAGGAAAAAGGTAAGCTGCGAGATCCCCAGCGCCACATAGATGTCCCCCAGCGCGCAGCCGCAGAACGACCGAAGCTTGCATGAGCGTGCAGCCGAAGCTATAGGCAGACGGTGGAAAGGAGCCACAGCGCCACCCGAGGTTCGATGGAGCACCCGACCAATACGAATATAAGCAATAGAGAGGAATTGCTCCCACACGACGCGAGTCGGTGATGAGGATGTCGGACTGATAATCGCCAGAACCGAGCTGATAGTGTAGGTGAGGGTAATTGCCGTAATCGACGTTTCCGATCTTGGCTTGTAGTCGGAAGCCGATCCATTGTCGCGATGGTCCGGTGAGCCACCACTCCCAATCGCCTCCAGTTTTAGCTTCGTGACGTTGACTGAAGCTCTTGGTGATGACCTGAGACGAGTGACGCTGCCGAATCTTGAGAAGATTGAACTCTGTGACTGATGTCTCACTAAGAGAAGAAGATAAGCGATGAGCGAGACTAATGGTCCGCCAAGTCCATCGAGACTGAGCGCGAAAGGTGTTGCAAAGTGCGGTCACAATCGGTCGAAGCGTGTTTTACGGCCTAACAAGAACAAGATCAGCAACGACTCACCAGAACGCAAATGGCTGCTCTTGCAAGCACTCTAGCTACGCTGGACCTCAAGAAAAACAACGCCGTCTGAGCCGTTGGCTGCAGCGCATGGTTAGGCCATTTGCTTCGGCTCGTAACAGTCTCTTCGCTGTCGATGTCGGGCATGACAATGGTTTTAGGGCTTGCCCATGAGAGAGGGAGAAAGCGTGGCAGCCTTTCCCACGCGCCCGCCGGACGAATCGATTTGTGCTCGCTCGCTCCTTGTGATTGGATTCTCGTGGATTCAGTGATGCTAAAAATGAGTTCTTTTTCGATGCTGGTCTTTGTCGGCGCTGTAATCAGCACGGCGGGAGCGCTACTCGGCGCATGGGGCGCTCTCAAGGCGTCTAGTGCGCGAGCTGAGTTTGAGCACAAGCTAGGCGTGAAGAGTGAAGAGACTGCCGAACAAAGCAACAAAATCGCACAGAAAAATGCCGAAATTGCCGAGCTGAATCAGCAAATTGCGGCCACGCTTAGCGGAGGTGACAACTACAGCTACGTACAAATAGCGCCGCCAGTGCAAAACTCGAACGTCTGCGAGGTGTATTTAATCAACCGAGGAGCTTATCCGGTGTATGATGTGTCGGTAGACATCCAAGACGTAGAGCGTTTCCTCGAATTGTCCAGGTCTGCGCCGCCGACAAGCTCAGGTATTCAAATGGGCCAATTTTTATCCGGAGCTTCTACTGTGTTTCCACCGCGTACAGTCGGCCCACGGAAATCGATTGCGCTCGGCTTGCTACAATTCCCAGATTCGGACGCGAAAACTTACAAAGCATACAACGTGGACCTCGCCGCGCGGAATTGCACCGTCGGACAGGAAATACGATTTCGTCGCGTCGACGGGGCGTGGAAAACTGCGGTTAAGACTTGGATACTCCACGACATCGACAAACGGTCAGAAACGAAGTATGAAGTTGACCCAGAGTTCCCTCGCGATGCTAATGGGAAGCCTCAGTGGTGAATAAGCTTTCGATGAATTAGCGGCGCGGTGGAAAAGCCTAACGAGAACAAGATCAGCACCGCTGGCGCGGGCTTTCGATGTGGCCATTCTCCCACGGGCTGCCCGGCTTGATGTAGATCAGTAGTGGCTGGTCACACAAGCCCCTTCGCTTCGGTTCAGCTCGGCGTGCCTCTCATTTGATTTCAGCAATCAGGCCTGTTGCACCGCAACGTCCACAATTGTCCGATCGAATGCGATGACCTGCCTGCTCCGGCAAGTAAACAATGCCCATACCTTTGCAATCGGGGCAAATCTTGTATCCGGGAAGAACTTTGAGCATCCGGTAGCCCACACCGGCACAGACAGGACAGGCCTGCGTCTCTTTATGCAGCGGGCCGGTTTCACCGGCTGCAGTGTAGACGACGACTTTTTCTCCATGGCAAAGCGGGCAAATGATTTTCTTCTTACTAAGCGTCGGTCTCGATGCGGCTCGCGGAGTCCTCAACGCGTTGAGTTCTTGCGTAAGTGAAGCTACGCGCCCATTCAAAGAAGAAATCGTCGTGTGCTGCCACAGAACGAACCCGGTTAAAGCGACAAACGCCACGAATACAAGAAAGCTTTTCACAGGCCTAACGACATGAGTTACCGCTGACGAATGAAACGGACTGCGACTGGCTGCGCCGTCCCCTACTTCTTATAGTAGGGAACTTGCGGCAGTACCGGCGGCTCGATCTGGGTGACGGTTTCTGTCTCCTCTTGTTCTTCGGCCGAGTTGATCGGCTGTCCTGCCGGGTTCACCAGTCGCGCGGTCACGAAGATGACGAGGTTGCGCTTGAGATGTTGCTCGGTGTTGGTGCGAAAAAGCCGGCCGACGAGCGGGATGTCGCCCAGGATCGGGGTGCGGTCCTCGGTCTTCTGCACGTCCTCGCGCATGAGGCCGCCGAGAACGACGGTTTGGCCATCCCAAACACTCACGCTGGTGGTGACTTTGCGGGAGTTGAAGATTGGCTGGTTAATGACGTTAGGCGTAATTACCGATTGCGGAATAAATGTTACGTTTTGTCCTAAGATGCCTCCGAAACCATTGAGTACATCCGTTACTATGGATCGCGCTGGGGCCAATATCGGACTGCCGTAATTAATGAAGCCTTCAAACTCGACCACCTGGGGAACAAGGTTGAGATCGATCGTAACCCCGTCGGGACCGACGACGGGTTCGACTTCGAGCGTAACACCCGTGTTCCGGGTTTCAAAAGCGGTGGGAGTTGTGGGCGTTACCGGGATTGACCCGGTTGCACCACCCTGATTATTACCCGTGCTGCCCACAGTTTGCGGAATCTTCGGCGGATCGAACTGTGTGGGGTAACGAAATTCCCGAACGATCTCGATTACGGCGCGCTGGCCGCTTTTGGTAGTCACCCGCGGCGCGGAGAGAAGATCTACACCCTTCTTCTGGTTCAGTGCCCGAACGACGAGCTGAAATTGCGGATTGGTCATGACGCCGCTCAGGCCAAAGATGCCCGGGGCGAGCGAACTTGCCCCCGGGACGCCGAAGAGCAGAGCGTCGATAGCATTGGCAGTGATCGCAAGATTACCGCTGCGGTTTCCGGCGGTAACTGGATTTTGACCAACCGGTACCACGTTCGGATTGGCGTCGCTCCCTATATTCTGTGTAAAAGGGAAATCGGAGTTATTCAGTCCCGGTGCCGTCCCAGATGTGCCTCCGGCTCCCTCGATTTTCCCAGAGTTGCCGGCGATGTTGAACTGTCCGAGCAACCAATCGAAGCCGAGCTCCTTCAAATTGTTTTGCGTGATCTCGACAAACTTCGCTTCGATCTCGACCTGCTTAGGGCCAGAAACGTTTGCCTGTTCCACGAGCGCATCGACCAACTCCAGACTTTCCTCCGTATTACGAACGATCAATCGGCTGCTTTGCGGGAGGAAGTTAGCGCTCGCGCCCGCCGGAAAAGGGACGCCCTGGTCTTTCAAAAAATCGAGCGCAGTCTGCCGATTCACGAGTTGGCGACCACCTGTCGTTTCCTGAGTGTCTTTCGCGCCGGTTCCCTGGACCGAACGAGAAACCGCCGCCTCATCAAGGCGGCTTACTCCGGCATTGAGCGAGCTATTGATGAAGCCGGGCGGGACGCGATACTCCTTTGTGAATAGGTCGCTGCTTTGTTCGTTGATCGGGATGATCGAGACTGCGTAAGGCTCGACTTTCACTTTCAATCCCGCCTGGCTCGCGATGTAACGGAGCGCTTCGCCTAACGGAATCTGCGTGAGCGTGATCGTGATGCGCGCGTCAGTGGGCGCGATCGAGGGAGCGGCAGGCCCGGGGGTAAGAGGAGCGGGCTCGACGGTCGCATCCTCCGGAGGTGCGCCGGGGCCGGGCGGCGCCGTGCGCGGGTTCGCGGCGGGCCCCTCGACGCGACCGAGAGCCGTGGTGCGCAGAACAATGTCCACGCCTTTCTTGTTGTCGGGCGAAGGATCATTCGCCGCCGCTTGCTGACGCAGAAAATCAACCGCCTCGCGGATGCTGGCGTCGCGGAACTCGATCTTCGGGATGATGATGCTGTTGAGCTTGTTCGTGATCCGCGCCGTCCCGCCGGCGTCGCGCGCGAAGGCATCGCTGATCGGCCCCACCGTCTGCCCATATTGGCGGACCGGTTCCTCCCAGCCCTTCTGCACTTCCCAAAGGCTGCGGGAGCGGGTTTCGTTATAGGCCTCTTCGCCGTAATGCGTCTTCGTGTTGTCGATGCGTTCTTCGCCGCGCCGGGCGGCTACGTTATAAGGATCCAGATTCAGGACCTGCTCGTATTTCTTAAAGGCGAGATCGTAACGGCCGGAGCTGTAGTAACCCTCGGCATCGCTGAGCAGTTTCTTTACGTCTTCAACTTTCGCGATGAACTTCGAGCCCATCGTTTTGTTGTAGTAGCCGGGCTCGGAAAGATGGGCGAGGAGGTCGAGGGCCTTGCGGCAATTCGGATCGTATTGGTCGCTGACTGTCTCCCTAACGATCTGCTCGGCCTCGCCGTATTTGCCTTCGGCGATGCGTTGTTCGGCAAGCGCGACACCGCTCTCGCAGAAGCCCGCGACCGCTTTGTCGTGCGGGTCTGCGGTGGTAATAGCGTCGGGCAGGAAGGTCACGGCCACGCGGTATTCGTCATGCGCTCTCGCGAAATCCTTCGTTTTCATGGCAAGGTTTCCGCGTTCCAGCGCCGCCTGGCCCTGGAGCACGCCGCCCTGGCGCCGCGCGATCTCGCGCTCGGCGACGCTGCGCACATTTTGCGCGGCCACGGGCGCAATCAGCGCCCATGGCCAGACCGCAGGGAGGAACAAAGCAAACAGAACGAGATGGGAGCGGCGCGGAGTGTTGTTCATGGATGAGAGCGGTTGAAAAATAGAAACAACAACCGGTTGAACCGCGCTAAGGCTTCACGATTGGGATCTCGATCTTCGCATTAGGTGTTTGCGTATTGATGATGATGGCCTTGTCACGCAGGACATCGAGAAGCTTATATTTGATCTGCTCCAACGGTTTCAATGTAAATTCTCCATCTTTTTTCACGGCGAAGCTCTGCTCCGTTCCGCCCCAGGTGTAGAGGAAGTTGGCGATCGACTCGGGCGAGGTCGTGGTCTTCTCCTTCACGAGGGTGACCTTGTCGTGGCTCTCCACCTGCTCGAGGGTCAACTCAGAGACGTCCATGCGCGTGCCGTATTGGTCGGCCTCGTATTTTTCGCTGTAGCCGGTAATCTTGAATTTGGTGCCCGCGACGAGGTCGCCGACTTTCAGAAATTGCGTTGGGATCTTCGGATTGATGTTGTTGATCGCGTAGGTGTCGCCGATCGAAGAAGAGAAAACGAGCGGGAACTGTTCCTGGGCAAAGGACTTTAGCTTGAGCATGAAAGTGTAAGGCGGGTGCGAGTCCTTCTCCGTCGGATGGGAGTGGCCGCTCCATTCGTCGAAATTGCTGAAGCCGTCGCCGTCCGCATCCTGGGTCAGGACATCGCCTTCGGTGATGGGCAGGCCATATTCCTCGAGCCACTCGTTAGGCACGGGCGGGTGGAGGAGCGTGTGCTGGAGCGTCGCCGGCTGGCCGTCCTCGCCGATGAAATGCTTTTCCGGGACAAATAATCCGGAGCGTCCGCTGAAGGTCCACTGCGGCGGCGTTTGCAACTTGTGCATCGCCTCGGCGAGCTCAAGCGCGCGTCCATTGGGGATTTCGTTATTCGGCGCCGGCGCGTTGTGCAGACCGCTGAATTTCTCGTCGAAGCTGCCTGCGCCGATGAAAATGAGGAGCGCGCAGATGAGCAGAAAAAGCGCCGCGGCGAGGACCGCGGCTCGCTCGTAATTGGTCCGGACCCAGTCCATGCCTAACGAACCTCCTTCTCCGCATTCAAACTGATGATCTCGATCTTCGCCGTCAGGTCGAGATGCTCGCCGCCCACGATAAAGTGAATCGCCGGCGCCGGAGTGGTTGCGCCGCTCCGGCCGGGAGTCGCTCCCGCGGGCGGGGGAGGAGCGGCCTCCGAAGCAGGCGCGACTCCCCGGGGCGGCCCCTTGTCCACCTGGTTTTTTACATTTAAAACGCGGATGATGAACAACTGCTCCTTCGCGGTCGCGACCTGATTCAAAACCTTGCGCACTGCAGCCGGGCTGGCGGAGAAAGCAATATCGACAGCGCGCGCCGCGAGCAGAGAGTGAACCGCAGCACCGGCCGACCCTTTGGAGGGCCGGGCGCCGCGCTTCTGCGCGGGAGCAAGCGAAGCGCCCGGCTTTTCCTCGGGCAAGGGCGCGCGCATGAAACTGGTGAGGGCATCGACCCGCGCGTCAACGATCCAGCCGGCGAGCATGGTGATGGCGTGCAATTCCTGGCCCAGGAGCGGCGCCGCAGTGCTGTTCGGGAGCGACGTCGCGTATTCGTCGAAGCCGAGATAAAAATTCGCCGGCAGCTTTATCTTGTTCGCCGCAGCGTTCTCCGTGAGCGCAACGACCGCGTCGCGCAGCTGGGTCTGGAATTCGTTAGGCTGGAGCGGCACGAGCGGCAGTGTCCTGGCCTTCAGTTCGCTCTCGAGCGCGCCTAACGAAGCGTGGTAGTTGACCGCCTGCACTTTGGTTTTTTGCAGATTCGCCGTGTCTGGAAATGGTTTGCTGCTGCGCAGGCGGTTCAGCTCATTCAGGGTTGTCTCGAGACGGGTCTGCTCTGCGTCGGCCGCACCTTTTTCGTAAAAAAGAAAAGCGCCGGCGAGAAGCGTGCCGAGCGCGAACGCGATAAGGAAGCTGCCGAGAAGCTTGTTTTGCCGGAACCAGATCATGGCAGGTAGAGCGGTTCGCGCAGCTTCAAGCGCAGCTCATAAGGATAGGCCCACTCGGAGTTCGTCGGCGTGCTCGGCTTGATCACCTGCGACTGGTCGTTCGCGTCGACTTCGAAGATCGGCGAATCGAGGAGGTTGCGGAAATAGTCCACCACGATCTCCTGCTGTTTCGGGTTGGAAAGATAAAGCCCCCTAACGAACACGCCGTCGATCGCCGGACGGCTCGACGCCGCGGCCGCGGGTCCCCTCCCCTGTGGCGTCGGCGGCGCGGATGCTCCCGGCCCGGTCTCCCCCAGGACCTGACCGCCGGAGGTCGGCGCCAGTTCCGTGATCCAAATGTTTTCCGTGGGGAGCCGCGCGTTCAGATCGTCGAGAATCAGCAGCCAGCCGCCGCGGGCATTGATCGCTGTGAGCAATGGCGTGGCCACGGCGTCGAGCGCCACGATCTCCTGGCGCACTTTGGCGAGCTGGTTTTCCATTCCGTGCATGCGATCGACTTCCATCTGTAACTGGTCGCTTGCCGCCGCTTCGATTCGGGCCGAACGCATAAAATAAAATCCCCACCCGCAGAGCCCGAGGAGAAAACAGGCCGCGGCCAAAAGCAAAAACGGACGCCGCTGCGCGAGGCGTTGCCGCCGCACCACGTTAGGCGGGCGGAGGTTCAACTCCATCGGACAGGTCAGGGTGCTGCGGAGGGCGAGCCCGACCAGTTCGCCTAACGAGTGCGCCGAGTGCGCGACGTCCTCGAGCGCGATGTTGCCCGCGAGCGCGACATTGCGCAGGGGATTGAAGAACTCGATCGGGAGCTGGAGTTTTTCGTGGAAAAACTCGCGCATGTAGGGCGTCGTGGCCGATCCCCCGCACAAGAAAATGCGCTGCGGCTGACCTCCCTGTTGTTGCGAGCGAAAGAAGCTGATCGAGCGCGCCAGCTCCGCATGCAGCCGGGTCATGGTATGGCGGATCAGCTTCGAGACGCGGGCCACGTCGGGATCGGAAGCGTCCGCGTAAGTCCCGCCCAGACTAACGAATCCATCCCTGGTCTTACGTTTTTCCGCGGCGGCGTACGGCTCCTGGAATTCCTTCGCGATCGCGGATGTGATCGAGCTGCCGCCGATCGGCACGCTCCGGCTGAAAACATTCCCCGGCTCGACGAAGAGGAGGTTGGTGGTGCGCGCACCGATATCCACGAGCAACGAACAGCCGGTCAGCTCGCTGTAGTTGAAACGAAACGCGTTGTAGAGCGCCATCGTCGCCACATCCACCAGCGTGGTCTCCAGACCAGCCGCCTCGACCGCGCCGTTCATCGCTTCGAGCAGCTCGGATTTTATTGCGACCAACACCACTTCGATCTGCTTCTCAGCATCGGAGCCGACGAACTGATAATCCCAGACGACTCCTTCGAGCGCGAACGGCACATTCTGCTGCGCCTCGAATGTGATGATGCGATCGATCTTTTCCTCGTCCACCGAAGGCAGCTTGACGAAGCGCGCGAAGACCGATTGTCCCGCAACGGCGTACGCGACCGCGCCGCCCTTAATTCCAAGGTCGCTCATCATGCCGCGGACCGATTCGGTGATCTGCGTTGGCCGATCGCCTTCGGCTGCGGGATCGGTCAGGATCTCGCCCTGGCGGTAGCCGGTCAGGATCAATCCTCCATGCGGCTGAGAATGGAAAGTGGCCAGGCCTAACGACTGCGAACCGAGATTGAGACTAACGATGCGGGAGGGAGCGGGCATGGAGTGCGATCAGCGCGCGCCCGCCGGCTTGATCTGCTCGTAGTGATCCCAGTAGAGCGGCGCGAACGGCGTCTCGTTTTTGTTCAAGACGAAACCGCTCATCGCCGGCAGCGCGCTGAACCATTGCGGGCGCGCGCGCACCAGGCTGAGCTCATCTTTCACTTCCCCTTTCACGAGCAATTGCACCGCGACATTTTGCACGGAATTAGCCGTGAACGCGCGATTGCCCATGATGTGCGCGAGGGCGCGCGGCGGCACATACATCGCGGAATGCAGCTCTTTTCCAGCGAGGATGTTCACGTGCGTCACTTCCCCGGTGAGCAGCTTACCACCAAGCAGGATGTAATACTTGAAAGTCGCTTCGTCGGTGAATTCCGGCTGCGCCGTGAACTCGACCTCCAGTGAGAGCCAGCGGTCGCGCTCATTTGTGCGGAAAGTTTCCCCGCCGCTGTAGTTGAACTCCGGCGTCGCGATCAGGTTGCGAATGATTCTCGTGATTTGGAAATCGCTCGCGTGAGGCGCTTGCGCGGAGACGAGGGCGCTGGCCGCAAAAAAAACCGCGGCGAACAAGCGTCTCCCTTTCATCGAGGGAATTAAAATAAGATCGGCCGAGAATGCGAGCGGTTTCGAAACGCGCAATCCTGAGGCGAGGCAACGATCTCGCCGTCGAAAGAAATTCCAATGGCGGCTTCGGGACTCGTTAGGCGGCGCGGTCTGTCCCCCACCGTCAAAGCGCAGATCGGTAAACGCCCGGTGCAGCCAGCGGATTGTTGCCCTGAGCGCATCGGCGCCGCGTTGGCATTACCGCTCGCGAAGATAGCGGGGATGTGGAAGCAAACGTCACTCTTGTCCGCCCGGCTGTTCGCTCCGGGCTGCAAGCCGCGCCCGAGACAGACTGGAAGCCTGTGTTACGGTACGACCGTGAGCGTGAGAACTGCCGACCGTGACTGTCCCGCCGTCGGCGATGTTACTAAAGGTGCCGCCGATCCGCGTCGCCGCGGTGTTGTCGATCACCGTAAACACGGTGCCGACTGTGAGTGTGCCGGCGTCGATCGGGCCAAAGAACAAGAGAGCGCCAGTGTTAATGGTCACGCCGTGCGCGACAACCTTATCTGCGGTCGCATTGCTACTCTTATATCCGAAGTGGAGAGTTCCATCGGCTTGGAAGGTTAGCGCACTTCGAATCGTAAAAAAGCCGGACGAGCCGCGGCTATTCCCGGGGTCAGGTACGCTTCTGGAGGGCTGCCATCGCCGACCCTCACGTCGCCCGCTATCTTGCCCGTGCCGCCGAGCTTCCCGGCGTTGATTTGGACCGGGCCGTTGCCCGTGCCGGAGCCACGCCGATTCGCAATGAAGAGCGTGCCGGTGCTAATGGTTGTGCCCCCGGTATAGGTGTTACTACCGGAGAGCGTCAAGTTACCAATCCCGATTTTGGTGAGTGCGCCGCCGGTCCCGCCGAGATATCCCCCGTCTTGAATCGCTCCGCTAAAGGTGGTCTTTAGGTTATTGCTTCCCACAGCAAGGTTGTTATCTCCGAGTAAGGCGTCGCCGTCTCCTTCGAGAGAGCCGATCGTCATACCCGGAAGATCGTGTCCGCTCAGATCGAGATTGCCATTACCGAAGAGCTCCACCCGGGCAGTGCCACCGGTGGAAGTCTCAAAGAAGCCAACCGTGCCTCCGCTCATCCCAGCGTCGCCACCATTGGCTATCAAGGTGGAATTGCCGGCGGCAGATGCATCGACGAAATCTGTTTCCCCGCCCCGCCCCGCCCCCCGGCCACTAACCCGCCATTATTAGTGAAAGAACCATCGGCGGCTGACGTGGTGCTCTCAAACGTCACAAACCCGCCGAACCCACCCTCGCCAGCGACAGCTGCGCCAAAAGTGGTAAAAGCCGTCTCGCTTCCGGCTGTGGCGCTATCCCCGAAAGTAATACTGCCGTAATATCCAAGGGCGTTACCTTTAGCGACAAAATTCTGAGTAACACCCGAGTTATTAGCAATCCCGTTGCCCCTGATGGTCAGGATATTGTTAAACATCAACGTCGTCGGTTGAATCGTGATCGTGTAGGCAGTCGTCGCGGCCGGCGTGAATGTAATTTGTCTAACGATGACAAAGCCCTCAATGGATATATCATGGAGATTCGAAAAGCCGAAGGTTGCCGCATCCGAGAACCCATTAGGAACAGTTGCGGGCGTCCAGTTAGCCGCGGTATTCCAGTCGCCGCTGGTTCTGCTAAGGCTCCAGATAGCGCTCTCCGAGCGGCTGGTTTGGATGGTAACCAGACAGACGAACGACACCAGCCCCGCGAATATGGTTAAATTTGTTTTTTTTCATGCTGCTCCTTCTTAGCGGCAGATCCGACTTGTTCTCTCCGCCTTATATCGAAAGAGCGCGGCGGATTGCAAGCCCGATAAAGAACGACCTAGCGGCCGATAAAAATTGCTCGTCAGCGATTCTTCGTCGCGCTCAGCATGACAACTCTCCTCCACGGCAAGCAGGAGCGCTTGCTCGACAAATTCGCTAAGGGTGATTGGCGCGCGCGAGCCATTTCTGGAAGTAATCGATCGTCGTCGTAATTCCCTCCTCGAACTGCACCTTCGGCTCCCACTGCAAGATCTGGCGCGCGCGGCCGATGTCCGGCTGGCGCACCTTCGGGTCATCCACCGGGAGCGGCTTGTACTCGATTCCCGATTGCGTGCCGGTGATGCGGATTATTTCCTGCGCGAATTGCTTGATCGTCATCTCTCTCGGATTTCCGATATTCACCGGTTCGTGGAAATCCGATTGCGAAAGGCGAAAAATCCCATCGATCAAATCGGAGACATAACAAAACGAACGCGTCTGCGAGCCGTCGCCGAAGATCGTTAGGGGCGTCCCGCCGAGCGCCTGTCCGATGAACGCCGGCACCACACGCCCGTCGCGCAGACGCATCCGCGGACCATAGGTGTTAAAGATGCGGACGATCTTTGTATCCATCCCGTGATAGCGGTGGTAAGCCATCGTCATCGCCTCCGCGAAACGTTTCGCCTCGTCGTAGACTCCGCGCGGCCCGATCGGATTCACGTTCCCCCAGTAATCTTCCTTCTGCGGATGGACGAGCGGATCGCCATAACACTCAGAGGTGGAGGCGAGGAGAAAGGTCGCCTTCTTCGCCTTCGCCAGGCCGAGGGTGTTATGCGTCCCGAGCGCGCCCACCTTCAGCGTCGGGATAGGCAGTTCCAGATAATCGATCGGGCTGGCGGGCGACGCGAAATGAAAGACATAGTCGATCTCATCCGGGACAAACAAATACCGCGTCACATCCTGCTTGATGAAGCGGTAATTCTCGTTACCCGCGAGATGCTCGATATTCGTCAGGTGACCGGTGATGAGATTATCGATCGCGATCACGCGATGGCCTTCGGCGAGGAGCCGATCGGTCAGATGCGAGCCAAGAAAACCAGCGCCGCCCGTGACGACGGAGACGGGTTGAGAGTTTGCAGCCATGCGCGCGCTTATTTAGCCGCGAGGTCGCAGCTTGGCGAGAAGTTTTGCTGTGGCCTTGGTTTTTACCGGCGCGGGCGGGGTGCAAGAGTGAACGTGACCGGCATGTCAATCTCGAGGGGATGGCCCCGGGGCTTCGCGTGGCAATGGCCCAAACCACCAGCGGCGGCCAGGTCGAGACTCTTGTTTCCGGCGCTCTTCATCACTCCGACCGCGCGCACGCTCCCATCGGGGTTGATATACATGCGGTATAACCCTGTGCCTTGCGCATGAGCGCGGCGCGCCTCGTAAGGATAGAGAGGCACCATCCTTTTATCGAAGAGCTTCCAGAGTTCATCTGAGGTAAACACCTCTGTGTTTGCGACGAGGAAGGGCGCGGCCAGCAAGCCTTCCAGAATCACCAGCCCTAAAAGCAATTTTCTCACTCGCGTAAACGCACGTCTCACTTGATCGTCGGATCCTCCCGCACCGGTCTGCCCTTCTCAAAGAGCGCCAGGTGTTCTTGCAGACCCTTTCGTTCCTTTAGGTTGGTTTCCAAAGCGATTGCCTGCTTCTCGTAGGCGACCGCATCGCCGAAGTTAGCCGTCTCCGCATAGGCAGCGGCTAGCGTGTCGATGAAATCCGGGTTTTTCCATTTCGAATATCGGCACGCCTTCGTGGCGTCCTGCACCGCTGCTCTGCCATTGCGAGAGGCCGCGAGCGGAGCCGTCGAGTGGAACCACGCCACCGTGTTTAAAGTGTGGGCATCAGAGGAGTCCATGCGCTTTGCCTTTGCGAAATCGCGCTCTGCGCTGCGATAGTCTCCCACTTCGCCAAAAGCCACGCCCCGTTCGGCGTACCCCATCGCTTGCAACACCGGCGCCTGCGTCACCCTTAGGAAATCGCGCCGGACAAGCTCGGACTGTCCGAGTTTCTTGTACGCCTCGGCCCGCTGATAATAGATATAACCCGGGTCCTTCGCCCCCGGCAGGAACGCCGTGAAGTCGGCCACCGCATCCTGGTAATTTCCCCGCCTATAATTCAGCCAGCCCAACTTATCTCGGGCATTCTTTATCTTCGGATCGCGCTGGCTCGCGGCTTTGAGGTCAGCCCACGCCCCCGCTTCCTCCTTCAGCCAAAAGTAGGCCGTGCCCCGGACGATGAAGAGGAGCGCCGCATTCGTATCGTCCGGTTGCATGGCCAGCGCGACATTAGCCTTCGCGATCGCATCCTGATAATGCTTGAGGCGCAACGCGGACACCGCTTCGTGGAAACGATCCCCAAAGGTCGTATCGATCCCGACCCGTGGCGGCTGTGCGGGCGGAGTTGCGGAGGCTATTGGGCTCAGCAAAACCAAGGCCGCAACAACCACCGAAGAAATTCCATATTTCATTCCAGTGAACGAGCATGCTACAAAGCTCGGCGGTCCTGCAAGCCCAGTTACAGAATCAGTCCGATGATCGCCGACACTACGAGCACCGCCGATGACAACCGTATCCCTCGTTCGCAAGCTCCAGCTTGGGAACGCACCTGTCTTCGAAGCTCTGCTTCGTCCCTCCCTACCGCCAACGATCGCAGCGCAAGAGCGGTTGCGCCGCCGGCAGCCACTCATGCACCGACGAGTAACAATGCTC
>JACDGM010000003.1 GCA_013815325.1 Chthoniobacterales bacterium
CGGTCACAGAGGAGCGAAGGTAAATTGAACGGTGCGCTTGGCAACTCATTTCGCTGGGGCCAGGGCAGCGCGCAATTGCCCGACGTGTTCCTCGGGTTTCACCTTCCGCAGAATAGCCGCAATGCGACCGCGCGCGTCGATCACAAAGGTCGTCCGTTCGGCGCCCATGTACTTTTTGCCATACATTTTTTTCTCCATCCAGACGCCATAATCGGTCACGATCTTTTTCTCCGGGTCGGAGAGGAGCGGGAAGGGCAACTGGTATTTCGAGATGAACTTCTGGTGGCTCTCTCCGGAATCCACGCTCACTCCGAACAATTCCGCGCGTCCATCGAAATCGCTCCAGGCGTCGCGTAATCCGCAGGCTTGCGTGGTGCATCCGGGCGTATCGTCCTTCGGATAAAAGTAGAGCACGACCGGGTGGCCGAGCAGTCGTTCGAGAGTGACTGTTTCGCCGTCGCCGTATTTTCCGCCAACGGCGGTGGCCGTGAACGCCGGCGCGGTGTCGCCGGTCTGAAGAGCTTTCGTCATTTCTCGAAGACAATGATGAGAATCCCGACGAGGCACAAGAGCGCGCCCATGACGCCGCTTTCGTATTTCTCGAATGAGCGCAGCTTGATCTGCTCGATCCCGGTTAGTGCGAGCCAGGTGAAAGCGAGCATGCCCGCGACCGTCGCCACGGAAAGAATCAGCGTGAGCAAAGCAAAGCCGCGCCAGCCATAGCGAACTCCCGAGACATAGACCGGGATGAACGCCTCGCATGGCGAAAAAGTGAGAAGCCCGAGCAGACTGGTAATCGCCGCAAAATCCGAAGGTGCGCGCCTCACCGTGTTCTCCTGCTCGTGTGCCTGCTCGTGATCGTTCCCTAACAAATGCAGATGGGTGTGGGTATATCCGGCCAGCTGCCGGTAAACATAAAAGAGCCCGAAGAGCAGCAGCGCCCCGCCGGCGATGCGCGGGAACCAGATCCCTATCCGATCACTCAGCACGATCCCCAGCCAGGCCACGATTAACCCAAGCGCCGCCGTGAAAAGCACATGCCCGCTCCCGGCCAGCGCAGTGATCCCGAGCGTCTTCGGCCGGCTCCAGCGTTGCGCTCGCGAGGTCAGCACAAAAGGGAGCCAATGGGTCGGAATGGCCGCGTGAAAAAAGGCGATCCCGAAGCCGGTGATCGCGATCGTGGTGAGAACGGAATCCTTCATCAGGCGAAGCCGGAATAAAATCGGGCTGCAGGGATTTGAACCCTGGACCTCCTGCACCCGAGGCAGGCGCTCTACCAAGCTGAGCCACAGCCCGAAGTCCGCGCAGCGTGATGGTTGCCATCGCGCCGGCCCGCCCTATTTCGCGCACTTCCGCAGCGGTCGCAAGTGAGTTCCAGCGCACCAACAAAACCGTTGACATCCCGGCTGCGGCGGGGATTATCCGAATCCGCTTTTCCGCGACGATGCTTGCTCCTCTTTCCGCCCCTTCCAGCCTAACGAACAGCGCCGCCGTCGTCCTGCAATTTCCCTCGGGCACCGCCGGCGCCTTTCGTTCACTGAGAAATATGACTGCCCAACTCCTGCTAGAAGCCACCAAAGTGATCCCCAACCAGCAGCTTCTGATCAACGTCGTCTCCAAGCGCGTCCGGCAACTCGGCCTCGGCCATCGTCCGCTCGTCGAAGCCACCATCAAGTCTTCACTCACCGACATCGCTTTGCATGAGATCATCGCCGGCAAGCTCACCTACGAAGAGGTGAAGGAAACGCCCGCGGAGGCGTAACATTTCTTTGCGTCCCGGGCCGCGCCACTCATGCCCGCTGAGACCATTCTCAATCGCAAAGCCCTGCGCGATTTCCACATCCTCGAACGCTTCGAGGCCGGGGTGGAGTTGAAGGGGAGCGAGGTTAAATCGATCCGCGCCGGCAAAGCTAATATCGGCGACGCCTTTGCGCGCATCGAAAAAGGCGAGGCCTTCCTCTACGGCGCCGACATCCAGCCGTACGAGCGCGCGAGCCATGAAGTGCCTGTCTCCAAGCGCGTGCGCAAGCTGCTCCTGCACCGGCGCGAGATCGACAAGCTCTACGGCCTTACGAACATCGCAGGCCGCACCCTCGTCATCCTCAAGCTCTATTGGAAAAACGGCCGGATCAAAGCCGAGATCGGCGTCGCCCAAGGCAAGGAAGCACGTGACAAGCGGCTCGATTTGAAAAAGCGTGCGACCGATCGCGAGACCGCGCGCGAAGTGGCGCGCTTCAATCGCAAGCACGGATGAAGAGTAGTGACGAGTGATGGGTGATGAGTGACGAGTTGTTACTTGCCACCGTCCACTGAACACTCGTCACTCATCACTTCCCCATGTCCCCGCTCTTCGTCATCTTCTTCACCGTCTTCATCGATATGGTGGGCTTCGGCATCGTCATCCCGGTGCTGCCGCTCTATGCCGAGCACTTTCACGCCACGCCGCTCCAGATCGGCTGGCTCACCGGCATTTATTCCGGGATGCAGATCATTTTTACCCCATTGTTAGGCCGCCTCTCCGATCGCGTCGGACGGCGTCCAGTCTTGATCGTTAGTCTGGCCGGCACCGCCCTCGGATTTCTCGTTATGGGCTGGGCTTCGTCGCTCTCGCTCCTCTTCCTTGCCCGCATCATCGATGGCGCTACCGGCGGGAACATCTCCACCGCGCAGGCTTATATCGCCGACGTCAGTACGCCGGAAAATCGATCGCGCTCGATGGGTTTGATCGGCGCCGCTTTTGGTCTTGGCTTCACCTTTGGTCCGATGATCGGCGGAATCCTCAGCCGCATTTCCTACGGCGCGCCCTTTTATTTCGCGGCTGCGCTCGCCGCGCTCAATGTCCTTCTGCTCTACTTCATCCTTCCGGAAAGCCTTTCCAAAGAATACCGCTCACGACCACACGAGCGCACCCGGCTGGGAGAGGTCTTTCAGCACGGGCACGCACGTCTCTTCGGCACGATCGTCGTCACTTATTTTTTTACGATCACCGGCTTCGCCATCATGACGACGCTCTTTGCCTTGTTCACGGAAAAGCGTTTCGGCTACGACGCGCGCCAGACCGGTTATTTGTTCGGCTTCATAGGCATCATCAGCGTCATCCTGCAGGGCGGATTGATCGGTCGGCTCGTGAAAATATTCGGCGAAACCGCGCTCGCCCGCACCGGGTTGCTTTTCCTCGCGCTGGCGATGGTGCTGCTGCCGCTCGTTCACACGTTGGTAATGCTGCTGTTGGTTTGCGGCGCGATCGCCATCGCCAATGGCCTTGTCAATCCGACCCTCAATGGTCTCGCTTCGCAAATGATCGATCGCAGCTGGCAGGGCCGCGCCCTTGGCCTGATGCAAGCGGCAGGGAGCGTCGGTCGTCTCGTCGGACCGCTCCTCGGCGGCTGGTTGCTCATGTTCGATCTCGGTTTTCCAGTGGCTCGTTATGCGCGCACGCCGCTTTTCACGAGCGCCGCGATCCTGCTTGTCGCCTTCCTTCTTGCGCTTGGTTTCCGCAAGCCATCCACCGACAAAGTTCCGCCCGTCGCGCCCGCCCGCGCCACTGTTTAGCGCCGTCGCGTTTAGTACCCAACGCGATGTATAGTCGGCTATGAAGCGCGCTTTTCTTCTTACCCTCGGCGGCATCGGATTCGGGACCTGGGCCGTCTCACGGCTGGCCCGAAGCGATTTTTCTTTCTCAGGAAAGTCTGTCCTCATCACCGGCGGATCGCGCGGCCTCGGCCTAACGATTGCACGCCAGATCGCCGCGCAAGGGGGGCGCCTCGCACTCCTCGCGCGCGACGAAGATGAACTCAACCGCGCCTGCGCCGAGCTCCGCCAATTGGGCGGCGAAGCCATCGGCGTGCCCTGCGACCTGCTCGACCGCGAGCAGTCGTTAGGCGCGATCCAGACCGCGGTCGATCGTTACGGTACGATCGACGTCTTGATCAACAACGCCGGCATCATGCAGGTCGGCCCGCTCGAACACATGCGGCCGGACGACTTTGAAAAATCGATGCAGCTGCACTTATGGGCGCCGTTCAATCTGATTCAGCAGGTCGTCCCCCACATGCGACGCGCGGGCGGCGGCCGCATCGTCAATATCGCGTCGATCGGTGGCAAAATCGCCGTCCCGCATATGGCGCCTTACAGCGCGAGCAAGTTCGCCCTCGTCGGACTCTCGGATGCGTTCCGCGCCGAGCTGGCGCGCGATGGCATCCGCGTCACCACCGTCACGCCGGGTCTGATGCGCACCGGCTCCCACGTGAACGCGAAGTTCAAAGGGAATCAGGGCGCGGAATACACCTGGTTCTCGCTTTCGGCCACGCTCCCCTTCGCAGCGGTCGAGGCCGAGCGCGCCGCGGCACAAATCGTCGCCGCCTGCCGTCGCGGCCAGTCGTCCCTCGTCATCGGTCTGCACGCGCGCATCGGCATCATCGGCAACGCACTCTTTCCCAGCCTAACGGGCGAGATTATGAAGCTGGCCAACCGCCTCCTGCCGTCGCCCGTCGGTGCGGCGGGCGACGAATCGAAGTCGGGCCAGGAAGCGCGTGCGGAGCAAAAAATTCCCGGCTGGCTCAGTCGCCTCGGTGACTCCGCCAGCGCCCGTCACAACGAAGCGTAATTTACGATTGCCCCTGCAGCGGCCAATTCACGCCTAACGAGTGGGCACGGCAACGGCGAAAGTGATGTATCCGCAAATCACCGTCATCAGCAGGATGGCGAGTAAAAAAATCGCATCGGCGACGCGCTCCAACCGCCGCATCTGTTTTTTTTAGCCGGGACCGCATGGCCCAGTAAGCCGTAAAGCATGAGAGCAGAAACAACAGCGCGTCAGCTGCGAGCAGATCATCCGCCAGGGTGTCGATTTTTCCGACCGTGATCACGACTCGGATAAGGCCGATAACGGTCAGGCAAACCCCCACCATCCCGGCTGAGACTGTGAAGAGGTGGACGCACAGGTCCTCTTGCAGGTGGTTGGAATCCATGGCGGCAAATCTGCGCCTGCCTTTCAGTCGCTTCATCTCTTTTGTCGGCTCGCGCGTATCACTCATCGTCGTTAGGCAAAAATCACCCGTTCCCCGCCGTTTGCGGAGCGAAGCCTCTACAGATTGACAGCGCTTATCCTCTGCCTTCAAGATGGCGCTTAATGAGGTTTGAAAATCAAGTGGCGATCGTCACCGGCGCCGGCCGGGGAATTGGACACGCCATCGCGCTGCGGCTCGCCCGCGAGGGCGCGCGCGTCGCTTCCGTGAGCCGGAGCGAATCCAACGCGCGCCGCACCGCCACTGAGATCAACGGCACCCGCGCCGAAGCCGCCATAGCGTACGCGGTCGACATCGCCGACCACGCTGCGGTAAAGGAAACGACCACACGGATTCTGGAGGATTTCGGGCGCGTCGACATCCTCGTGAACAACGCCGGCGTTACGCGCGACGGCTTGAGCATGCGCATGTCGCTCGGCGATTGGGAAACCGTTATCGACACCAATCTAACCGGCGCCTTCAGCTTCATCCAGGCGGTCATGCGCTCGATGATCAAGCAGCGTAGCGGGCGCATCATCAACATCAGCTCGATCAGCGGCCTGACGGGAAACGCCGGCCAGGCCAATTACGCGGCAAGCAAAGCGGGGCTCATTGGCCTAACGAAATCGCTCGCACGCGAGCTCGCCAGCCGCGCGATCACGGTGAACGCGATCGCGCCCGGCTTCATCGTTACGGACATGACCGATGCGCTTCCAGACCAGATTAAAGAAGCTATCCTGGGCAAGATTCCGTTAGGCAAATTCGGCGAAGGCGAGGACATCGCGGCGGCCGTCGCCTTCCTCGCTGCGCCCGAAGCGAAATACATCACCGGCCAGGTGCTCACGGTCGATGGGGGAATGGTGATGTAGCGCGGGTCTCCCGACTGGCTCACGCCAATTTGAATCCTCGCGGCTGAGACAGCCGCTACAATCTTGCCTAACGGTGCCTCACCCATATGGACGCGAGCACTCAAATTAGTCTGGGCCAGCTTTTAGCGGACGCGCCCCGGCACCTTCGCACTTTTGCGGAGCGCACCGCCCGCCTTTCCAAGGAGGAGAAAGGCATTCGCCTTAGCGAGATGTTTTTTCTCTACGCCGCGATCGCTGATTTAGGGCCGAAGCGCATCATCGAGTCTGGGCGGGCGCGGGCGCAAAGCACACTTGTGCTCTCAGCGCTTTTCCCCGCGGCGAGCATCATCAGCATCGAATCAGACCCGACTTCGCCGGACGTGGCGATCGCGGCGGAGCGGCTGAAGGATCAGCGCAATGTGGAGTGCCGCTTCGGAGATTCGCGCCGGCTTCTGCCGGAGCTTCTGCGCGCTGGCGATGTGGTCCTCATCGATGGACCGAAGGATTTTCGCGCCTTGAAGCTTGGCCTGCGTCTGCTGCGCACCGGCAAGCCTTCGGCGGTTTTCGTGCACGATCTCTGGCACGGAACGCCGGCGCGCGATTTTATCGATCGACATCTGCCTTCGGCTTTCCTGAGCGACTCGGCGGAGTGGGTGCAAAGTTATGCCGCCCTGGATTCCCGCGGTCGGATGGTGCCAGCTTATCCGGCGAACGCGCGCGTCGTCTATGGCGCGACGCTCGGCTGCTTTCCGGCCAGTGAAGAAAACTATTCCGTGCGCTCAATGCAGTGCGCTCTGGCACAAGGAATCGACCGTCTCCGGGCGAGCGCGCGGAAAGCTCGCAGGCGTTCGCTGCCGGATCGCCCCGCGGACTTCACCCTCGCCGCCTAACGACCCGCTTAGTTTTTGGATCGCGGTCGTGCTATGCCGGCCCTCGGGGGCAAAGCGCCGGCGACCCGAGCTCGCCTACCAAGGCAGGCAGCGCGGGATTTCCATCCCGCGAAGACTAGCTTCGCCCTTTCTCCTGCGCCTGCTCCTTGATGTCCTGGGCCGCTCTTTTCAGCTTCGGCGCCGCCTGCTGGCTTGCGCTATACCAGTTGTCCACGATTTGCCCAGCCGTCTCGCGTCCGCCGAGGCCGAAGGCCAGGCCGAGCGCGAGAGCTACTGCGCCAAATGTGGCCGCCAGAAGCGTATTCACGAGAGCGGCTGCAATGCCTATCTGGTTCACCGCAACCACGATCGCGAACGCCCAGACCGCCACACGCGCGACCGTGGCAAGCAGCTCGGGATTGGAAAACCCGGCTTTCGCTGCGGACCCGCACTAACTTGGCCAGAGCGCCGGCAGCGAGGCCCCCAATTACCAGCACGACAAGTCCGACAACCAGGTTTGGCAGCCATAGCAGCAGCCGCCGCATAACGTCCGACACGGCGGGAAGTCCCAGCGCATCGAAAGCCGCGACCAGCACAATCAACCGAACAAACCACTTGGCCAGGAGCGCGAGGAATCCTGACGCATCAGTCTTCACCCCCATGTCGCTAACGAAACCGGCAAAGCCGGAGCGCTGCGCCAGATCGTTGAAGCGCACCGTGCGCAACAACGCCGCCACTGCCTTGGCGATCAAAGTGGCGATGAACCATCCAACTATGATGATCACGAGAAACCCGATTATCCTCGGGATCGCCGCAAGGAACATGGCCATTGCGGCCGCCAGCGATGTCATCAGTGCATCTCCCCAGCCACGTATTCCAGTCGTCATTTAATTTCCTCCGATGAAGTGAGTTATGGTGCGAGAAGCGGACAAATGTGTCCGGCAAATCCGCACGGTTGTTGTTTCAGTTTTGGATCCCGACAAAAGATCGCGGGCAACATGCACGGTGTTCGCATATTTATTTTTGACTTGTTAGTTCCTTTGAGGAGGACGTCGCACCAGCGATGCGGGCGCGCGGCCCGAAAAATAGAAAACGCCACGCTTCTACAACCGCGTGTATCGAGAACGCCGATTTAAATTCTGTTCACGTTCTCGTTTCATGTCCGGTTTGACCCTATCGCGGAATCTCCTTATTGCCGGCCTGGTCACCGTCGCGGGGTGCGATGCGCCCCCGTCGCCTTCCACCGAGAATAGTCCGATGCAAGACAGGCGTCCCGCGCAACCCGCCAATGGGTCCGAGCTCAGGCAGCGCCAGATGGCTTTCCTCAACCGCCTCCGGCAGGCCGATCCAAGCGCGACGACGATCGATCGCGCCCTGCTCAATGAGCAAAATGAACTCGGCCTCGTGCTTGATCGCCGGGTGCAGTTGGACAAGATCCCGGCATTGATGCGCTCGATGATGACCCAGATGGCGCATGAATTCCCTGGCCAGGATCTGACTGTGATCGCGTATGCTCCTTCGAGTCCGCCGCGCAAGATCGGCACCGCCCATCTCAACTCCCAAACTCGCGATATGACTTACACGCCCGAGAAATGAGGAGGCAAATTCCGTTAGTTAACTCAAAACCATACTAAATTCATTATGCCAGACACTGTAGATGATTTCATGAAGCGCTTCAGCGGGGGCGGGAGCGTGGACGACGAGCAAGCCGCTCAATTTCACGACCGATTTGTTTCGACCAAACCAGAAGACAGCCAGTTTGAAAATCGAGCGTACCACGAGGGAGCGACCGAATATCTAGGCAAGCTGCCAGACGAGCAGTTTCATGAGGCGGCTCGTAACGCCGTCGCGCAAGCGCCGCCGCAGGAGCGACAGGGGCTTTTGGGCAGCTTAATGGGCGCGCTCTCGGGCGGAGCCGCTGGAGGGGCAGGGATGGGCGGCGGACTCGCCGGGATCGCCAGCATGCTCGGGCTGGGTACGACCGATCCCAAGCAGATGAGTGACGACGACGCTGCGCGGGTGATGAATTACGCGCGCAAAGAGCAACCGGAGGCGCTTCGCCAAACCGTTGCGGAGAAGCCGTGGTTCGTGAAGGCGATGGGCAATCCGGTGGTGATGGGCGCCCTGACCGTGGCGGCGGCCAAACTCTTGAGCAATCAGCGCAAAAGATTCTAATTAGGCAAAAAGCTGACTAGTCTCGGGTGTGAGGCGCGGCATCGTCGGCGTTGTGACCGCGCGACCTCGCAGGTCCTACGGCGAACATCGTGAAACGAGAGCAAGCGAAACGATGGTGTCCAGGCGCGAGCATCGGTGCTTTCAAGTCGAAGCTCCGAAACACGGTAAAAGCTAAGAGTTTGTACTAGTTACCAAGGCAGGGGGGGCCGATATGGCCTGGCATGCGAAACCTGCGGCCGGTGTGCAGGCGGCTTACGAAGCCTTCAGCCGGTATGCACCCTGCTTTCTGGAACTCCTGCACCCTATGACCGGTGCCGAATCCAGCCGCCTCCGCTCGCACTTTGAACGTGCAATTCTTGCCAAAGCTTCCTAAACGAATCAATCGCTCATGAAAAAATCCGCTTCTCCGGTTCGCCTTGTCGCAAAGCCTAACGGCTCGCATCTGCAGGAAGATTTGATTGATCAAAAACAACTGCTCGTCGCGCTGACTGCCTTCAGGCGCGGCGATTTTTCCGTGCGCCTGCCGGACGATTGGACAGGTGTCGCGGGCAAGATTGCCGACACGTTCAACGATGTCATCACAACGAACCAACGGATGTCGCACGAACTGGAGCGGATTAGTTTGGTCGTCGGCAAACAGGGCCGGATTTCGCAGCGCGCCAGCTTGGGCGATGTCTCGAAGTCGTGGGCGGATTCGATTGGCTCCATCAATGCACTCATCGGCGACCTCGTGCAGCCGACGAGCGAAATGGCCCGCGTGATCGGCGCGGTGGCGAAAGGCGATCTGTCGAAAACGATGGAAACCGACATCGAAGGGCGGCCACTTGAAGGCGAATTTTTGCGCACTGCGAAGACGGTCAACACGATGGTGGATCAGCTCGGTGCGTTCGCCTCGGAGGTGACGCGCGTGGCGCGCGAAGTCGGCACGGAGGGCAAGCTGGGCGGTCAGGCGAAGGTCAAAGGCGTCGCGGGAACCTGGAAAGATTTGACGGAAAACGTGAACCTGATGGCGGGCAATCTGACCGCGCAGGTGCGCAACATCGCCACAGTGACGACAGCAGTCGCGAACGGGGATCTAACCAAGAAGATCACCGTCGATGTCAAAGGCGAGTTTTTGGAGTTGAAGGACACCGTCAACGTCATGGTGGATCAGCTCCGCTCCTTCGCGTCGGAAGTAACGCGTGTGGCGCGCGAAGTCGGTTCGGAAGGGATTCTTGGCGGGCAGGCGCGCGTCGAAGGTGTCTCTGGCACGTGGAAGGATTTGACCGACTCCGTGAATTTCATGGCCCGCAACTTGACTGGCCAGGTGCGCAACATTGCAGAGGTCACCACCGCCGTCGCGACGGGAGATTTGTCGAAGAAGATCACCGTCGATGTAAAGGGCGAGATCCTCGAATTGAAGGACACGATCAATACGATGGTGGATCAGCTTCGCTCATTCGCCTCGGAGGTGACGCGCGTGGCGCGCGAAGTCGGTTCGGAAGGGAAGCTGGGCGGTCAAGCTGATGTGCAAGGCGTGGCCGGCACGTGGAAGGATCTGACCGATAACGTGAACATGATGGCCGGAAATCTGACGGGCCAAGTGCGCAACATCGCTCAAGTCACCACCGCCATCGCGAACGGCGATCTCTCCCGTAAGATCACGGTCGATGTGAAAGGTGAAATCCTCGAGATGAAGAACACGATCAACACTCTGGTTGATCGGCTCGGCTCATTCGCGTCTGAGGTCACTCGCGTGGCGCGCGAAGTGGGTTCGGAAGGCATTCTCGGCGGTCAGGCGGAAGTGCGCGGCGTGGCCGGCACGTGGAAGGATTTGACCGACTCGGTCAATTCAATGGCCGGTAATCTAACCGGTCAGGTGCGGAATATCGCCGACGTGACGACGGCAGTGGCGCGCGGTGATCTCTCGAAGAAGATCACGGTCGATGTAAAGGGTGAAATTCTGGAGCTGAAAGACACGATCAACACGATGGTTGATCAGCTCAGCTCGTTCGCGGCGGAAGTAACGCGTGTCGCGCGTGAGGTCGGCACCGAAGGAAAACTTGGCGGGCAAGCCGATGTGCGCGGCGTCGCCGGAACTTGGAAGGATCTCACGGACAGCGTGAATTTCATGGCCGGCAATCTCACCGGTCAAGTCCGCAACATCGCTGAAGTTACCACCGCGGTCGCGAACGGCGATCTTTCCAAGAAGATCACCGTCGACGTGAA
The DNA here is from genome assembly GCA_013815325.1 of Chthoniobacterales bacterium. Classification (GTDB taxonomy): domain Bacteria; phylum Verrucomicrobiota; class Verrucomicrobiia; order Chthoniobacterales; family UBA10450; genus Palsa-1392. The sequence continues at coordinate 11,107 of JACDGM010000003.1, forward strand.
AGGCGAAATTCTGGAGTTGAAGGACACGATCAACACGATGGTCGATCAGCTCAGTTCATTCGCGGATGAGGTCACACGCGTGGCACGCGAGGTAGGCACCGAAGGTCGCCTTGGAGGACAGGCGCAGGTTCGCGGCGTAGCCGGCACTTGGAAGGATCTGACCGACTCCGTGAATTCGATGGCCGGCAACCTGACCGGCCAGGTGCGAAACATCGCCGAGGTCACGACCGCAGTCGCGAACGGCGATTTGTCCAAAAAAATCACCGTTGATGTGCGCGGAGAGATTTTGGAGCTGAAAGACACGATTAACACAATGGTCGACCAGCTCCGGTCGTTTGCCTCGGAAGTGACGCGCGTTGCTCGTGAGGTCGGCAGCGAAGGAAAGCTTGGCGGTCAGGCTGACGTGCGCGGCGTGGCCGGCACCTGGAAAGATTTGACCGACTCAGTGAATTCCATGGCCGGCAATTTGACTGGTCAGGTGCGTAATATCGCCAACGTGACGACGGCCGTGGCGCGCGGTGATCTTTCAAAGAAGATCACGGTCGATGTGAAGGGTGAAATCCTCGAGCTGAAAGACACGATCAATACGATGGTCGATCAACTTAGTTCCTTTGCGGCGGAAGTGACGCGCGTCGCACGCGAAGTCGGAACGGAAGGGAAGCTCGGCGGTCAGGCAGATGTCGAGGGAGTTGCGGGCACGTGGAAAGATTTGACCGACAGCGTGAATTTCATGGCCGGCAATCTGACCGGCCAGGTCCGCAACATCGCCGAAGTCACAACCGCAGTCGCGAACGGCGATTTGTCGAAAAAGATCACGGTCGATGTGCGCGGGGAAATCCTGCAGCTCAAGGACACGATCAACACCATGGTTGATCAGTTGCGATCGTTCGCCTCCGAAGTGACACGCGTGGCGCGCGAAGTCGGATCGGAAGGAGCGCTCGGCGGGCAGGCGCGCGTAGAAGGCGTTTCGGGCACGTGGAAAGATCTGACCGATTCGGTCAATTTCATGGCCAGCAACCTAACGACTCAAGTGCGAAACATTGCCGCCGTCACCACGGCAGTCGCCACGGGTGATCTATCCAAAAAGATCACCGTCGATGTCAAAGGCGAGATTCTCGAGTTGAAGAACACCGTCAACACGATGGTGGATCAATTGAACTCCTTCGCCTCGGAAGTGACGCGCGTGGCGCGAGAAGTCGGCACGGAAGGCAAGCTCGGCGGACAAGCGATCGTGAAGGGCGTCGGCGGCACCTGGAAGGATTTGACCGACAGCGTGAATTTCATGGCCGGCAACCTAACGAATCAGGTGCGCGGCATTGCGAAGGTCGTAACCTCGGTCGCGAACGGTGACCTGAAGCAGAAGCTGCTCGTGGAAACGAAAGGCGAAATCGCGGAGCTGGCCGACACGATCAACAGCATGACCGACACGCTCGCCATCTTTGCTGATCAGACGACCACGGTCGCGCGCGAGGTCGGCGTGGAAGGAAAACTCGGCGGTCAGGCGCATGTGCCGGGCGCAGCAGGGACGTGGCGCGATCTGACCGATAACGTGAACCAGCTGGCAGCGAATCTGACGACGCAGTTGCGCGCAATTGCCGACGTCGCCACGGCGGTGACGAAGGGAGATCTCACGCGGTCCATTCAGGTCGATGCCGCCGGCGAGGTCGCGTTCGTGAAAGACAACATCAACGAAATGATCCGCAATTTGAAGGACACGACGCTGCGGAACGACGAGCAGGATTGGCTCAAGACGAATCTCGCGAAATTCACCCGCATGCTACAGGGGCAAAAAGATCTGCTCACCGTCGGTCGGCTCATTCTCTCCGAGCTCGCGCCCGTCGTTTCGGCGCAGCAGGGCGTGTTCTACATGATGGATGGGAGCGTCACGGAACCGGAGCTGAAGTTGCTGGCGAGCTACGCGTATCGCGAACGCAAAGGCGTCAACAATCGCTTCCGTCTTGGCGAAAGTCTGGTCGGGCAGGCGGCTCTGGAAAAGGAGCGCATTCTCCTAACGAACCTGCCGTCGGATTATGTGCAGATCAGCTCAGGCCTCGGTGAATCGAAGCCGATGAACATCGTCGTCCTCCCCATCGTCTTCGAGGGCCAGGTGAAAGCGGTGATGGAGTTGTCCTCTTTCGAACGGTTTAGCCCGACGCACCAAGCTTTCTTGGATCAGCTGACGGAAAGCATCGGCATCGTTTTAAACACGATTGAAGCGAACACGCGCACGGAAGACCTGCTCAAGCAATCCCAATCCCTCGCGGGCGAGTTGCAAAGCCGGCAGGAAGAGTTGCAGCAGACGAACCAGGAGCTGGAAGAAAAGGCGCGGCAGCTCTTCGAGCAGAACGAGGAAGTCGAGCGCAAAAATCGCGAAGTCGAGCAGGCCCGCCAGGCCCTCGAGGGCAAGGCGCAACAGCTTTCGCTCACCTCGCGATACAAGTCGGAGTTTCTCGCCAACATGTCGCACGAGCTACGCACGCCACTCAACAGCTTGCTCATTCTCGCCGACCAACTCTCCTCGAACCCCGAGGGAAATCTCACCGGCAAGCAAGTGGAATTCGCGCGCACGATTCGCGGCTCAGGTCGTGATCTGTTGAAGTTGATCAACGACATTCTCGATCTTTCGAAAATCGAATCAGGCACTGTGAGCGTGGACGTCGGAGAAGTCCGCTTCGAGGAAATGCGCCAGACGATGGAGCGCACATTCCGTCACGTCGCCGACGGCAAAGGCGTGAGTTTCAACATCGAAATTGATCCCACCTTGCCCCGCGCAATTGAAACGGATGCGCAACGTCTCGATCAGGTCTTGAAGAATCTGTTGTCGAATGCGTTCAAGTTCACGGAACGCGGATACGTTAATTTGCGCGTCGTGCGCGCGACCGAAGGATGGAGTGACGATCGCATCTTGTTGAATCGCGCGTCGGCGGTTCTCTCGTTTTCGGTGAGTGACAGCGGCATCGGTATTCCAGTCGATAAACAGGGAACGATTTTTGAGCCGTTTCTCCAGGCGGATGGAAGCACGAGCAGGAAATACGGAGGCACGGGATTGGGGCTTGCCATTAGCCGTGAACTCGCGCGGCTCCTCGGCGGTGAAATTAAGATTGAGAGCGAAGAGGGTCGCGGCAGTACGTTCACTCTCTTTCTCCCCGAGACCTACACGCCGGCAGTTCTGCAAAGAGTGCCGGCTGCGGCTATCGCAACGCTGCCTCACCCGCCTCCCGCGGAATCGGCTGACATGCCGGGGGACGTTTCCATTCCGGATGACCGTGGCAATATTCTCCCCGGCGAGCAGTCGATTCTGATCATCGAAGATGATCACAACTTCGCGCAGTGGTGCCTCGATTTGGCCCACGCGCAGGAATTCAAGGCAATCGTGACACCACGCGGTCAATCTGCACTGGCGCTTGCGCGTGAGTTCGCGCCCACCGCGATCTCTCTCGATATCAGCCTCCCGGACGTGGATGGATGGAAGGTGCTGGAGCGGCTGAAATCCGATCTGACTACGCGGCACATTCCGGTCTTCATCATTTCGGTGGCCGAAGAGCCGCGTAACGCGCTCAAGTATGGCGCCGTCGATTTTCTGACCAAACCGGTCGACCAGGCGGGAGTGGAGAATCTTCTCCGCCGTGTGCGCAAGATGGCAGAAACCGCAGCGAAAGAATTGCTCCTGATCGAAGACGACGAAACGCAACGTAACAGCATTCGAGAACTGATCGGGAACGAGACTGCGCATATTGTCGACGCAGCGACCGCAGAGCAAGGATTGGAGGCGCTGAGCCGTCAGCCATTCGATTGCGTGGTGCTTGACCTGATGTTGCCCGACATCTCCGGTTTCGACCTGATCCAGAAGATCCGGACGGAGCACGCGCGGCTGCCGATCATTGTTTATACCGGCAAAGATTTGTCCGCGGAAGAGGAAGAGAAGCTGAATCGTGTTGCGCAGACGGTGATCGTGAAAGATGTGCGCAGCCCGGAGCGACTCTTCGATCAGACGGCGCTTTGGCTGCACCGGGACGTCTCCAAGCTACCCGAGATGAAGCGCACAATGCTGAAGAAATTGCACGATCCCGATGCGGTTCTCGCCGGCAAGAAGGTCCTCATCGTGGATGACGATATCCGCAATATTTTTGCCATGACGAGCATGCTGGAGCGCTACAAGATGGACGTGCTCTCTGCCGAAACCGGCCAGGCGGCGATTGCGTCGCTGCGAAAGACCGACGGCGTCGATCTCGTCTTGATGGATATCATGCTGCCCGAGATGGATGGTTATCAAACGATGCAGGCGATCCGCAAAATGTATGGCTTCGAACAGTTGCCGATCATCGCGCTCACGGCCAAGGCCATGAAAGGCGACCGCGAAAAGTGCATCGATGCGGGCGCGAGTGACTACATCGCCAAGCCAGTCGACACCGAGCGCCTGCTCACACTCCTACGCAACTGGCTGCACCGCTGATGGCGCTTCCAATCCAGAGCACCGGGGCCGCACCCGCGGACGAAAAGGTCAACATCCTGATCGTCGACGATCGTCCCGACAAGCTCCTCGCGCACGAAACGATCCTCGCGGACCTGGATCAGAATCTCGTCCGTGCAACCTCCGGACGCGACGCCTTGCGTTGTCTTCTGCACCAGGATTTCGCGGTCATCCTTCTCGACGTGAACATGCCAGGCATGGATGGGTTCGAGACCGCTGCGCTTATCCGGCAACGGCCCCGATCCGAGACGACTCCCATCATCTTCATCAGCGCGGTCAACGACACCGAGAACCACGTCTCGCGCGGTTACTCGTTAGGCGCGGTGGATTACATCCTCACCCCGGTGGTCCCGGAGATTCTTCGCGCCAAGCTCGCGGTCTTCGTCGACCTCTATAAGAAGACCGAACAGATCAAACGTCAGGCCGAAGAGCGGTCGGTTTTCTTCCGTGAGCAAGCCGCCCGCGCGGAAGCCGAAGCCCGACAGGAGCGTCTGGGCTTTCTCGCCGAAGCGAGCAACGTGCTCGCTGGTTCACTCGATTTCGAAGAGACCTTCGAGAATCTAGCGGGTCTGCTTGTGCCACGATTGGCGGATTTCTGTGCCATCGAAATCGCGGATAAAGATGGCGCTCTTTACGACGTTGCAGTCGCACATCGTGTCGCGACGGAACAGGCGAAGCTCAACAAGCTGGATGCACAATCTCCTGTCGCCAGACTGGCCCGACGCATGTGTATGCGAGTCTACCACAGCGGACAGTCTGAACTTTGCTGTGAAGTTGATCAAAGGATTCTGAGGGAGCTCTTCGGGCAAGAAGTTGATCTCGTTCTGACTCGACCCTCTGCGTTCTTCGCGGTCCCGATCCGCGCCCGAGGTCGAGTGCTAGGGGCCATGACTCTGGTGAACGACAGCATCGAGCGCTCCTGCGGGCCAAGTGAACTATCCCTGGCCGAAGAACTGGGACAGCGGGCGGCGCTCGCCCTTGAAAATGCTCAACTCTACCAAGCTGCTCAGAAAGCCCTCAGCGAAGCCGAGCGCGCGAACTTGGCCAAAGATCGTTTCCTCGCGATGCTTAGCCACGAGTTGCGCACACCGTTGACTCCTGTCCTGACCTCCGTCCTCGCGCTGGAGACCGACGCGAATATTTCGTCCGAAGCGCGCGACTCACTGCAGATGATTCGACGTAATGTCGAGCTGGAAGCGCGATTAATCGACGACCTCCTCGACCTAACGAGGATCAGTAAAGGCAAAGTGCAGTTAAGCCTCGAGCACGTAGACGCGCATATCTTGTTGCTTAGCGCGCTCGAGATTTGCCAGTCCGAGATCGCGAACAAAAAGCTGAAGCTGGAGACGGACCTGGCCGCGTCCAAAGTCGATCTGCTCGCCGATCCAGCGCGGTTACAGCAGATTTTTTGGAACCTGATCAAGAACGCGGTCAAGTTTACGCCGGAATTCGGTCATCTTACGATCAGCACCATGAACGACGAAGAGGGTCTGTTGCGCGTGAGGATTATCGATAGCGGCGTCGGAATCGATGCAGAATCGCTCCCCAAGATCTTCAAGGCATTCGAGCAAGGCGAACGGACCACGACGGGCGGGCTGGGCCTCGGGCTCGCTATAACCAAAGCGCTGGTTGAAACCCATGACGGCCGCATCACCGCGGAGAGTGCCGGACGCGGCAAGGGAGCTACTTTTACGGCTTATTTGCCGGTGGCCGAAGGTGCGAGCTCTCAAGCTACGAAATGCCTTCCGCTTTCGGACGGCGAGCGAAAGTCGATGCGGATTTTGCTGGTCGAAGACCACGAGACACGAACCGCTCGCTCACCAACCTTCTACGGCGGCGTGGCTATTATGTACGGTCGGCGAATAGCATCAGCTCGGCCGTGCAATGCGCGGCCGACCAGCCGTTCGACCTCCTCGTTAGCGATATCGGGTTACCGGACGGGACTGGGATTGATTTGATGGCGAGACTGAATACGGAGCACGCCATGGTTGGCATTGCTCTGACGGGCTTCGGGATGGAGGAGGATGTGCGCAGAAGTCGCGAGGCCGGTTTTCGTGAACACCTCGTGAAGCCGGTCGACCTCAACAAACTTGATGCGGTGATTCAGGACGTTGCTCTTTCAAGATAACGCTGGCAGACGCGGCAGGCTGCAACACGCTTCAGTTTTAGCGGCCATGAGGAGACGGTGAGGGAGGGAATCTTCACTTGTGCAAGAGTATAGCTCTGCCTCTTGTATAACGTGGTTGCATAACAGCGGCCCTCTGGTTTCGGTGAAATCACTTAACCAGGGAATCCCAGTTTCGGTGAAATCACTTTAACCGGGAAACCGACTCACCGCATGACCAGCGAGCGAGGTCGCTGCCGCGGCCGCCCCACATAGCACGGCAGGCTGCTCCAGCGATAGCTAAGCAGGTCTTTTCTCTTTCTCAAGCAGCCGCGCCCGGGAGAGATTTCGCGGGGGCGCATCGGCGAGCGCGCGCAGGGCTGGAATGGCGGACGCGGCGATAAATGGTACGATTGACGGCCCCCGCCACCCCCGCCCAACGCCGGGGAGGCCTTCGCCGAAACACGGTTTCGGTTATAAAGCAATCGATCCTGTCGATTTTTGTTGCAGGCGAGCCCGAATTTCAATAACATTGGTCTCATCGATGGCAGCATAACTGCTGTTTTGGTTGGTGGCCGCGGGGGAGAAGTGCGGCGGCCGAAGCTCGCACATCACCATTCCACGAGGGCCGAACGGCAATGATTCAACAAAACGTTTTTCTCGATCGTCGGGGCGTCTGGGCATTCGCCCTCGGCTGTATCGGCGTCACCATCGGCGTGCTCCTCCACATCCCGATGTTCTGGATGGGCCACAATAACGGCTTCATCCTTTACGGGATGCCGATGGATCCCGGCATGATCTTCGGCATGTACCTGATCATCGCGGGTGTGATCGCGGCTGCCTACGGACTCCTCCCGAGCAAGGCGGCCTACGATGCGGTCGTGAGCTCGCGCATCACGGTGGTCGCCCCGGAGGACGCGCCGCTGAACCGCGCGCACTGGATATTGATGGCTACACTCGTGGTCGCTCTCATCATCGACGTGATGAAACCCGCCACCCTCGGATTCACGATTCCGGGGATGATTAAGGAATATCAAACTACCAAGGCGCACGCGTCACTGGTTCCGTTTTCCGCGCTCGTCGGGACCGCAAGTGGTTCGATTCTTTGGGGAATTCTGGCCGATCTCTACGGCCGGAAAGCAGCCATCCTCCTCTCGGCCGTCGTCTTCATCGGGACTTCAATTTGCGGCGCAATGCCTTCGCTGAACTGGAACATCGGGATGTGTTTTCTGATGGGATTCGGGGCGGGCGGCATGCTCCCCGTGACCTATGCCTTACTCGCGGAAATGATGCCTTCCAAGCACCGCGGCTGGTCACTCGTGTTAGTCGGCGGTCTCGGCGCCGTCGGTGGATACGTTGTCGCGAGCGGTTTCGCAGCCACCCTCGAGCCAATTTTTAGCTGGCGCATCCTCTGGCTGATGAATCTTCCCACCGGGCTCCTCCTCCTCGGCTTGGGACGGTTCATCCCGGAATCGGCCAAGTTCCTTCTCGCCCGGGGACGCAACGCCGAGGCGCACGCGGTCATGCGGCGCTTCGGGACGATTAGCCACAAGCTGGAAGAGGGGGAGGAAGACGAATCGGATTTGATCGCGCACGGTCACCATCATCATAGTGCCGAGGAAGCCGCCGAAGAAGCGAAGCTCTGGACCCCGGCGCTGATCGGTAAAACCGTCGCCCTGACGGTCGCAGCGCTCTCCTGGGGCCTAATCAACTTCGGGCTCCTGCTCTGGATACCTAACGACCTGGTGGCGAAAGGCTATTCCATGGCACTCTCGAGTAAGCTCCTTGCCGAATCAGCCTTGATCGCTTTCCCAACCGTCTTCCTTTGCACCTATCTTTATAGCCGCTGGAGCACGAAATGGGCGCTAAGTGCTTTCATCGCTCTGACGCTTTTCGGCTTGCTCTGGGTCTTACGCCTGGAGACTCATGTCGGCGGTAACCCGGTCTGGCCGGTAGGTCTGCTGATCATCGGGAGCAATGGGATCATTGCGATTCTCCTTCCCTACGCGTCGGAGAGTTATCCGGTGAAGATTCGTGGCCGTGCCACCGGATGGGTCGCAATGTTCACCAAGGGTGGTGGTGTCCTGGCGCAAAGCTTGAGTATTATGGCGCTCGCCCCATCGCTCGGTATAACTGCCATAGGCATTATGGTGCCGGTGGTGATCTCGTTGGCGTTGTTCATTCGCTACGGAACTGAGACGCGCGGCTTAGATCTGCGGCACCTCGAGTCATCAATTCGGCCGCGCTCGCCCTCGAAATGGGACACACCGACAGTGGGATGATCTTCGCGCACTATCGCCAGCTCGTTTGGCCGAAAGAAGCGGCGCAGTATTGGAACATCCGGCCAGCGACTACGGAAAAGATCGTTCCCATGCTGGGCAAATCCAACGCCGAAATAGAGGAATTCCTGCGCACAGCAAAAGTCATTTCGTGTGCCGAACAAGCGGGCGGACGCGTCATGATCGAGCTGGGGAGTCGCTTAGGTTGTGGCGCACGGATAGTCAATCCGTTGCCGCACGAGGCAGCGCTATTCTGTTGCCGTCAGGTTGCCGGTTCGGCGAAATCCTCGAAACCGTAAAACGGACTCACCGGATGACTGCTGCGCGCCTCGCCAGCGTCCGTTCTGGGATGGGGAGCGCAGTCACATCACCCTGCCAGGCCGATAAAAGCGCGCTAGCGAAGCACTGAGTGCGTCGTTGAGCCTCTGCCAAGCGTTCGCGCGCCCAAACAGCTCCTTTTGAATCGGTTCGGCAACGTTTGCGGGAGACGAAACAACGAAAACTGACAGAGCGGCAGGAAGTCCGGCTCGAGTTTGGCGCCGAGTCTGACCACTACCGGCAGAATCCTCGACGAAACATTATTCCCCAAATTTCCGGAAGATTTATCTCGACAGGCAGAGAGCAGCCGCCCCAACCTCAAATCGTCGAATAGATCTGGATCGGACGCGGACGTTTATCCTGGGAGTTTCCGCCCTTCTTCAGACCTGTAGTCGCAGGTCAAACCACACCAGATGAAAGAAACGTCCTTATGTACGAACAAATTCAGATCAAAAAACTAAAACCGTCAGGCAGAAATTTATTCGACTGGTCGCCTTCGCGACGCGGTTGCATCCCCGCGGCGCTTGCGCTCGCCCTTGCATGCATTGTGGTTTCGCCCCCAGCACGGGCAGTAACGCCAGCACCGGACGGAGGTTACCCCAACTTCAACACCGCAGAAGGGGATAATGCTCTGTTCAGCCTTACAACCGGCAGCTACAACACGGCCGTCGGTGCTGATGCGCTCCTGTACAACACAGCCGGCGTCGGAAACACAGCCAACGGTACCAGTGCGCTCTTTAACAACACAACCGGCGTCGAAAACACGGCCAACGGTTCTAGTGCGCTCTATAGCAACACAATCGGCTTCAAAAACACGGCCAACGGTTCTAGTGCGCTCTACGTAAACACAACCGGCGTCGAAAACACGGCCAACGGTTTTTTGCGCTTTATGGCAACACGATCGGGCGCAACAACACGGCCACCGGTCAGAACGCGCTGCGTGGCAACACAACCGGTTCGTTCAACATTGCGCTAGGCGATAACGCGGGTTTCAACCTGACTACAGGCGATCACAACATAGAAATAGGAAATAAAGGCGTCGCCGGTGAGGCCAAGACAATTCGCATTGGCACCAAAGGAACAAACACAAATACCTACATCGTCGGCATCAATGGGGTGGTAGTAGCAGGGGGCGTAGGTGTAATTGTCGATACCAACGGCCACTTAGGGACAGTCGTTTCCTCGGCGTGCTTTAAGGAAGCAATCAAGCCAATGGATAAAGCAAGCGAAGGGATTCTCTCGCTCCAGCCGGTGACCTTTCGCTATAAGCACGAGCTTGATCCACAAGCCATCCCGCAGTTCGGCCTGGTCGCCGAGCAAGTGGCAAAGGTGAACCCTGATCTAGTGGCCCGGGACGACCAAGGTAAGCCATACACTGTTCGTTACGAAGCAGTGAACGCGATGTTACTTAATGAGTTCCTGAAAGAGCACCGCAAGGTGGAGACACTGGAAACGGTTGTTGCCGAGCTGCAGTCAGGCGATACGAAGCAAGCAGCGACCATCGCCCAGCAGCAGGATGAGATCAAGACGTTGATTGCGAATCTCAAATTACAGGCCGGAGAAATCAAAAAGGTCAACGAAGAGGTCGAAGTAAGTAAAGCTGCTTCGCGCCGGGTGGTTGAGACTCGGTAAAGCTTTAGCCGCAGAGAGGAATGACAAAGCACATCATGAAGAACACCATCCTTAATATCAAACTGGTTTTCCGCGGTCGAGGCTTTTTCGTAGCTACAGCGATGCTATTGCTTTTGATCTCATCGCGAAGCACTACCTTCGCCGGCAGTGCAACCTGGCAACTCAGTCCAGCAAGTGGCGACTGGAACACCGCCGCTAACTGGATGCCGAACACCGTGCCCGACGGGCCGACAGATATCGCTACCTTTGACGTTTCGAATACGACGAGCGTATCTCTCTCCGGCACGGCAGAGGTGGACAGCATCGTTTTCAATCCGGGTGCGAGTGCGTTCACGATTACCGCCGGCACTTTCAAGTTTTATAATGCAATTACTTTCAGTGGCACCGGTATTGTGAACAATTCCGGGACTACTCAGAATTTCGTAACGACCGGTACCACCCAAGGACAAATAGAATTCACTGGCGTTGCGACCGCGGGAAGTGCGACTGTCTTCACCAACTATGGCGGCGCCCGGTTCAGTGACACCGGCGTATTCTTTAACGATTCATCAAACGCGGGCAGTGCGACCTTCATCAATAATGGTGGCGTGGATTCTAACCTCCATGGCACTGGTAGAGTGAATTTCGTCGGTAGTGCAAGCGCAGCCAACGGCACCTTCGTCACCAATCCTGGACCAAGAGGGACTTTTGCGGGTGGCAAGGTAATTTTTAGCTACAGTTCGACAGCTGCGAACGGCACCTTTGTCTGCAACGGCGGCACGGCGGAAAATCCAAACGGCGGCTACATGCAAATACTTGATAGCGCCACCGCTGCCGAGGGCATCTTCACCATCAATGGCTCCGATTTTCCCGGGGCGAGCCCTGGATCGTTATACTTTTATTACACTCCCACGGCCGGTAATGCCACCTTGATCGCCAACGGCGGCACGGCGAGCGGTGGTAGTATCGTTTTCGAAACTGGCAGCCCTGATGGTGGGACTTCGAAGGTCATGCTTTTTGGTAATGGGCAGCTGGATATCGGTTACCGAGAAGCGCCAGGCGTGACGATTGGTTCACTGGAAGGCAATGGCCTTGTCTTTCTTGGGGCGAACAACCTGTCAATCGGCAGCAACGAGTTGAGCACCGCTTTTGCTGGCACCATTGCAGACGGCGGAATATTCGGCGTCACGGGTGGCTCACTGACCAAGGTAGGCGCCGGGACGTTGACCTTGAGCGGCGCGAACACCTACACCGGTGGAACGACCGTCAGCGCAGGTGCTTTGAAGGTCGATAACAAGTCTAGCTCGGCCAGCGGCGCTGGAGCGGTCAGGGTCGACGCCGGCACCTTGGGTGGCACGGGAATGATCGCCGGCACCGTAACCGTCGGCACCGGGAGCGGGGCGGGAGCTTTTCTGACTCCGGGACAAGGCGCGCGCAGACCCGCCGCACTTACCATTCAAAGCGCGTTGACTTTTAAAGCTGATGCCACCTACGTGTGCACGCTAAATACCAAGAAAGCCAAAGCCGATCAGGTCATCGCCAATGGGATAACTATCGAGAGCGGAGCGCAGTTCAGTTTGAATGCCGTCGCCCATAAGACGCTGACTGCGGGCCAGGTCTTCACCGCCATCAGCAACACCTCAGCGACCCCCATCAGCGGCGCCTTCGCCAACCTGCCCGACGGTTCGACCTTCACCGCCGACCGCAATACTTTTCAGGTAAGGTACGAAGGCGGCGACGGGAACGATCTCACGCTTACTGTGATGCCGCAGCACAGGACCCGCGCCCGTCTCATCTCTGGCCCTCTCATTTCTCTCGTTCCAAAGTCTCTTGGGAACGCGCTTGTCTTTGCCGTAACGCAGCCGTAGGCGAGGCCGGGCTTTCCAACTCTGCTTCCCGATGCTGCGGCGGCGATGCGCAGCCGTTATCGGATTCATCAAACCGAGGCCGCACATTTTACAGGGAAGGCCCTAACGATCTTCTTCCGGTAGTCTTGGGCGCGCTTCCTCAATCAACTTCCGACTCTCCGCGTCGGACAAGTAGCGGATTTGGATCACGGGTGCGGCGACAGGGTTTAGCGGCGCGCCATCCCGGCCGGTTATCTCCGAGCGGTTGACCGGCATCCCGAGGCTCAGCCGGGCGAGTGAATCGCCGATCTGAAGCATGCGTACGGCATCTCCAAAGCCCCAGCGGGCGGGTTCGCGAATGATATTCTTTCCATCCTCGCTGACTGACTCAGTTTCCAGCGGAAGGCGAGCATCTCGCGGGCCTTGGCCGCGAGGGCGAGAAACATTTGCCAGGATGTTTCCTCGACTTCGCCCTTCCGCCGTTCGCGCTCCAAGGCGAGGGCTGTTTTTGCAGCCAGGTCCGCTTCCACTGACCGCTCGTGCTCCGTGAGCTGCCATGTCCGCACGCGGGCCTTCCAGCGAAACCGTACTCCAGAGCCGCGTCATTCTGACAGTCGTCTGGCACTGTTTTGCCACTGCAGCATGAGAACGCTTTTCGCGCATTTCAGCGAAAGTGCGGAACGCAGAGTAGGCGACTGCGCTCTCGTTAGGTAATCGTGTTGTTGCGATCATTGAGTCAAATTCGCGACGTGTTGCCGCGCGCGCGTTTTGTCACTATTGTCAGGTAAGTGTTGCATTCGTTAGGCCCTTGCTAGCGATTGAGAAGTTGCTCCGGCCGATCCGCCGTTTGCGCAGAATTTCCGCCTCGGATTCGGCGAGCGCTTTTAATTCGTCCGCGCACCAAAGCTTTTCCAGCTCGGCCGTTTCGCGAACCAGCGTCCGAAGTTCCGGCGCGTTTTTGGCGATCTGGCCGAGATCCGTTAAGTTACCTTCGCCCTGCCACGGCAGCGTGATCGGCTCGTCGGCTTCGCGTTTGAAAAAAGCGGTGGCTGCCGGATGATTTTCTTTAATGAAATCGTGCTCTGGCGGCTAGGTCGTTACTGTGAAAGGGGTTGCTCCGATGCTCCTTCTCGCCGTAGGTCAAGCCGCGCAGTGTGGCGCGCGATTCCGCTTCCTCGCGTTGTTGACGAAGGTAGCTGTGCGAGATGCCATTCGCAGTGGCCTTCAGATAGGCCGCTAACTCCGGCTCGTTATCGCTCAGCCACATTTGCTCGGTCAGGTTGATTGAGTCTTTCGCCCAGGGATTTTTCGGTGCAACGTCAGTTATGGGGTCGCGCCAAAGTTGAGCGAGCTTCAGTTCATCGGCTGGTCGCTCCTGCCGCAAAGACGGGACATATTTCCTCAGCTCCTTCAGAAGCTCGACCGCTTTTGCAGGCTCGAAGGTTAAGCCTTCGGCTGCGTGTTTGCGCTGCCAAGTAGCGATGAGCGCGGCAAGGCCGGTTAGCTCCTTGTCACTTATGGCGTAGTGGCGCAGGCCATGGACTTGCCGGATGAGTTCGAGAGCGTGTTTTGTGCAACGGTCGCACATCGCGAGTTCTGCTGGATCAGGTGTCATTGGGTATCTCCTTTGGTTAGTGGGTTTGGTTAGTTGGTTTTTCCGCTCGGCGGAATTTTTCCACTTCCACGCCCTTAAAGGGGCGCGTGGAAAAGTGGAATTCCGCTTTCATTTCCACGGAGAATTCCGCGTGGAAAATTCAGGCTTTCGCATAAGTTTTTGTCCTCCGGTTAAGAGTGAGAATCCGGCGTTTGACCGCTTCCGCGACCAGTTCGTAAGCACGCGAAAAACCGCACCCGGTTTCCTCGCCAATTAGCTTCACAACGGCTTTTTTCGGCAAGGCGGCTTCCGGGAAGTCCAAATCACGAATCAATCCCGCGTCAAAACCGGGGCGCTGCGGCTTGCCGCTGGCGAGCTGCTCACGCCAACTGGACACGTCGAAGTCGGGCGCGACTTCGTAAATCATGGTTTCAGGATTAAGCCGCACGGCCACGGGAACGAACTCGGGGCCGTTCGAGTTTTTGCCACAGGTGAGCACGAGAGTTTCGTTATCGTTCGCCGAGCCAGGAACGATGTTGATGAGTCCGCGCGTCCAGGTTTGGAGCATCTTCGAGTTGCGTGCGAAGCCGGTGCGTTCCAGTCCGAACGCTTTGACCGCTCCCGCTCGGGCCGGTGAGCGCATGGTGAAGAATTACAAGCGCCCGGTCAGGATTTCCGGCTTTGGAGATACGACCAAGCTCGCGCACCGTTGCCGCCATGTCCGCGTCACTGTTTAGATCGCCTATGGTGAAGTCACGCAGAGGATCGATGCCTACAATGCCTGGGTCGTATTTCCGAATCGCCGTTTCAAGTCGGTTTGCGGCTTGCGGGTCGCCTAACGAAAGCAAGAGGTCGGCATCGGTTTCGAGAGTGTGGATGAGGAGGTTTTTTTCGACCAGTGGCCAGTCGTCCCCCGCAAAATCACGCAGCTTGCTCAGGTCGTCCTGTAGCCGGGAAAGGTTGTTTTCGGTTTGCAGAAAAAGGCAGCGTGTCCCGCGCCCGTGCGTTGGGAAGCCGCACCAATCGCGTCCGATAATGAGGGCGACGAAAACTGGAGCAGGAGGCGCGTCTTTCCGATCCCGCCGACCCCGGCAATCACAAGCGCTTGACCTAGCGCAAGGAGCCAGGCGCCTAACAGGCAGGAGTTTTCCGCCACCGGCATGGCAAGCACTTCGGCAGCGGTGCGCACTGCAAACTCCGATGGCGGCTCCGAGTCACGGAGGCGCGCCACTGCTTCCTTGCCTGAGATTCTGTTTTCTAACAGAGCCTTACCGATTTCGCTTTCGCGGCGGGCGCGCGAAGCAGCGAGCACTTCGTCCACCGCGTATTGCAGGCTGGAGGGGCCGATGCAATCGCCACCGAGACTGTAAACCTCAGTCAATCCTGATTTGCCGCCGACTGGCTCATATTGGCCGCGTCGCTTCAATTCGCCTTGCACCGGAAGCAAATCTGGATTCGAGACCGCCCGTATTGCCTCGAAAATCATCCGATTTGTCGGGGAGGAAAAATCGTCAGGCTCAAGGTTCGGACACGGCTCGCCTCGCATCATGAACGAGAGAATGGTTTTCTCGTGCCCATCAGTCATGGTCGGGTCTGATTGTGCCGGTGCGCGAGAGACTGCCTGCAAGTTTCCGTTCGGCTCGTTAGGCTAACCATTCGGTTTCGTTAGGCGCTCATCCCCATTTGTGACCGCAGGAACTCGCGGACCGACTCCATTTCGATCAGCCTGATTCCGCAGCGTGCACCCTTTTTCTTGACGGTCACCGCCCGAATCTTTCCCGCCGCGATCAACTCGTAGGCGAAACTTCGCTTGATTGAAAAGCTCGAATTCGTGAGAATTGTTGATCTGCTTTATCAACGCGGCGCTGGCTGAAGTGTCCATATGCACAAGAGGGCGCACGGATTCGGCGAGACATAAGGCTATAAAACTCCGCCCGCGTCCGAAGTGGCGACACGGGCGAATACAGGCGCACCTGTTATGCAGAGGTGTTATGCAATCTGCCTAGCTTCCCTCGTGCTAGAGGGACCGGTGAGGGAGGGATTCGAACCCTCGGTACCCTTTTGGGGTACGGCGCTTTAGCAAAGCGCTGCTTTCGACCACTCAGCCACCTCACCTATCTTGCCGTCGAAGTTGCGAGAATATCGGGATCGCTCCATGCTCGTCAACCTGTCGCCACACGGTCATGCGCTTCCCTTCGCACCTTCCACGTTTTCGCCTAACGATCCTTGGTAGTGGCTCCTGCTTCTTCCTTTTTTGCGGGTGCGCAGCGCCCGCGCGGCCGGCGAAGCCGCCTCCGATCGTCCACCCGATCGTCGGCGAGATTGCGATCGTGGATGAAGAGGAGCGTTTCGTCCTGATCGATCTCGGTTCCAATCTCTATGTCCCGGAGCCGGGCGCGCTTCTGCGCTCCACCAATCGGGCCGGCGGGACCGCTCATCTAAAAGCATCGCTGGAACAAAAACGGCCATTTGTCGCGGCCGACATCATCGACGGCAAGCCGGCGGTGGGCGATGAAGTGGTGCGATGACGAGCGAGACGGAAGCGATCGCGGCGGTCCTCGCGCGGGTGCAGTTGCTGCCGGGCGCGCGGGTGCCGCTCATCGAGTCGTTAGGCCGATTTTCCGCGCACGATCTTTGGGCTCAGAGAGCGCTGCCGCCCTTCGATAATTCCGCCATGGATGGCTACGCCGTGCAGGCGAAGTCATGCCGCGGCGGAGCACGCTTGCGGGTTATCGGCGAACAACCAGCCGGGGTCGATCGCGGCCTAACGATGGGAGCGGCCGAGGCGATCCGCATTTTCACGGGGGCGCGGCTCCCGGCCGGAGCCGATGCGGTCATCATGCAGGAGGAGGTGATGCGCGAAGGTGACGTGATCGTGGCCCGATGCGACGTGGAATCTGGAGAGTTCATCCGGCGACAGGGTTGCGATCTCGCCGCAGGGCAGAAGATTCTCGCCGGCGGCGACCAGATCGTGGCGCAGAACATCGGGCTGCTCGCTGCGCAAGGAATGGCGGAGATCGACGTGGGCGCGCTCCCCCGAGTCGCAATCGTCTCCACCGGAGATGAGCTGGCGCGGGCGGGAGCAATACCGCTGCCTGGGCAGGTCTTTGAGAGCAACTCGGTGATGCTGCACGCCCTTGCGCTCGGCGCCAGTGCGAAGGTTGTCATGGTCGAGCAGGCGCCCGACGCGCTCGAGCAGTTGACGGAAACTCTCCGCCACGGTTTGGAATGCGATGCCTTGATCGTGAGCGGCGGCGTTTCCGTCGGCGAGCACGATCTGGTGCGGCCGTCGTTAGGCGCACTCGGCGCGGAGATCGCTCTTTGGCGAGTGGCAATAAAGCCGGGAAAGCCCTTCCTCTTCGGCCGTGCGCATGGCTGCTCCATTTTTGGGCTCCCGGGAAATCCTGTTTCGGCTTTTGTCACATTTCTGAAGTTCGTTAGGCCGGCGCTGCGGAAGATGGCGGGCGCGTCGGGGGAAAACCTCGGCCTGCGCGCGGTGCCGGCGCAGATCGCGAGCGATCTTAGCAATGCGGGCGATCGCTCCCATTATTTTCGCGGAATCCTGCGGGAGGGCCAATTCATACCTAGCGGTCTTCAGGAATCGCATGCGCTTTTCGGCCTGAGCCGCGCCAATGCGCTCTTGCGCCTGGCCCCCGGTGACCAACTATTGCGAGGCGCGCCGGTCATGATTGAGACTTGGGATTAATCGTCGCTCCGCGGGAAAAAGAAACACGCGGGCGCGAGGCGCAATGCGTTTCTATAAAGTCGGCGGCTCCCCGGATGGCGCCGCTGGTGTTACAAACTCAACCAAAAGGAAATATCATGAAATTAGACTCACTTCGCACATTATGGATCGAAGAGATGCGCGATCTCTACAACGCGGAGAACCAGCTCCTCAAAGCCTTGCCCAAGATGGCCAAAAAAGCGGCCGCGCCCGAATTGAAGCAAGCCTTCCAAAGCCATCTCGAGGAAACTAAAACCCACGTCGAACGACTCGACCAAATCTTCGATACCCTCGGCAAGAAACCGACCGGCAAAACCTGCAAAGCCATGAAAGGCTTGGTCGAAGAAGGCTCCGAGATGATGCAGGAAACCGGTCCCTCCTCCGTGATCGACGCCGGCATCATCGCCGCGGGTCAGCGGGTTGAGCATTACGAGATGGCCGGCTACGGCGTCGTCCGCACTTTTGCCTCGATCCTCGGTGAGGACGAAGCGGAGGGTCTTCTCCAGGAGACGCTCGACGAAGAAGCTGCTGCCGATGAGAAACTGACCGAGATCGCCGAGAGCACGGTCAACGACGAAGCGGACAACGAAGCCGGCAACGAAGAGGACTCGCCGATGGCGGCCAAGCAGTCGCGCGGTCGTCGTTAGGCACCTTCCCTACAAGCGAAAGAAATTCGCCACCGCGATCCGCGCGATCACGGTGGCGTTTTCGTTTTCCGGATGGGAACGTAGCGGCACATGGGGCTTTCAGAATACAAGAAAAAGCGGGATTTCTCCGTCACGGCCGAACCGTCTGGCGCTAAAAAACCGCGGCCTAAAGCCGTCGCCGGCGCCTCCCGTTTTGTCATTCAAAAACATGACGCGAGCCGGCTGCATTACGATTTCCGGCTGGAAATGGACGGCGTCCTGAAATCGTGGGCGGTGCCGAAGGGCCTACCGTGGGAGCGCGGCGAAAAACATCTCGCGGTCGAGGTCGAGGATCACCCGATCGAGTACGAAGATTTCGAAGGCATCATCCCGGCGGGAAACTACGGCGGCGGCACGGTCATGGTCTGGGACCGCGGCAATTATTTCGTGCACGGCGAAAAGCCGCTCGAAGCGCTGGCCGCCGGCCGGCTGCACATGGTGCTCGAAGGGACCAAAGCAAAGGGAGATTGGGCGCTCATCCGCACTCGCAGCGACGGAGGCAAAAACCAATGGCTCCTTTTAAAGAGCGACGCCGAGGTCAAGCCGATCTCGAAGAAACGCGATGACGAATCGGCCGTGACCGGACGGACGATGAAGCAGATCGCGCAAGATCGCGACGCCGAATGGGAATCAAATCGCGGCGACGACAAAAAGAAACCGAAGCAGGCCGCCCAGCCGACGATCGCCGCACCGCTGCTCCCAGCCGCCTTGCCCGCCGGCAAACCGCGCTTTATTGCGCCGATGAAGCCGCAACTGCGCGAGACGGCGCCGGCGCAGGGCGGCTGGATTTACGAGCTGAAGTTCGACGGCATTCGCGCGCTCGCCATCAAGCAAGGTGGGAAAGCAAAGTTGATTTCGCGGAACGAAAACGACCTAACGAAAAGGTTCGAAGAAGTCACCGGCGCCGTGGCCGCGCTCCCGGGGAAAGATTTCGTGCTCGATGGCGAAGTGGTGGCGCTCGACGAGGCGGGCCGATCCTCTTTTCAGCTTCTTCAGGCGCGCGAGATGGAAGGCCGGCGAACGCCTCTCTACTATTACCTCTTCGATCTTCTCCAGCTCGAGGGCAAAGACCTGAGCGGCCTTCCCCTAACGACTCGCAAGGAAGCGCTCCAACAACTTTGCGAAGGCGCGGCCGATCCGATCCGTTACTCGGATCAGCTCGGTGACAATCCCGGGAAACTCCTCCAGGAAGTGAAGCGGATGGGACTGGAAGGACTCATCGGCAAACTCGCCGACTCCGTTTACGAGCCGGGGCGGCGGAGCGGCGCGTGGATCAAGCTCAAGTGCGTGGCCGAGCAGGAATTTGTCATCGGCGGTTACACCCCGCCCGCGGGATCGCGCAAGCACTTCGGCGCACTGCTCGTCGGCTACTACGAAAAGAAAAAGCTGCTTTTCGCCGGCAAAGTCGGAACCGGCTTCGACACAAAACTGCTCGCCGCGCTGCACAAGAAATTCGAGGAGGAGGCGCGGGAGGATTGTCCCTTCGCTGATCTCCCCTCGAAAGAGGGAGGCAAATGGGTGTTCGGGATTACCCCGGTGATGATGCGGAAATGCCATTGGGTGAATCCCGTCTTTGTTGCCCAGGTGAAATTCGCGGAGTGGACGCGCGACGCGAAATTGCGGCAACCGGTTTTTCTCGGTTCGCGCGAGGATAAAGACGCGAAGCATGTAGAGCGCGAGACGGCCAACTCCGGGTAGCGCATGCGTCTCGCGTGCTGGTTGCAGTGTTCCACCGCAACGAACTTTCTTCCCGGTCTGCCGCGTCAGAAAACTCCGGCCCTCAAGGAAAGTTCGCGACGGCGGAACGCCTTCGCCAGCACGCGAGACGCATGCGCTACCCGGACGAATCTCGCCTCGCGCCGAGGCGTTGAAAGAGGGCCCGTAAAGCGATCGGCGAGGCGGATGCCAGCAAACCCGCTGCCAGAATCCGCCGCACTTCTTCTCTTGCAACCTTGATTTTTTGCAACCGCGACTCGTTCCCGGATTCCCGCAAGAGTGCGATTGTGCGCGCGCCGATCAAGGCCGGAAGCGCGGTGGCGAAGCGCATTCGCCAGTTCGTCAGGGCAGAGCAATAGGTGATGCCCGCGCCGATCTGTTTCTCGGCTTTCGCCAGCCAGCGGGAGAAGACTTCGGCGCCAGGTGCGGCCGCCAATTCCTCCTCTGGCAGGTAACTACGACCGGCCCGCCGGTCCGCGCCGCTGTCGCGTAAGACATTGACCAGCTGCAAACCCTTTCCGTACTCAATTCCGAGCGCCGCCATCTCGTTAGGCAAGCGACTGGCAAAAGGGTCGAGATGACGGAAACCGAGCTTCGTCCAGAATTCGCCGACGCAGCCAGCCACGAGGTAAGTGTATTCATCAAGGTCTCCGGCCGTCCGCAGGGAGACGACTGCGATCGTATCGCCGAAGCGTTGCACATCCAACTCCTGTCCCCTAACAATGGTCGCAAGCACCTCACGGATATCGGCGCGATCGGCTGGTTTCATTTTCGCGAGTTGATGCACGCAGCGCGGCAGATTCTCGATCAGCCTGCGCTCGGAAGCGTTGCGCTGATGCGCGGCAAAATCCCGCAGCGGCTCGGCAACCGCGGCGAAATCTTCTTCCCCCGCAAGCACTCGTGCCAGCAGTTGCAGAGTCGTTAGGCGAGTCGCGGCCGGGATCTCTGCCGTGTCCGCGATGGTGTCGGTAGCGCGCGCGAGCAGGTAGGCGAGGCTGATCGGCTCGCGCAACGGCCGCGGCAGAAAACGGATGGTCAGGTAAAACGATCGCGAAACCGATTTGAGGATCGCCTTCACCGGCCCACGTTGCGAATCTCGATCCGTGATGGACTGGCGTTGCCGAGCCCCATCTGCGCGGCAACCGCGACATGCGCGCCGGTGCGGATGATGGACGGGAATTTCTGCTCTTTCCGCCAGCTTTCGATTTGCCGCCCGGCGACGGCATCGACCGCAACCGGGTCTTTGCTCGCGTAGAGCGTGTCGAACTGGACGGCGTAATTGGGTTGCGAGAGCGGGCCGCCCGCGTATTCCGCGAGTAACCCGTCCATGACGTTGAGCACCACCTTGGGGCCAATATGCGGGTCGCTATAAATCTCGGGAATGCTCGCGGCGCCGTAATCGGGCGGAATGCCGAAGCGGCGCCAATTGTCGATATTCGGAATGGTGACGTTGTAGAGACAACCGGCGATGCCGTTGCGTTCGCTATTGCTCAGGACCGGGACGTTGATGATTTTCGTCACTTCGTTCGCCACGATTTTGGCCAGATGGCTGACGCTGCTCGTGTTCACCTGGTCGCTCAGGAGCGGCATTTCGCCTTTTCCGCCAATGTAATCGAGATCACCCCAAATCAGGTTGCCGAGGAAAGGCGCGGAAATGGTCGCCTTCGGATCATACCCGTCGCGCGGCGGGATCGAGCGCAACTGGTAACCTTCGTTGCCGGTGTAGCCCGCTTTTTTGATTCCGCCTAACGACCGATCCCAGACGATGATGCTCGGGCGCGATTGCCCGGCCGCGACGAGGCCGTCGACAAGGGCGTTCACGACGTCGCGGTGGGTGGTGAAGATCTCGCCGCCCGCCGCGGATATTTTGATGCCGACTTTGTCGTTAGGCGAAACAAGCGAGCGCCAGGCGCGGGCGGCATCCGGCTGGTGGGTGACCGCGAGGAGCAGCTCGTTGACCATCCGCCTAACGATAAGCGGATCGCTCTGGTAGCCGTGCATGGCGTCGGCATCGTAGGCGCGATAGACGATCGAAGAGGCTGGCACCGTCGGGACTGGCGCCTGCGCGAAAGCGGTTGAAGCGCAGAAAAGAAGAGGCCCACACCCGACGCTGACGGCCAGAAAAGCGATTGAGCGAGAGAGGCGAGCGGCGATGGTGGAGTCTATGGACGAGAGCGGGGATGACAACTGCGCGGGGGAGAACGTGGTGCGGCACATTTACGTGCACATTCCTTTTTGCGCGCGGATTTGTCCCTACTGCGCATTCTACAAAGAGCGCGCTGATCCGGCGCAGACCGGGCGGTTTTGCAAGTCGATTTTGGGTGAGCTGGGCGCGTCTCGGACCAACTGTTTCAAACCCCGCACGATCTTTTTTGGCGGCGGCACTCCCACTGCCCTAACGACGACTCAAGTTGCTTTGCTCCTCGACGGGTTTCACGAGCTGCTCGATTTGTCGGAACTGACGGAATGGACCTTCGAGGCGAATCCGGGAAGCGTCTCGGAACGCAAAGCGCTGCTGCTGCGCGAGCGAGGCGTCAACCGCATCAGCCTCGGCGTCCAATCGTTTGATGACCGGCTGCTCGAGTTGCTTGGCCGGGATCATTCGGCCGCGCAGGCCGAAGTCTCCTTCAAACTGCTGCGGCGCGCCGGCTTCGAGAATCTGAACATCGACCTGATGTTTGGCTTGCCCGGACAGACGCTGGAGCAGTGGACCCAAACGTTGCGGCGCGCTGTGGCACTGCAGCCCGACCATGTCTCCGCATATTGTTTGACCTACGAAGAGGACACCGACTTTTTCCTGCGCCATGCACGCGGAGAATTTCGGGTCGATGCGGAAACGGACGCGACTTTTTTTGAGACGACCACCGAGGTGCTGGCAAAGGCTGGACTGGCGCAGTATGAGATCTCGAACTTTGCCCGATCCGGCTTCGAGTCGGTGCATAATCGGGCTTACTGGCAGGGCGAAAATTATCTCGGCATCGGGCCGAGCGCAGTTTCGACCGTGGGGCTGCGGCGCTGGCAGAACGTCTGCGACTATCGCGCGTATGCCGATCGCGTTGCCGCCGGAGAAAGTGCCTCCACGGGTGACGAAATCTTGACACCGAAAATGAAGCGCGCGGAAGCAATCGCGCTCGGGCTGCGCACTGGAGCGGGCATTCCCGCGCAATGGATGACGAATTGGCCTAACGAAGTCGCGGAGTTCGTCGATCTCGGGCTGATGCAGCGCGACGCGCGGCGCGTTGTGCTCACACCTTCTGGACGATTACTCGCGGACTCGGTTGCGGAAGCTTTTGTGTGACCGCACGAGATCAGCAATCACTCTTCTTCGCCCGCGCTCGTCTCGCCTGATTCCGTTTCCGGTCGAATCCCGTCCTCTTCCATCTTGCGCAGGACGTCGCTCATGTCGTCGACCTCGTCCCAGACTTCCTGGCTGACATAAATCTGCGCTTTTTGCTGCACCGCCATGGCGATGCAATCGCTCGGCCGCCCATCGAGCTCGACGATTTTTTTCTGCTGCAGCTCGTTCTCGGCGCGGATGATCATGCGCGCGTAATAGGTCGCATTTTTGAGGTCGTTGATGATGATGCGTTCCACCCGGGCGCCGAGCGCGGTCATGAGATGGCCCATTAAGTCGTGCGTCAGCGGCCGCTCTTTCATCGTGCCGCGCATGAACATCGTGATGGCGCTCCCGACGCTTTGGTCGACGTAAATGATGAAGACTTTGTCGGCGTTGCCGAGGAAGACCGCGCACCCGCCGCTCGTCGGTAGAACTGCGCGCACCTGGACCTCGATGACTGTTTTATTCATCAAGCCGATGGTACCCGCGCCGTGGCGAAAAACAAGAATGCGCCAAATCGAGGCGACCCCGGCGCGCCGCTCCCGGATTTGTTTTTCCCGCGCGCTTGCATGTCGGGCGCGCTGATTGAATATCGCTTCTGCCCGTGCCCGCTCCCGAAAAATCCAAGCCCGATTGGGACGTCGACGCCGCCATCGCCACCTACAATGTGGAGGGCTGGGGGACCGGTTACTTTTCCGTAAACAGCGCCGGAAATGTCGTGGCGAAGCCGCTCAAAAACGCCGGTGGCGCGATCGATCTGCTCGAGGTCGTGAACGAAGCGCGCGAGCGGGGGCTCAGCTTTCCGCTCGTCATTCGATTCCAGGATTTGCTCCGGCATCGCGTGGAAACGGTTAACCGCTCATTCCAGGCAGCGATCCAGGAGTTCGGTTATCGGAACGAATATCGCGGGGTTTTTCCGATCAAAGTCAACCAGCTGCGCGAGGTGATCGAGGAAATCGTCGATGCCGGGGCGCAGTTTCATTTTGGGCTCGAAGCCGGAAGCAAACCGGAATTGGTCGCGGCGCTCGCGATGCATCAGGACCCGGAGAGTTTGATCGTCTGCAACGGCTACAAGGATCGCGATTTTATTCGCACCGCGATGTTGGGGCGGCGGCTCGGCAAGCTGGTCATTGTCGTGGTGGAAAAACTCGAAGAGCTCGAGCAGACCCTGCGGGTGGCGAAGGAGGTGGGGGTCGAGCCGCTCATCGGCATCCGCGTGCGGCTGCACAGCAAAGGCTTTGGCAAATGGACGACGAGCGGCGGCGAGAACGCGAAATTCGGCTTGAGCACGACGAACCTGGTGGCCGCGAGCGAGATGTTGAAAAGCGTGGGGCTGGCGGATTCTTTGAAGCTGGTCCATTTCCACGTTGGCTCGCAGGTGCCGGACATTTCGACGATCAAGCGCGCGGTCCGGGAGGCGGCGCGTTATTACGCGAAGCTTTCGCAGATGGGCCACTCGTTAGGCTATCTTGATGTCGGCGGCGGCCTGGGGGTGGATTATGACGGCTCGCGTACCAGTTTCGACAGCTCCACCAATTACTCGCTCCAGGAATACTGTAACGATGTCGTTTACAATATCATGGAGGTCTGCGACTCCGAAAACGTCGCCCATCCGGCGATTGTGAGCGAAGGCGGGCGCGCGATTGTGGCCCATCACTCGGTGCTCGTGGTCGAGTCGTTTGGTTCGATCGAGAAAGACGTCCAGGTGCGCCCGATCGAAGCGACGGCGAGCGATCCGAAACCGCTGCGCGACATCCTCGAAGTGAAGGGAAAACTGAAGCGCGCCAATCGCATCGAGACGCTGCACGACGCGCAGCAGATCAAAGAGGAGACGCAGCAGATGTTCAACCTCGGTCTGCTCGATCTCGAATCGAAGGCTAAGATCGAGTCGGCCTACTGGCAGCTTGCGGCGCAGATCGTGGCGCTGCACCGCGGACTAAAATATGTGCCCGAGGAAGTGAAAGAGCTGGAGACTTCGCTAAGCGATCAATACATCTGCAACTTCTCCGTTTTCCAATCGCTCCTCGATCATTGGGCGCTCGGCCAGCTCTTCCCGATCATGCCGATCCATCGCCTCACGACAGCGCCCGATCGCAATGGCACGCTCGTCGACATCACCTGCGATTCCGACGGAAAGATCAACAAGTTTACCGACCTCCAGGATGTGAAGGAGACGCTCCCGCTTCATCGGATCACGCCCGGGGAGATTTACTATCTCGGGGTATTTTTGGTCGGCGCCTACCAGGACATCATGGGCGACCTGCACAATTTGTTTGGCCGCGTCACCGAGGTGCACGTCTTTCTCGATGAAGACGAGGAATCGGGCTGGTATATCGAGGAAGTGATCGAGGGAAGCACGATCGGGCAGGTGCTGGCGCTGACGCAGTGGGACAAGATCGAGCTCATGCGGCTGGTAAAAAAGCAGGTGGACGCGGCGATCAAAAGCGACCGGCTCAAGCCTAACGACGCCATGAAATTGCTGGCGGATTACGAGCGTGGGTTGCAGGGCTATACCTATCTCTCGCTCGACGGGACGAACGTGGCGCCAGCGCCGGTCGTGGTTGCTTCCCTAAGCAACTAGCTTTGCGCGAGGCAAAAGACCTCTGTAGGACATCGCTCGAAGCGCGAGGGAAGATCGGCGCTTCCCAGAGGGAAGGCGTCTACAAGTGCAGCCTTCGGCGAAATTCGGTTCGTTAGGCGAAAGGCCACTGACTATTGTAGATTGTAAACCTCGACCAGAGCAACCCCGGTGCCGCCATCTTTCCCACGCACCACCGCGGTGTAATTGCCCGGCTCAAGCGCGCGAATGAGCGCCGACTCCGCGTCATTCGTCGGCGCGAGGCCGGTTGATTGAATGAGCGACTCCTGCGCGTCGCGCCAATTATCGTCGCTCCGAATGACGGCGCCGTTCTCGTCGTAAAGATCAAGCGTCGGATCGGCCAGAGGATTGCCGACGCCAGGCCCCGCGAGGGACGGCCCGATCGCCCTAACGACGACGGTATCGCTTCCGCCGTTGCCGACGATAAAGCCGGCAATCAAAACATCGTCCCCCGTCTGCACGAGGCCCCGCGTGCTCGTGTTCGCGAGCGTAGATTGGACAGCCGTGTCGAGATCGTACACTTCCACCAGCCCATTGCCGGTGCCGTTGTTTTTTCCGCTCAGGATGACGGTGTAACTGCCTGGATCAACTGTCATGACGATTGCGGATTCGAGGTCGTTGCTTGGGGCCAGACCGGTCGCTTCGATCGCGGCCTGTTGCGTTGCTTTCCAGTTGTCGTTCGTTTTAATGAGCGTCCCCTCGTGAAAAAGTTGGAGCTTCGGGTCGGCCAGCGTGTTGGGGAGCGGCGTGCCTTTGACCGCGAGAGAAGGTCCGAGCCCCCTAACGAGGATTTTTTTCGCTCCCGTGCCAGTGACAATGAGGCCGTCGATGAGAACATTTTCGCCCGTGCCGACATCAAGCCGGGAGGAGAGGTTGAGCGCTTGCGCGGGAGGTTTCGCCGTGCCGCTGAGCAAATCGAAAGCCGCGGAGGCGATCTGAAAATGCCCCGCGGTCGTCGGGTGAATATCGTCCCAGAAAAGATATTGATCAGGGCTGGTGTTTCCGCCTTGCGCGCTGTCGGTGATGTTGGTGAAACCGTAATCTTCCGGATTCGCGGCGAGGCGGTAGAAGAGTCCGTAAACGTCGAGGCGATAAAGCGTGATCGTGATTCCTTCGCCAGCGAGCGTTTTGATGGCGGCGTCGAGATCGGTATTCAGCTGCGCCCGGTAATCAGCGGAGGCCGCGTTCAAGGCGGCCGCGGTCACGGGATCGTCTTTGTAATGCGGGATGAGGCCGAGCGGCGGGACGTTCGGGACGAGAATGCTGCGCGCTCCGGCACGCGCCAGTTGTTTGACCAGCTCGGAAACATTCGTCGCCGTCGCCGTGACATTATCCGCGCTGTCGTCGTCGAAGAAATCGTTGCCGCCGCCCCAAACGATGTAAAGCGCGCCCGCATCCGCAGTATTGGCGGCGAGATAATCGTCCACCTGTTTGCCGAGGTTATCGACATCGATCGTCAATTCGCCGCCGATGAATGGATCTGGATTGGAGAGGACGGTGCGCGCGCTGGTTCCGTCCGCCGTGGTGGCCCCGCCGAAGGCATAATTGGTGCCGCCATCGAGACTGTTGGTGATCGCGGGCAGGCCAAGAAAATCGCGCTCCAACTGCTCATGCCAGGTGCCGGCATACTTCTCAGACCCTGGATCGGTATCAGAGCTGTTGGTGAAACGGCCATCGCTGTAATTGTAAGTGCCGCCGGGATAACTGATGCCATAGGCGTCTTCCAACCGATGCCTGATGTTGCCGTTGTCGGACAAGCTGTCGCCGAAAACGACGACTTGCGTAAAGACCGGCGCGGTTTGCCCAAACCCGTTAGGCGTGGCGACGAGCAGGGCGAATAGGAAGGCTGGAAGAGAAAAGCGAGATAAAATCATGAGCTTGATAGTTGGCAGCAGGGAGCAGGATGGATGCCGCGAATCAACCAAAGTGAAAGGGCGCTATCGATCGCTCCGGCGATGATTGGCGGGCGATTGCCCGGCACGGCCTTCAGGGGAAGTCATTCATCGCGGCCCGATAACTGACGGGGAGAACAGCGCTGCCAGTCGTTCGATCGTGAGCACGTCAAGCCGCCTGACGACGATATCTGCCGCGGAAAGCTCACCGGCTGGATGGGTGGTGGCGACGGCGACAACCTTCATGCTGGCCATGTGCGCCGCTTCGATCCCGACATGGGCATCCTCGAAAACGACGCAGCGTTCCCGCGCAAGGCCTAGACGTTCCGCCGCTTTTTCGAAAACTTCCGGATGAGGCTTCCCCTGCACAACATCTTCGGCCGAGACGATTTCGCGGAAAGCTTCCTGCAACCCGATTCGCTCGAGCACCGCGGCGATGTTCAAGCGCTGCGTCGAAGAGGCCACCGCGCACGGCACACCGGCTTCCCGCAATCGATGGAGCCATTCCACCACGCCCGGCAGCGGCGCGATCTCAGCCTGCGCGACGATCTCGCGGTAAAGCGCTTCTTTGCGATTCGTTAGGCGGGAAATCTCTTCCGCTTCCGTTGCCCAACGATGAATTTGTTCGATGATCCGCGCGCTTTTCATTCCGAATCCGCGAATGAAACTTTGCGGCGCGATCGTTTTCCCAAGCTCAGCGGCGAGCCGATGCCAGCTCTGCTCGTGCAGGCGCGCCGAATCGATGATGACGCCGTCCCAATCGAAGATTGCGCCGAAGGGAATTGCTACTTGTTGATTCGCAGAAGGCGGATCAGAAATCAGCAATCCGTTCACGGCAGCCGTTGCATCGCGGGCAATCCGTAATTTCTCTGTAACGCTTCCGCATCAGCCGCGGCCTCGGTCGCGTTGAGCTCGAGCTGTTTCGGATCGTCGTGAGTCTCGATCACGTGGAAGCCGTTGACCGGAGTCTTGACCGCTTCGGCCAGGTCGCTCATCGACTTCACTTCTTTGCCGTTGACCTTTTTCACCACGAGATAGCTGAAATCATCATAACCGATCGTGCTATTGGCCGGCAGCACCTGACTAAGGATTACCACTCGCTGGTGGCCCTCTGGGAAGAGTTCCGACTGGAAGCGGTCGAGATAGACGAAATCCTGCGGCGCGTCCTTCTGCCAGTTTCCTCCCCACTCTTTCAAATACTGGCGGGAAAGCTCCTGAAAAATCAGCCCGCCCAGTACGTAATACGCTGGCGGTTCATCGAGGTTGTAGGGCGGCACGACGTAGTCCTGCGCGGCGCGATGCTCCAGTTTTACATTCAAGGTCAGCGGCTTCCCGCCGCGTTGCACGTGGAGCGGGACGACGTCCCCGACGTAGGCCTTGGCACCGAGCAGATTGCTGAATTGAATCTTGCCATAAAGCGGATCGACGTAGTTGCCATTCTCATCGATCTCGTGCTCACCGACCGCAGTCACGATATCGCCCAGCTGCACCCCGGCTTTCGCGGCGGGGAGATTAGGCTCGACGGAGGTAATATAAACGCCGCCGGTTTTTCCGGTCTGGCCCGCGTAGTCGCGCAGCTCTGGATCGCGGGTCGGGAAGAAGGAAATGCCTAACGAAGGAAAACCTTGATATTTCGCGCTCTCCGCGTCCTTCAGGAAATGCGCGATAATTGGCGCCGGGATTGCATCCAGCACCTGCGTGCGGGGATCGAAACGGAGGAGCAACGCAGCCAGCTTCTGGCCTTTGACGAGCGGCACCGTGTAACTGTTGTCGCGATACTGCATCGGGATGCTCAGCCGGTAGGTGAGGAATTCGCTTACGTCCGCCGGATACATCGTGACCCCAACAGTGGTCACCAGCCCTTCGGTCACAACAAGCGTGCCGCTCGATTCCAACTGCCAGGCCGCGAGTCGATCGCCGACGACGGTGTCGAGCGCCAGCTCAAGCGGTTGCAAACCTTCTAGGAATTTCTTATCCGTCGGCTCGAGCAACGCGAGGTTCGCTTCGTAGTCGACCACCACCACATTGGCCGCGGTCTTCTCGCCGGATTCGGCTCGCTCCAGCTCAACGTAATTTTGATTCGCGACCAGATCGGCAGTCACGAGCACATGGCCATGCGGTAGGACTGCGCCGAGAGCGCGCTTCGAAAAGGGCGCCTTCTTTTGCCACGGTCGAAAATAATCGAACGGCTGCCCGGTCACGTTTACTCGGACTAACGACACTTCCTTGGCCTGAATCACGCCTTGCGACATGGCCGGCAACTTCGGCGAGGGGACGGGCGGCTTCTTCGCCTGCAACGGGAGGACGCCGGCGAGCAAAGCGATCAGGAAAATGAGAGAGGCAGCTTTCACTGGTTTATTCTTGTAGCGACGGCAGGTTTGGCTGGCGGCTGTTCGTCGAGATTCTGTTCGGAGAGAACGTTGTAGCGCGTTTTGATCCGCTCGTGCGCTTCGTCTACCTGCTTCGCGTCGAGCACGAGCGGCGGCCCGTCACCCACCATCTTCACGACGTAACGCTCCGCCGGCTGCTCGAACGCCCGCGCCAAATCCTCAAGTGTGCCGATTTTTTTGTCATTGATTTCATCCACAATCCCGGACCGATAGGGCATGAGGTAGCTATTGATCGGGTCCGGCAGAATGTTCGTTAGGATGATCACCTCCGGGTGCTGCAAATAGATTTGTTCCGAGACGAAGAAGTCGAAGAAATGCCGCACGCGCAGATCGCTGATGCGGTAGGCCTCGAGGAGATCGAGCGACATCGGCTGGAAAAGCAGCCCGCCGAAAACAACATAGCGCGGGCGCACATCGTAGCTGTGCCCCTGCATGAAATAGGGCCAGACCGAGCCTAACGTGATCTCGACGTTGCTCTGCTGCTGGTTGCGCAGGAGATCGAGCTTCACCTTGTCGCCTTTAAATTTTCGCTCCACCACCTCGGGCATTTGCACCCGTTCGCCCTCGTATTCGACAAAAGCGTCGCTCGCGATCGGGTGCCCATCGATCGCTAGCAGGACGTCGCCGCTTTGTAACACTTTGCCGCACGGCCCGGCGTCGATCACCGTCCCGACGAGCACACCGCGGTCGTCATCTTTCAATCCGAGGTAGTGGCGTTGCGCCGGATTTTGCAGCTTAAAATAGGTGATGCCCAGATCGACGTAGCGATCGTAATGGCCATCCTCGATGTCCTTGAGGAAGCGGCGAATCACCGGCGTCGGAATCATGTAAGCGACCCCTTGGGCGATATCACCGCTGTAGCCTTGAAAGGCGACGCCGACGACTTTGCCGCTCTGCATGACCGGACCGCCGCTGTTGCCCGGATTGATCTGTGCGCTGATCTGAACGGCGAGATGCTGATCGATCGCGGAGTGCGTATAGAGATTGAAATCGATCCGCGAAACAATGCCGGTGGTGACCGACATGCGCTCGCCGCCGATCGGATAACCATAGGCCGAGACTGTCGATTCGAGCGACGGAATGCCGCCGAAATCGAGTGGCTTCATCCCTTTCCAGAAATTCGGATTGGCTACCCGGATAAGCGCGAGATCGCAATCGTGCGCCACGAAAAGGACGGTCGCGGAATATTTATTCGGATCGCCTTCGCGCTCGACCGTGAGATAGCGGCTATTGCTCACGACGTGCGCGTTCGTGAGGATGCGCTGGCCGCCGATCACAAACCCCGCACCGACGCCGCGGCCGATCGAGCCCGAGTTCCACGGCGCGCGATAATCGGGCTCCACCTCCGTCGCCGTGATACGCACGAGGCTGCTCTGGATTTGGCCATTCGGCTGGGCGTGCGCGCCGGTAGCGACGAAAAACACGAGGGCGGAGAAGAAAAAACGAAGTCGGTACATCAGAAAAAGAGCGGGAAGATCAATCGGAAGCGGGAGGCTGTAAACGGCAATCGAAGCGTTAGATGATCGAAGACCCAAAACGTTCACTCGCTGGGGGGAGGCGGCCCGCGACTTTAAATTCCTGCGCGCTGGAGCAAGTCTCGCAGAACCTTCTCGGCTTCGAAAACTTCGCGTGCGAGCGCGCGGGCGGCGCGGCTATGCTTTTTGTAATCGGCATTGATTGCGCGCACCGCTTCGGCGATTTCGCCTAACGAACGAAAGGCGAACAATCCGCCGTTGCTCCCATAATGATCGGTGAACCCAGTCTGCTGCGTGATGACCGGCCGCCCGGCCGCGAGATAGCAGGCGCTGCGGTCGCTGAACCAGCCCGTGTGCAACCGGACGTATTGATCTTTCGCGACCGTGAACTCGCCTTTCGAGCGCCGGATGTAAGCCCGGTATTCCCAGTAATCGACGCTCATCTCGTGCGGTGCCCGGAAACGCCAGTCATTGCGCAGAAACTTGTCGCGCGTCTTTTCGTCCTTGATGTCAGTCGCGAGCTCGAACGGCTCGCCCGATTTTTTTGGCGCGGCGACGAAGCGGAGGAACTCGCGCGACTTGCTCCAAAGATATTTTTCGCCGCGCCACTCGATGTCCTTCAATCCGCTCGTGGACCAATTCGCGATCGAAGTGAAGAGGGCGGTGGAGACTGGCCCGCGAGGGGTTTTCCAGAGATCGGTCACGACCGGCTGGCGGGTCGGGATCCACTTCAATTTGTGCAAAGGCACTGGGAAGCGATTGGTCCCGACGTTTTCGCCGAAGGTGAAAAGCGCGTGATGTTTTTCCAAATATTCGACCGTCGAACAAACGCGCTGATCGACCTTGATCTGCTCGACGCCGGGATCGCTCTCGACGTAAAGAATGCGTTCGCTCTTAAGGAGATCGTCGTTGAATTCTTGCGTCCCGCAGACGTTAAGAATCGCGTCGGCCTCGCGATAGAGCTGACGGATTTTCGTTAGGCGGATTCCCGCCGTGGGATAGTCCGGTAGGTAGCGCGCACAAAAACCCCAGCGCCGCTCGAAACCGAATTCGCGCGCCAATTGCCCCAGCACTTGCGCGGCGTAAGCGAAGTCATTGTTCGTGTCAAAGGTTCGCGGGTTGTATGGAATCCGCGCGGAGTCCTCGATGTAGTAGACGTCGTGCCCGAGCCGCTGCAGTCCGACGATGTAATGGACGTGCTGCCAGATGACGCCGGCGATCGGCATCGAACCCATGAAGCCCATGACGACGATCTTTTTGCGTCTCATTCGCTGAACTAACCGCAGAGAGCGCAGAGAACGCAGAGGAAGAAACGAACCATTTTCATCTCTGCGATCTCTGCGTCCTCTGCCGTTTATAACTGCTTCACCAGGATGGCGGGATTCCCCGCGACCACGGTATTCGCGGCGACGCTTTTCGAGACGACGGAGCCGGCCGCGACGACGGAGTTTTCGCCGATCGTGACGCCTTTGAGAATGACCGCGTTCATTCCGATCCAGACGTTGTCGGCGATACAGACGGGCGCGGTGCGGATCGGCGGACGCGGCGGGCGTTCCTTGTAATAGGGAGCAAGTGCGCGGGCGTCGAGGCGGCGTTGCGCCGGATCGATCGGGTGAAAGTCAGAGTCGGCGATACCGACGTTCCAGGAAATCAGGCAGTGGCTCCCGATCTCGATCAGCTCTTCAGCCATGAGGAGCGCGCCGTTCATGAGAGAAAAATCCCCGACGCTGCAGCGGCCATTTTCGCCGACCGCAAAGGAACAGCCGGCGTAGCAGGAAACATAGTCGCCTAACGAGACTGCATCCGGCTGGGTGCTGCGCAGCTTGCGAAAAATCTGCGCCGTCTCGCAGTAAAAACCTTCGCCGAAGCGAACGTTAGGCGGAATCGGATCGGGCCACCAATCAGCTTCGACACGGCGATCGGCGTTGACGTTGCTCATGAGGGATAATTGCCCGCGGCGTAAAGTTTCGCGTAGGCGCCGCCGCGCGCCACGAGCTCAGGGCCGCGGCCGTGCTCGATGATGCGCCCGCCTTCGAGCACGACTATCTCATCGACGTTGTGAATGGTGGCGAGCCGATGCGTGACGATGAGTGTGGTGCGGCCGTACATCAGTTCTTTAATGGTTTCCATGATGGCCGCTTCGGTCGTGGGATCGAGCGCGGAGGTCGGTTCGTCGAGAAGAAGGATCGGCGCATTCTTAAGAAAAGCGCGCGCGATACCGATGCGCTGCCGCTGCCCAACGCTGAGGTGACCTCCGCGCTCTCCGACCGCACTGTTATACCCGTTAGGCAAACGGCTAATGAAATCGTCCGCCTGCGCGCGGCGAGCGGCTTCGCGGATCTCCTGCTCGGTCGCCTGGGGTCGGCCGTAAGCAATGTTTTCGCGGATGGTGGTGGAAAAGAGGATCGTGTCCTGAAGCACGATCGCGATCTTGTCGCGCAGAGATTTTTTCGTGATCTTTCTCAGGTCACGGCCATCCAGCCTAACGATGCCCGCGGTTGGATCGTAAAAGCGCGGGACGAGACTGAGGAGCGTGCTCTTGCCCGCGCCGGTGCCGCCGACGAGCGCGACGATTTGGTTCGGCGCGATCGTTAGGTCAATTCCCTCGAGCACCGGCTGCTCGTCGTTGTAGCCGAAGCGAACACCGTCGAAGGCAATCGCCGCTTTGGTTTCGGGAATCGCAATCGCGCCAGGTGCGTCGCGCACATCGTCGGGGCGATCGAGCACTTCGAAGCAGCGCCGCCCGCCCGCGGTCGCGCCTTCCATCGCCCAAGCGGTGTAGGTGAGCTCCTGGAGCGGTTGATAAAGCATTAACAGATAAGCGCTGAAAACGAGAAGCGTCCCCAGCGTCAGCGTCCCCGAGAGGACATGCAGCGTGCCCAGGTAATACATCGCCGACGTGCCGATGACGATGAGCATGCTGATGACGAGTGCGCTTTGCACATTCGTCAGGGTGAGGCGCAGGTTGGCTTGCAGACTTTCCTGCGCGCGCTCCTGAAATTGCGAGACCTCGAAATCCTCCCGCCCGAAGGCGTGCACCATGCGAATCGCGCTCAAGCCTTCCTGCGCTTGCGCGAGCAGGGCGCTATCGCGTTCCTGGATGGAAGTCGATTGCGTGCGGATGCGATGCGCGAAGAAATAAATCGCACCAACGATGAGCGGAACGATGCCTAACGAGAGCAGCGCGAGCTGCCAGTCGAGCCGCAGCATGATGCAGAAGATGCCGACGAGCGTAATGACGGAACCGAAAATATTAGTGAAGCCCTTGTTGTAGATGGTCTGGATCGACTGCGAATCGTAGGCCACGCGAAAGCTGGAATCGGCCGAGCGCCGAGCGTCGTGATACTTAAGCGAGAGCGATTGCAGGTAGGCGTACAGATCGGTTCGCAGTCTGAGCAGCGCCTGCAGGCCGACCTTCACGAAGATGTAATTCGTGACGAGATTGACGACGCCCCAGACAGCCTGGAGCGCGACGAGAGCGAGACAGAGCAGGGGAATGTAGTGGCGCCAATTTGCGTGTGTCGCGCGGAAGGCCGAGTCCGCCGGGAGGATTTGATCGACGATGAATTTAAACGGCCAGGGCTTGAGTAGATTGACTCCAATCCCTACCAGCGAGAGCGCGAGCCCGAGAATCGTAGGCGGCAGAAAAGGCCGATAGTAACGAAGCACGCGCCGGTAGATCATGGGAATTAGATTGCAGATTGACGATTGCAGATGGAACTAGCGGCGCGGCCCTGAGGCTAAATCTGAAATTTGAAATCTGAAATCTGAAATTCTGCCGTGCATCATTTACTCGAAATTTGGTTTGGGTGGGTTTTAAACGGCGGCTACCTCGGCATCATCGCGCTCATGGCGATGGAGAGCTCGATCATTCCGGTGCCGAGCGAAATTGTGATTCCGCCCGCAGCTTTTCTCGCCGCGCGCGGTGACCTGAGTTTTGCCGGCGTCATTCTCGCGGGCACTTTCGGTTCCTGGCTCGGCGCAGCGATTAGCTACTGGGTTTCGCTCTGGGTCGGACGCGCCGTGATCCTTCGCTTTGGGAAATTCTTTTTCATCAGCGGCGAGAAATTGGACCGCGCCGAAATCTGGCTGGCGCGCTATGAAGCAGGCGGTGTCTTTTTTGCGCGCCTGCTCCCAATCATTCGACACCTCATTTCCATTCCGGCGGGGGTCGTGCGGATGAACTTTTGGGTTTTCAGTCTCGTCACCGTCGCGGGCTCCGCGCTTTGGTGCGGCGTGCTCGCCTATCTCGGCGCGAGGGCTTACCGCGCCCAGCCGGATTTGATCAACAATCCCGATGGCCTTGTCCACCTGATGAAAACGCAATCGCACTGGATCATTCTCTTCGTGGCGGTGCTCGCGGTGCTATATCTCCTGGTCCTCCGTTTATCAGTAAAACGCCCGTCATGACGCCGGGGTGCTGTTCATCTTCTTAACACAAGTGTCGACTCTTCGGCGCGCGCCGACACATCTCGTGGCGCAGTTTTGAACGACCACCCGGGAAAGCTCATCTAACGAAAAGATGGCATTTATCCTGCTACAAGACTCGCAATGCGTATGAAAAAGAATACTCAAATCCTCAAAACACGACCCAGGCTTTCACTCGGTGACCTCATCCTTGCCGTCAGTTCCTGTACGAAGAACACAAAGGAGACAGTCGCCACCGTGGCCGACCTGCTCGCCAGCGGTCAGGTGCGTGTGGAAAGCAACGGGCGCTTCAATCGCGCTCGGGTCTGCTAAAACATTTCGATCGTCTTGCGTCGCGCAGATGGGAAGCCATCTGCGCGACGCTTTTTTTTGCCCCAGAAAAGAGCTTTCCGCTCGCTTGCGCCAACTTATCTTGGCGCCGTGATTGCTCGTTATTCGCGCCCGCCAATGCGCGAGCTGTGGTCTGAGGAATACAAATTTCAAATCTGGCTCGAGATTGAAACACTCGCCTGCGAGGCGATGGCGGATCTCGGCGAAATCCCTGCCGAGGACGCCAGGGATATCCGACAGCGCGCGCGTTTTTCGATCGATGAAATCAACGAGATTGAGAAACGCACCAATCATGACGTCATCGCATTTCTCGAGAACGTCGCGGAATCAGTCGGCCCGGCCGCGCGCTGGATTCATCAGGGTCTGACCTCTTCCGATCTCCTCGATACCACCCTGGCGGTGCAGCTGACCGAATCGGCGAAAATCCTTGCCGCGGATATCGCTGCGCTGCGCAGCGTCATCGCGTCGCAGGCGCGGCGCTACAAAATGACGCCGATGATCGGCCGCAGTCATGGCATTCACGCGGAGCCGATCACGTTCGGGCTAAAGCTTGCGCTCATGTATGACGAATTCGGGCGCGCCGCGGAGAGGCTTGCACAAACTGCTGAGCGGGTTCGTGTCGGCAAATTAAGCGGCGCTGTGGGCACCCATGCGCATCTCGATCCGCGGATCGAGCGCCAGGTTTGCGAGAAGCTCGGCCTGAAGCCCGCGGTGCTTTCCACCCAGATCATTCAGCGCGATCGCCACGCCGAATTTTGCACCACACTAGCGCTCGTCGCTTCGAGTATCGATCGCTGGGCAACCGAGCTGCGCCATCTGCAACGGACCGAGGTTCTCGAGGTTGAGGAGTTTTTCAGCGCCGGCCAGAAAGGCAGCTCAGCCATGCCGCACAAGCGCAACCCTATCACCGCGGAGCGCCTGAGCGGGCTGGCCCGGGTCGTCAGGGGAAACGCCGTCGCGGCGTTGGAAAATGTAGCGCTTTGGCACGAGCGCGACATCAGCCATTCCAGCGCCGAGCGCATCATCCTGCCGGATTCCTGCACACTCCTCGACTACATGCTCGACAAACTGCGTGGGCTGATTGAGCAGTTGCAGGTTTACCCCGAGAATATGGAGCGCAATCTCGGCCTAACGAAAGGGCTTTACTTCAGCCAGTCGATCCTTCTCGCGCTCACCCGCGCCGGCGCCGCCCGTCAGACGGCTTACGAAGCGGTGCAACGCGCGGCAATGAAGACTTGGAAGGGCGATCAATCTTTCGCCGCGAACGCCAAGGCGGAGTTACAAATCACCGGCCTTCTTTCGCCTGACGAGATCGACAAACTCTGCTCGCTCGACATCCACTTCCGGCATGTCGATGAGACATTTCGCGCCCTCGGGCTGGAGTGACTTAAGGGACGTGACCCCTATCGCCTGGGTAGCGCACAGCCTGCCCGCCGTGTGCGGGCGTCTCGTGTGCTGGTCGATGCGTCTCGCGGCGACGAACTTTCCTTCTGCATGAAGGCCACGAGAATGGCCTTACGCCTCCCAGCTTAGCCTGACGAACCGCGCGTCCCGCTAAAGGGCTTGTCGCGCCGCCGCGTCTCGCTTATCCAAGCGCCATGCTGAGAACCGCCCGCCACGATCGTGAATTCGTCGACGGCTTTCGCATGCGCGGGCTGGAAGTCACGCGGGTCGAAGGCTTCAGCGACGCCGTCTTTGGCTTCGCTCTCACCCTCCTCGTCGTCTCACTCGATGTGCCGAAAAACTTCGACGATCTTGTCGCGAGCATGCGCGGTTTTCCCGCTTTCGCTCTCTGCTTTCTCCTCCTCACGCTCATCTGGAATTACCATTACAAATTTTGCCGCCGCTACGGTCTCGACGACGGCACGACGCGCTTTCTCACCTGCGTTCTTCTTTTCCTCGTTCTCTTCTACGTCTACCCGCTCAAGTTTCTTTTCAACCTGAGCGTCAACGAACTCATCTTTGGGGTTCGGGGCAATGCCATCGATCTGAAGGTCTCGCAAATCTCCGCCCTCCTCATCATTTATGGGCTCGGTTTCGCGGCGGTTTATCTCGCCATTTTTTTTCTTTATCTCCACGCCTGGCGATTGCGCGATGCGCTCGACCTGAACGAACTGGAAAGAATGGAAACCCGCTTCCTTCTCTTGCGCATGTCGATCTTCGTCGGCGTCGGGATCCTGGCCGCCCTCCTCGCCTGTTTTCCGCGCACACTTTCCTATAGCGGTTTCTGTTATATTGCCATCTTTCCGCTCATGCGCATTCTCAAGCGCATGCATCGGCGGAAACGCGCGCCTCTTCTATCGCAGGCGGCCGCTCGTTAGGCCAACCCGCCGGTTGCGCCGTGCGAGGCGCGCCCGCAATATCACCGAGCCCGATGCCCAAGCCGTTCTACATCACCACCGCGATCGATTACACGAACGGCGCGCCGCACATCGGCCACGCCTACGAGAAGGTGCTCGCCGATGTCATCGCGCGTTATCATCGGCTGAAGGGCGACGAAGTTTTCTTCCTCACCGGGGTCGATCAACACGGGCAAAAAGTGCAGCAATCCGCCGAGAAAGTCGGCCTCCCGCCGCAGCAATTCGTTGACGAGATTACGGCGAAGTTCATCGCCTTATGGGAGAAACTCGAAGTCCGCTACGACGGCTGGGCCGCCACGACCGATCCGCTGCACAAGAAGTGTGTGCAAGGAATTCTCCAGCGCCTCTACGACGAAGAGCAGATCTACAAAGACAAGCAGGAGGGCTACTACAGCGTTCGCCAGGAACAATTCCTGACCGACAAAGAGCGTGGCTCAGATGGGGAGTTCGGACCGCAGTGGGGAGAGATCGAGCACCGCACCGAGGAGAACTACTATTTCCGGCTTGCCCAGCACCGGGAGTGGCTGCTCGGCTATCTCCAATCCGAGCGCGGCCGCGATTGCGTCACCCCCCACTTCCGCCAAGTCGAACTCGTCAATGCCGTCGAGAAGCTGAGCGGCGACCTCTGCATCTCGCGTCCGAAATCACGCCTCAGTTGGGGCATCGAGCTGCCCTTTGATCGCGACTACGTTAACTACGTCTGGTTCGACGCCCTAACGAACTACATCAGCTTTGCGGGTTACGACCCGACCATTTCATCCTTCATCCTTCAGCCTTCATCCTTTCAGAACAAGTGGCCGGCGCTGCACGTCATCGGCAAAGACATCCTCATTCCCGCGCACGGCATCTATTGGCCGATCATGCTTCACGCCCTCGGCTTCCCCGACGAGCAGATGCCGAAATTGCTCGTCCACGGCTGGTGGAACATCAGCGGCGCGAAGATGAGCAAATCGCTAGGCAACGTTGTCGACCCAGATTCGTTAGCCGACAAATACGGCGCAGAAGCGCTCCGCTATTATTTGATGAGCGACATAGTGAGCGGAAAAGATGCGGATTTCTCTGAGGAACGCCTGGTTGAAAGACACAACTCTGATTTGGCGAATTCGCTCGGGAATTTGCTGAACCGAACGTTGAACATGGTCCAGCGGTACCGAGGCGGAGGCTTAACGCGGGTCTCGCCTGAGAGGACATCCGCAGATGTTACCAGCGGATATACGGAACTCGTCAGGCGCTTCGAGGCAGCGTTGCCAACGCATGAGTCCAATCGCGCCATTGAAGCTGTGATTGAGAACGTTAGCTTCTTTAATGGGTTCATTGACGCGAATGCGCCGTGGGCGCTTGCGAAATCATCGGCGCCTTCAGATCAGGCGCGGCTGACCGAGGTTCTCTACGATTGCACTGAGTCAATCCGGATCTTCGCGATTCTTATCTCACCGGTCCTGCCGGCTGCGGCGGAGGGCATTTTTGATCAGCTTAATTGGAAGATGGCGCTGGCCGGCAGGGAAGAACGCTTTTCGTTAGGCGAGGTGAAGTGGGGACAGCTGCCGGACGGGCACGTAGTGGGCAAACCGATGCCATTGTTCCCGCGGATCGAGCGAGATCCCGCGTAGCGCATGCGTCCCGCGTGCTGTCGATTGCGAATTTTTTCTGGCACCAGGGCCCCCCGGAAGCGAAGGGAGCGTTTTGACGCTCACGATGAAAGCAAAGTTCGTCGCCGCGAGACGCGTCGACCAGCACGGGGGCGCATGCGCTATCGGGCAGCGGTCGCAGCAGCATTAGCCACTCCTCATTATCCTATTGCCCTGCGCACGACCGTTAGGCAATCTGCCTCTCGGCTTTGAAGTTCATCAACCTGACGCGGCGTACCGAGATCGGCGCCAATAGTTATTATCTTGGCGCGCACGGGCAGGGGATCGTGCTCGACAGCGGGATGCATCCGAAAGAATTGGGCGAGGCCGCGCTGCCTAATCTCGACGCGCTCGCCGGCCGGCCGGTCGATGCGATCATCGTCTCGCACGCGCATCTCGATCACATCGGGTCGCTCCCGGTCTTGATGCGCCAGCAGCCGCAGGCGCCGGTTTTCATGACGAGTGCGACGACGCAGATCGGCGATGCCTTGCTCCATAATTCCATCAACGTCATGACGCGGCAGCGCGAGGAAGTGGGTATGGCGATTTATCCGCTCTACGGACATCGGGAGACGGAGCGGGCGGTCGGCCGCTGGCGCGCCTGTCCTTTGCGGCAGGCGTTCACGTTCGCGGGGGAGCGGAGCGGGTCGCAGCCTAACGAGGAGATTACTTTTGAATTTTGGGACGCCGGCCATGTCCTCGGTGCCGCTGGCATTTTGTTCCGCATCGAGGGGCGCACGGTTTTCTATACCGGTGATGTGAACTTCGACGATCAGACGCTGACCAAAGGCGCGACCTTCCCGGAGGATAAAATCGACGTCCTGATTATCGAGACAACGCACGGCGCCACGCCGCTGCCGGAGGGCTTCAGCCGCGCAGCGGAAGAGCAGCGTTTCGCCGCCGCCCTGAACGCGGCTTTCGCGCGCGGCGGGTGCGTGCTCGTGCCCGTCTTTGCCCTCGGCAAGACGCAGGAAGTCCTGACTCTGCTCTATCAGTTCAAATGCACACACGTCATTGAGGACGTGCCGATCTACATCGGGGGATTGAGCGCGAAGATGACCGAGATCTACGATCGGCGCGCGCACGACACGGCGCGTGTCGTCCCGCGCCTCGAGCTTTTCCCGGCGGTCCAGCCTTTCGTCCTCAACGGCAAATCGATCCGCGACACGCCTGCCCGGCCCGGCCGAATCTACGCGCTCTCCAGCGGAATGATGACGCCGAAGACGCTCTCGAATATTTTCGGGCGCCAGCTCCTCGAGAAGCCGGAGCACTCGATTTTTTTCGTCGGCTACGCGGATCCGGTCTCACCCGCGGGCGTGTTGCGCGCGGCCCAGCCTAACGAGATCGTCTCGCTCGACGCCGAAGAAACGGCGCAGACTTTGCGCTGCACCGTGGAGCAATTTCAATTCAGCGCGCACGCTCCGCGCTCCGCCCTTATCGATTACATAAAAAAAGTCGCGCCTCGTAAAGTGGTGCTGGTGCACGGCGATCCGCCGGCAGTGGAGTGGATGCGCACCGCGGCCCAGGCGGCGCTGCCTGGGAGTGAAGTGATCGTGCCGCCGCCGGGAGTGGAGATTGAGTTGTAGCGCGAGCTTCCCCGCCTCCTGCTCATGCTCTTGCTCCTAATCCAATCCAAAGAAGGCGGAGAGGGATTAGGAGCCATCTCATAATTGGATTTTCATTCTGAGCGCAGCGAAGAACCTCCCCGATAGCCCCGAGATGGCCTGTGAGGTCCCTCGCTGCGCTCGGGATGACACGCTTCGCGGCACATTTATGAGATGACTTCCAGCAGGCGTAGGAGTGAGTGCGCGTTGATTGCGACGAGCGCAGACCGCCACTAGAGAATGAGCGAATGCGCGTCGTGTCGTGGAATATCAATTCGCTGCGGAGACGCCAGGAGCGCTTCCTGCATTGGTTAGGCGAAACTGCTCCCGATATCATTTGTCTCCAGGAGACGAAATGCACGGACGAACAATTCCCCGCTGCGGCGTTGCGAGACGCGGGTTATCACGCGGCGTTTCACGGACAGAAGTCGTATAACGGTGTGGCCATTCTCGCGAAGGAAGAGATGGGCGATGTCCGGGTCGGTTTTTGCGATCAGGTGGATGATCCGCAAGCGCGGGTAATCGCGGCGCGCGTCGGCGACACGCGCGTCTTCTCGATCTACGCGCCTAACGGGCAAGCGGTCGGCTCGGCGCCTTACGAATACAAGCTGAAATGGTATGAGCGCCTCACGCGCTGCCTGCGCGAAGAGGAGAGCGCGCTCGAACGGGTCCTAGTGTGCGGCGATTTCAATGTCGCGCCTAACGACGAGGATGTGCACGACCCGGCGCTCTGGCGCGGGTCGATCATGTGTTCGGAGGAGGAGCGCGCCGCTTTCCGTACGCTCTGCGACCTTGGGCTGAACGATACGCTGCGGCTGCTTCATCCGGAGCCGGGACTGTTCAGCTGGTGGGATTATCGAATGCTCGCTTTTCCTAAGAATCGCGGCTTGCGCATCGACGCCATTCTCGCCGGCAGCGACCTTGCCGCGCGCTGCACCGGGGCGGGGATCGATCGTCAAATGCGCAAAGGCAAGGAGCCTTCGGATCACGCTCCGGTCTGGGCGGAGTTTGCGGAATAGGCCACAGATAAACACGGACAAGAATTTTCGATTCCGTTCCCTTATCCGTGTTTCATCCGTGTTAATCTGTGGCCGAAACCGATGCCGTGCCTAACGTATCAGGTCGCCGCTCCGCCGCCGAAGCCGTTGCTGGTTTACGATGGCGACTGCGGATTCTGCAAGCTCTGGATCGCGCGCTGGCGCGAGATCACCGCGGGCCGCATCGACTACGAACCGCTCCAGGAAGCGGCCGCGCGGTTTCCCGAAGTGCCACGCGCGGATTTCGCACACGCGGTCAAACTGATCGAGCCGAATGGCCGTGTCTTCAGCAGCGCGGAGGCGGTTTTTCGTTCGTTAGGCGAGGGCCGCCCCTTCGCTCCGGCGCAGTGGTGCTACGCGCACGTTCCAGGGTTCGCGCCGGTCACGGAAGCCGGTTACACATTTATTGCCGCTCACCGGGAGCTGGCGCACAAAGTCACCTCGCTCGTCTGGGGCGAGGACGTGCGCAAACCGGTCTACTTTCGCGCGCGCAACTGGTTCCTCCGGCTGCTCGGCGTCGTTTACCTGATCGCGTTCCTCTCTCTCTGGCCACAGGCCGATGGATTGATCGGGGCCAAAGGGATCGCGCCGTTGCCGGAGTTTCTCGCGAGCGCGCACGCGCAGCTGGACGCTAAGGCGGCGCTCCTGCTTCCGACGCTCTGTTGGCTCAATTCAAGTGATGCCGCTCTGCATCTCCTGTGCGGTAGCGGGGCGCTGATTTCTTTGCTCCTGATCGCCGGAATCGCGCCGATCCTTTGTCTCGTTCTCCTGTTCGTTTCCTACCTTTCGCTCACGATTGCGGGTCAGGAGTTCCTCAGTTTCCAATGGGACATCCTGCTGCTCGAGACTGGTTTTCTCGCCATCTTCCTCGCGCCCTGGCGTTGGCGAATTCGGCCTAACGAACCGGCGCCGCTCTCGCGTCTCGCGCTTTTCCTCCTCCATTTCCTACTCTTCAAATTGATGCTCATGTCGGCTGTAGTGAAGCTGACGAGCGGCGACGCTTCCTGGTGGAACCTGACCGCGCTCGATTACCACTACTGGACGCAACCGCTCCCGACCGTGCTCGGCTGGTGGGCCGACAAAGCGCCCGAGTGGTTCAAACATTTCTCAACTGCATTCGTCCTCGTGGTCGAAATCGGAGGCGCTTTTTTGCTCTGGTTGCCGCGCCATCTGCGTTTGTTAGGCGCGGGCCTGCTCGTCCTGCTGCAAATCCTGATCGGGCTGACTGGCAACTACGCCTTTTTCAATCTCCTCACGATCGCGCTTTGCCTCCTTCTGGTCGACGACTATGTCTGGCCGGGCCGCCGCCTAACGAATCGCCAAAGCACAACTGGTCCTCGCTGGCCGGTTTGGGCGCCGGCCCTCATTCTCACCGCGACGCTGCCGGTGAACGCGATGCTGATATTTTCAGGATTCAAGCCCGACGCGAACTGGCCGCGGCCGATCGGATTGCTCTACGGCGCGATCGAGCCGTTTCGAATCGCCAATGGCTACGGTCTCTTCCGGGTGATGACGAAGGAGCG
This sequence comes from Chthoniobacterales bacterium, assembly GCA_013815325.1. GTDB lineage: Bacteria > Verrucomicrobiota > Verrucomicrobiia > Chthoniobacterales > UBA10450 > Palsa-1392. The sequence continues at coordinate 56,060 of JACDGM010000003.1, forward strand.
GCCGGAAATCGTCATCGAAGGAAGCGACGACGGAATCGATTGGAAGCCGTACGAATTCAAATGGAAACCGGGCGCACTCGATCGGATGCCGGCGTTCGTCGAGCCGCACCAGCCGCGGCTAGATTGGCAGATGTGGTTCGCGGCGCTGGGAGGCGATGTGCGCCAGAACCGCTGGTTCCTCGGCCTCGTTTTGCGCTTGCTCAAGAACGAGCCGGTCGTTGTGCAACTCCTGCAGACGAATCCTTTTCCCGAAAAACCGCCACGTTATCTTCGGGCCAGCATCTATCGTTATCGCTTTACCACGATCGCGGAACATAGTCAGACTGGCGATTGGTGGCGGCGCGAAGATCCGCGCAGCTATCTTCCGGAAGTTTCGCTGCAAGGAGAATGAGGTTACCTGCCCCGTTTCATCCTGGGCAAGCGGAGCGTTCGCCTGACAAGCTCCGCTGCTTCGCGTCTTGAAATCCTAACGCTGCTGCCGCATGATTCGAGATGCCGAAAGAGGAGCAGATCGTGACCGAAGGAACGGTGACTCAGGTGCTGCCGGGCACCATGTTCCGCGTCGATCTCGCCGGGCAGGGCCAGCGCAACGTCCTCGCTCACATCTCGGGAAAAATGCGCAAACATTTCATCCGCATAGTCCCTGGCGATAAGGTTGAGGTGGAGTTGTCCGCCCTACGATTTGACGAAGGCGCGGATCATTTTTCGCGCGAAGTAGGCGCCGGCCATGGGCATTCTCGCGCTCGCGAAAATCGTAAGCGCAGCGCACGGACGAAATTCGTATTCCTTAACGCAGCGATCGGCCGCCACGCTGTTTCCACAACCGGCGGCCACATCGGAAATCCAATGAAGAAAGACAAAATATGATGGACGAAAACGAAATGGCACAAGGGGGGTCGGTTCCCCCGCAGGTCCAAGGTGATGTGGAGGGCGGCGCCTCGCACGCGCGCAAGGCAGCGGACGATTTTAAATCGGCAGCCAGTGCCGTCGCGGACGAGTATCGTGGCCGGGCGGAAGAGGCTTGGAACGACGCCCGCTTTCGCGTGCGCGGTTTCCAGGAGGATAGCGAGCAGTACGTGCGGGAAAACCCCACCAAGGCGGTCTTTTCCGCTCTCGGCATTGGGTTCGTGCTCGGCCTCATCTTCCGTCGTTAGGTTTAAGCGGATGGCCGACCGCTCGATGCTCTTTCGCAATCCCGCTGGATACGCGGGATTATGGGCAAACTGCGCCGCGCTCCTGAGCTCAGGCGCGCACTTCCTGGAAAGCCGGCTCGCGCTCGCCTCTAAAGAAGCGAAGGCGGCGGGAATTCATTTGGCCACGCTGGTGGCTTGTTTCGTCGCCGCCGCTCTCCTCGGTTTGCTGGGCTATCTGCTGTTGATCGTCTTCGCGATCGTCGGCCTGGCGCACCTTTTTGGCGTCTCCTGGATCTGGATCGCCTTGGTGGTCGCCTTGCTCCACTTCGGCGGCGCGATCGTGTGTGTCGTCATCGCACGGGGGCAGTTCAAGCGGCCCGTTTTTCGCGACACGGCAACTGTGTTGAAAGAGGATACCGAATGGCTGAAAAATCTGAATCAAGCGAAAGCACAGCGGAGCTGAGGCAGAAAATCGCGCGCTCTCGCGAGGTGGTGGCGCGTGACCTGGGCGGTCTGCGTTACGAGCTCGATTTGCCGCTTAAATTTAAGAAAGCTTTTCAGCGCCATACGGTGGTCTGGATTGGGGTCGCGCTGGCCGCCGGTCTGCTCATCGCGCTGTTGCGGGCGCGCACGCATAAAATCTACCTCAGTGCAGCTGGGAAAAAGGTGCGCTCGCCGAAGGGTCTTCTTGAGTCGGGCGCGCTGCTCGGACTCGTGAAGTTGGGCATCACTCTAGCGCAGCCGATATTGGTGAGTCACTTCGCGAAAAAAGGGGCGAAGAAAGGTAAGCGTTCGGACCGTCCTTAGTTGGGACAGTCGGGCTGATTCCGGCCTCGCGAGAACTGGACGCGCGGAAGCGCATGCTTCCGGAGGACATGCTTCCGCACGTCCAGTGTCTGCCGGGTAGTCCCGTTTCTTCTGATACTCTGCGCCCGCGAGGTAGTCGATGTGTTGAGCGATCAATCGGGTATTTGGACTCCACTCAATCTTCCTCTGCACGGTTCGGTTGATGCAAGCCAGTAGCCGCTTCGCTATTTTGATTTACCCTCCGGCAGTGGCCGCCTATTTTCGGGCGCCCGCTTCCGCATGCACGCCGAGAATTTTTCTGCTCCCACCGAGGCGGCGCCCCACGTCGATCATTATCTGGCCATCGGCCGGGAGAGCGGCGCATCGGATGTTCACCTCGGAGTAAACGCCCCGCCACTCTGGCGGCTCCACGGTACTCTCCAGCCCATCTGGCCCGGCGTCGCGAAATTTACCGCAGAGGACACCCAAGCACTCGCCGATGGTTTCCTCACCGAGACGCAGAAGGCGCAACTGGCGGAGCGCGGCGACGTCGACTTCGCCTACGCCACCGCGTTCGGCCGCTTCCGCACCAGCGTCGTTAGGCAACGACTCGGAATCGATCTCGTCTTTCGCATCATCAGCACGCAAGTCCGCACCATGGATGAGCTGGGTTTACCGCAAAGCCTTAAGCTGCTCACGCGCTTTCATAACGGTCTCATCCTCGTCACCGGCTCGGTCGGCAGCGGTAAATCGACTACGCTAGCCGCCCTCGCCGAGCAGGTGAATATCGAGCGGCACGAGCACATCATCACTCTTGAGGATCCGATCGAATACGTCCTTCAGCCGAAAGGTTGCCACATCACCCAGCGCGAAGTGCACACGCACACGAAATCCTTCGGCGCCGCTCTCCGAGGCTCGCTCCGCGAAGATCCCGACGTCATCATGGTGGGCGAGATGCGCGATCTCGAGACCGTCTCGCTCGCCATCACCGCGTCGGAAACGGGCCACCTCGTCCTCGGCACATTGCACACCGGCAATGCCTCGCGGACGCTCGATCGTTTGCTCGACGTTTTTCCTGTGGATCAACAGGATCAGATCCGGGTTATGGTGAGCGAATCGTTGCGCGGGGTCATCAGCCAGCAGCTCGTGCCGCGGAGCGATGGCAACGGCCGCGTCCTCGCGCTCGAAATCCTAACGAACACTCCCGCGGTCGCCAACGTCATCCGCGAAGCCAAAACCTACATGCTGCCTGGCATCATCCAGACCGGCCGTAAACAAGGGATGCGCCTGATGGATGATTCGCTCATGCAACTTTTCGATGAGGGACTGATCAGCGCTGAGGAAGCCTGCGCGCGCGCCGAGCAGAAGCAGGCGATGCGGAAACATCTCCAAGGATGAAGGATGAAGGCGGAAGGATGAAAAAAAATCGCGCGTTCATTTCCTTCATCCTTCATCCTTCCGCTTTCATCCTTCGTAGAGATGCCTTACATCGACCAATTTTTCGACCTCCTCGTTAGGGAAGGCGCTTCTGATTTGCACATCGGCGAGGGTCAGCCGCCGAAGATTCGCAAGCACGGTGACGTCATGGCCATCCGGGACGAGATCCTTGCCCGCGACGAGGTTGTTAGGCTGCTGAGCGAGATTTGCGGCCCGCAAAACTGGGAGATTTTTGAGGAGCGCGGGGACTTCGATTTTGCCTACGAAATGGACGAGCAGTCGCGTTTCCGCTGCAATTTTTTCAAGCAAACCAACGGCTACGGCGCGGTCTTTCGTCTCATTCCCACGCGTATCGCTTCGCTCGAAGAGCTGGGCGTGCCGCCGGTTGTGAAACAGTTTGGCGATCTCCGCGGCGGCCTCGTCCTCGTCACCGGGCCGACCGGTTCCGGGAAATCGACCACGCTGGCTGCGCTCATCGACTACATCAACAGCACCTACTCGCGGCACATCGTGACGATCGAAGAGCCGATCGAGTTCGTGCATAGCAATAAACGCAGCATTATCACCCAGCGTGAAGTGCCGGAGCATTCCTCCACTTTCCCGGCCGGGTTGAAAGCGGCATTGCGCGAGGATTGCGACATCGTTCTCGTCGGAGAAATGCGCGACCTCGAGACAATCTCGCTCGCGCTCACCGCCGCGGAGACTGGCCTCCTCGTCTTCGGCACGCTCCATACGAACAACGCCCGCAAAACCGTTGATCGCATGATCGACGTTTTCCCCGCCGACAAACAACCGCAGGCGCGCACTATGCTCGCCAACTCCCTGCGCGGCGTCCTCGCGCAGCTCCTCCTCAAACGCGCCGATGGCAAAGGCCGTCTCGCCGTGAACGAAATTCTTATTACGAACAACGCCGTCTCCTCGATCATCCGTGAAGGCGCGACGCAAAAACTTCAGGACGTCATTGTCAGCGGGAAAGGGCAGGGGATGCAGTTCATGGACGACGCCATTTGGGGATATCTCCAGCAGGGCATCGTTTCGCCGCACGAAGCCTTCATGAAAGCGATCGACAAAAACCTTTTCAAAAAATTCCTGCCGCTGGACGAACAGGATCTCGGCAACTCCGCCGGCGCCGGACCGGAGGACGAAAAGCGTTCCCGCGGAAGCTCGGGCAGGAGCAAGACGCGGGTCCGTCGTTAGGCATCCGAACAAGAATGGGGCGTGGCTCGACTCTGGGGAGCACGGGCTGCCAGCCCGTCGCATTGGGCGAGTCTCGCCCAATGCATTTTGCGCGAAGCGTAACCGGTGATGCGCTCTCTCCGTTGAGCAACACGTTGCGATGTTCGGCGCAGGCTGCGCCGAAGGACGGGCTGGCAGCCTGTGTGCCCCGAAATCAGTTTCGCACCCTAAGGCACGCTGTGCCCGACCGCGCCGAGCACCAACTTCACGTCCCCGGAGTTGACCGCGCCATCCACGCGCACGTCTTCGCGAAAGTTCGCGCTCATCACCGGCATTCCGACCTCGCTTTTCGTTAGGTTCACGTCCGTGGTGTCGACGGTCTTGTCGCCGTTCGTGTCCCCGCTGAGCACATTCATGCTCACGGAAGTATCGGCGAGCACTTGCGCAGCGTTGTTCGTGACGCCGCTCAAGAGCACCGTTAATTTCTGTACGTCGCTCACTCTCGTTAGGCTGACCGTCATTGTGTTCCCGGAGAAGCTCGTCCCCGAGACGCGGCCACTGCCACTCGTTAGCCTGGCGTTGCCGCTCACGACACTGTCGCTGAAAGTGAAGAGGAGCGTTTCCTGGCTGCGGCTGCTGCGGCATTCCACCCCGGGGGCACCGCTCAGCGGCAGCGGAATACCGAAGGTTTGCGCTCCCTGCGTTTTGACCGAAGCCGCTGAGGTCAGCTGCAGCGTCTGCCCTTGGTTCACCGCCGCCAAAATATCCAGGCGGCCGTTGCCAAAGGTATTGTTAGGCGTGGCGGGCGGACCGGAGTCACAGCTGTTCGAGAGAATGTGATGAGCCGATGAGTTGAGCACCTCTTCCGTCGCCGGAATGTCGTTCTGCAATTCCGGATGCGCCGACCAAAGCAAGGCAACTGCTCCCGCGACATGCGGTGTGGCCATCGAGGTGCCGCTGAGGAAAGCGTAGGAGTTGGTCGAAGTGGAATAGCTCGAGCGGACATCGGTTCCTGGCGCCGCGAGATCGGGCTTCAGGCGCATGCTCCCATCCGCCGTGACGGGGCCACGGCTGCTGAAAGAGGCGATTGTATCAGTCCCGTTATTGAGGGCGCCGATCGAGTAAGCCGCATCGTAAATTCCCGGAGGATTCTGCACCGTCGAGCAGCTCGGACCCGAGTTTTGCGCGGCGACGACGCACATGATCCCTGCCGCGCGTTGCGCTTCGACGGTCGCTTGCAAAGTGGTCGCGGAGCAACCTTCAGTCGAAGGGCATTCCCAGGAATTCGTCGTTATATCCGGAGCCTTGCTCGGATCGCCTTGCGCCGGCGTGCCGTTCACGCGGTAGGGAGCGAGAAAGAATTCGAAGCACTCCATGTAACTCGCGGGAGTGCCCACGCCTTGGTTCATGTTGCGGCACCCGATGCATTTCGCGCCCGACGCCATGCCGATCTGATTCCCGCCGCCGTCGTCGCCGATGCTCGTGCCCATGGTGTGGGTGCCGTGGCCGTTGTCGTCGCACGGCTGCGGAGAATTCGGTCCGCAAACTCCCCCGCCCGAATGCACGCTATCGTGCCAGTTATAGTCGTGACTTGCCGTGCTCGCGTTCCAACCGCGGTAATGAGGCTTGATCGCATTGTGATCCCAGCGGAATCCCGTGTCGCCGTCGGCCACGACAATTCCCTGGCCGGTAAATCCCATCGCCCAAACATCCGGTGCGTGCGTGTAAGCGATCCCTTGCTCGATCGTTGCCGGGCTATCAGTTCCGGGCTCCGGAGCCACGACAGCCGGAAGCGGATGGGATAATTGCGGACCTCCGGGTTGCCTTCCACACGCGAGACGTCGGGGCGTTCCGCCAAAGCCATCACGTCTTCAGCGCGGCCCTTTACCCAGATCGCATTGACGATGTAGAACGACCGGTGCTCAAGCTTGCGCTCGTCGAGCATTTTCAGAATCGGCCCCTGCGTGGACTGGCTCTTATTCCACAGCGCCTCGCGAACGAAGTGTCCCTTTTCGGATTTGGTTTTCAAGGCCGCCGCGCCGCTCAAGTCCGCTTGATCGCCCAGCACAATAATAAACTCCGCCTGCTTGCCGTCCTCCGTGTGCGCGCTCACCCATGATGCAATCTTGCGTTCCGCCGCGAGCTGTTGCGGACCCTTCGGACCGCTGATCGCCCGCGACGACGCGACTGCGCCGAGCGCTGCCGCGAGAGCCGCGGCGAAGAGGAAGCTGCAAGCGATCCCGCGCAGCGGAGTAGACGTGGAAGTACGAGGATGTTTCATAGCTGTGCGAAGGTGGTAGCGACTCGCCCTGTGCAGGGCAAGCTAATGTCTCCGGTCCTGCTCCTAATCGTGATCGTGATCGTGATCGAAGACGAAGAGGACGAACAAACCTCATTGCAATTTTAGCGGCATCAAGAGAAGGGATGTGCTTCCTTCCAATTCGTTCTCATGGCTAGAAAATCGTCCGCCGCTCCACTCATCAGCGTCGTTATGGGGAGCGCTTCGGATTGGGAGACGATGCGCCATTGCGTCGAATGGCTGAATCAATTCGGCGTGCCTAACGAGCATCGGATCGTCTCCGCGCATCGCACGCCGGAACTGATGGCAAAGTTCGCGAGCGAGGCGGCCGAGCGAGGCGTGCAGATCATCATCGCGGGCGCGGGCGGCGCGGCGCACCTGCCGGGAATGATCGCGGCGCAGACCTGGCTCCCGGTCCTCGGAGTGCCGGTCGAATCGCGCGCGCTCAAAGGCCTCGACTCACTCCTTTCCATTGCGCAGATGCCGGCGGGAGTAGCCGTTGCCACGCTCGCGATTGGCGCCGCCGGCGCGAAAAACGCGGCGCTCCTCGGGGCCAGCATCCTGGGATTGCACGAACCGAAAATCCGCGTCGCCGTGGAAAAGTTTCGGGCGCGGCAAACGAAAACGGTGCTCCGACAAAAGCTGCCATGACGGAAGCGAAACGCTTCCCGCCGGGCGCTACCATTGGAATGATGGGCGGCGGACAATTAGGGCGGATGTTTGCGATGGCGGCGCGCCGCATGGGCTATCGCATCCACACTTTTTCTCCCGAGCCAGACGGGCCCGCGGCGCAGGTCTCCGATCGCGCGACGGTCGCGGATTACAACGACGAGACGGCCGTGCGGCGCTTCGCCGGAAAGATTGATCTGATCACGTTCGAGTTCGAAAACATTCCCACCGAAACCATCGAATGGGCTGCGCGGGAGTGTGTCGTTAGGCCGCGCGGGGAGATCCTGCACATCGCGCAAAACCGTCTGCGCGAAAAAGAATTTCTCGCCAGCTCAGGCTCACCGGTCGCGCCCTTCCGCCGCGTCGGCAGCGAGTCCAGCCTAACGAGTGCGCTCAAGGCGATCGGGCGACCTGCGATTTTGAAGGGCGCCGCCTTTGGCTACGACGGCAAAGGCCAGCAGCGCATTGACTCCAGCGACGACGCCGCGGTGATTTGGGCCGCCCGAGAAGATGAGGAATGCGTGCTCGAAGGCGTCGTAGAATTTGAAAAGGAACTCTCTGTGATCGTTGCCCGCGGGCTCTACGGCGAGACCGCAATTTTCCCGGTCTGCGAGAACATCCATCGCGAACACATCCTCGACGTCACTCTTGCTCCCGCGCGTGTCGCTCCCGCTGTCGCGGCGGCCGCAAGCGAACTCGCCTCGGCGGTGGCGGAGAAGCTCGCCCTGATCGGGCTTCTCGCGGTCGAAATGTTTTTGCGCAGCGACGGGCAATTAATCATCAACGAGCTCGCCCCGCGGCCGCATAATTCCGGTCATTGGACGATCGAAGGTTGTGCGACGAGCCAGTTCGAGCAACACGTCCGCGCGGTCTGCGGAATGCCGTTAGGCGCGACCGATCTTCTCCGGCCTTCGGCGATGGTGAATCTGCTTGGCGACATTTGGAAAGGGGGCGAACCGAACTGGTCCGCCGCGCTCGCGGAGCAGAATGTGCGTCTGCACATCTACGGAAAACATGAGCCGCGCGCGCGGCGCAAGATGGGTCACCTTTCGGCGCTCGCGAATACGGTTGAAGCGGCCGCGGCCGCGGCATTGCGCGCCCGCGCACGGCTCGGGTGAAGACAGAAATCGAGCCCGCCCGCACGCCTAACGAGCGCATTGAGGCCATCTCCCGAGCGCTCGCATGTCTCCGTGCCGGTGAAGTGGTCGCCCTGCCGACCGAAACAGTTTACGGACTCGCCGCCGACGCGCTTTCGCCGGAAGCGGTCGTGAAGATTTTCGAAACGAAAGAGCGTCCGCGCTTCGATCCGCTCATCGTACACCTGCCGGAGCACGCGTGGCTGCCTCGCGTCTCGATAATCGGGGCGGACGCGACGGGTCTGGTGGAAAAGTTGATCGAGAACTTCTGGCCCGGTCCCCTAACGATCCTCCTCCCGAAGACCAATTTGATTCCCGACATCGTGACTGCCGGCCTAACGACGGTGGCCGTGCGTATGAGCGCGCATCCGGTTTTCTCCGCAGTCGTGCGCGAATTTGATCGTCCTTTAGCCGCTCCGAGTGCCAATCGCTTCGGTCGGATCAGCCCGACCTCAGCGACGCACGTTTTCGAAGAGTTGTCGGGGCGTATCCCGCTCATCGTGGATGGCGGAGCCGCCGATCACGGCGTTGAGTCAACGATCGTTTCCGTGCAGAAAAATCGCCTAACGATTCTGCGTGAGGGCCCCGTCACCCGCGAGCAACTGGCGGAGTTTGCGGAAGTGAATTGGGGAACAGAAAACAAAGCGCGACCGGAAGCGCCAGGAGGTTTGCCGTCGCATTACGCACCGCGCACTCCGCTCACGGTCGTCGATGACATCTCTGCCGTCACCGTCCCGCATGGCCAGCGCTATGGCGCGCTCCTTTGGAGCAGCGCGCCCTTTCCCCGGACCTTTGTGGAGTCGCGGCGACTCAGCACGACGAGCGATCTGCGCGAAGCGGCGGCGAATCTATTTCGGGAGCTGCGCGAGCTCGATCGCGCCGGGCTCGAATGCATCGTGGCGGAAGCAACTCCTGAGAGCGGTCTCGGCGCGGCGATTATGGATCGCCTCCGCCGCGCCGCGCATCGTTAGGCGACTTGCCGCACCGCATTGTCATCCTGAGCCGCGAAGACGGCGAAGGACCTCACAAGCGTCTTTGTGCGTTAGGAGCAAATCACAATCTGAAGTGGCCTGCGAGATCCTTCGCTGCGCTACGCCGGCTCAGGATGACAAATCACGAAGGGCAGCGGCAATAAAGAGGAGGACCGACTCGTTAGGCACTAATCCTGGTGCGCCAGACAAGCCCGGATGAAGCCGCTGAAAAGCGGATGCGGCTTGTTCGGCTTGCTCTGGAATTCCGGGTGATACTGGCAGGCCAAAAACCAGGGGTGATCCCGCAGCTCGATCAACTCCGCGAGCGATCCATCAGGCGAAGTGCCGCTAATGAGAAAGCCTTTTTCCTCCATCTGCTCCCGATATTTCATGTTGAACTCATAGCGGTGCCGATGCCGCTCGAGCACTTCGTCGTTCCCGTAAATTTTCTGCGCCAGCGTATCCTGCACGATCTTTGTCGGCCAGGTCCCGAGCCGCATACTTCCGCCTTTCTTGCGGATCTTCCGTTGCTCATCGAGCAGGCAAATCACCGGCTCAGCGGTATCCTTGTCGAACTCGATGCTATTCGCCTCTGCGATGCCGCAGACGTTTCTCGCGAACTCGATCGTCGCCACTTGCATGCCGAGGCAGAGGCCGAGAAACGGCACGTTCTTCTCGCGCGCGAATTGCGCCGCCAGAATTTTTCCTTCGACCCCGCGCTCGCCAAACCCGCCCGGGATAAGCACGCCGGCCACATCTTTGAGGTGACCATCCACGCCACCCCCGAGCGATTCGGCATCGATCAGGCGCAGATCAATCCCGCAATCGTGACTCGCGGCCGCGTGCGTGAGCGATTCGTAAATGCTTTTGTAAGCATCCTGCAGCTCAATGTATTTGCCGACGACCGCGATCTTCACCTGCTTTTTCGGATTGATGACACGGCTCACAAATTTCCGCCAATCCGTTAGGTCGGGCACTGGCGCGTCGATGTGCAGCAGCTCGCAGACGAGCGCGTCGAGTCCTTCTTCATGCAACATCAGCGGCATCTCGTAGATCGTGTGCGGCACGTCGCGCGCCTCGATCACCGCATTCAGGCCGACGTTGCAAAACATCGAAAGCTTTTGCCTGACATCGTCGTCGAGCGGGCGCTCCGTGCGGCAAATCAGGACCTGCGGTTGCAGACCGATCTCGCGCAACTTGGCGATGCTCTGCTGCGTCGGCTTGGTCTTGAGCTCGCCCGCCGCGCGGATAAAGGGAATGAGCGTGACGTGCATGTTGACGACGTTTTGCGGCCCGACTTCGAGGATGAATTGCCGGATCGCTTCGAGAAACGGCAGACCTTCTATGTCGCCCGTGGTCCCGCCAATTTCCGTGATGACGATGTCGACTTTTTTCGGGTCGGCCACCTGGCGGATGCGGGCCTTGATCTCGTCTGTGACGTGCGGGATGACCTGGACGGTTTTGCCGAGGTAATCACCGCGGCGTTCTTTCAAAATGACGCTCTCGTAAACCTGTCCGCTCGTTAGATTGTTGTTCCGTGAGAGGACGCAGTTGGTAAAGCGCTCGTAGTGGCCGAGGTCGAGATCGGTCTCTGCGCCGTCATTGAGGACATAAACTTCACCGTGTTGAAACGGGTTCATCGTGCCCGGATCGACGTTAAGATAAGGATCGAATTTTTGCAGCACGACGCGCTGGCCGCGCAGCTCGAGCAAAGTGCCGAGAGAAGCGCCGGCAAGACCTTTGCCTAACGAACTGACCACGCCACCTGTTACAAAAATATATTTCATGGAAGAAAATCGATCGGACGTGCGGCCGGCGGAGCAACGAGGAGGAGGCGTTCGATCGCCCGGGCCTCTGCCGGCGTGTCGACTCCCGGAGAGCCGCCTTTGGTCACGACCACGTGAATCTTTACGCCATTCTGTAGCGCGCGCAATTGTTCCAACCCTTCCGCCTTTTCGAGCGGCGACGGCCGCCAGCGGACGAAACGCAAGAGTAACTCACGGCGGTACCCGTAGATGCCTTGATGGCGAAAATAAGCGGCCCTTTCACGAGCGAAGGGGATCGGACTGCGGGAAAAATATAGCGCGCAATTTCGCCGGTCGAGGACAGTTTTGACCTGGTGCGGCGACTGCGCGTCGGCCGCATTCTCGAATGGATGAACGGCGGTGATCATCTCAATTTGCGGATCGCGCTGCATTTGCCTAACGAGGCGATCGATCAGCTTTGGGTCAATCAGCGGCTCGTCGCCCTGGATGTTGATGAAGTGCGGAACATCCCGCAATTTTTTGGCCACCTCGGCGATTCGATCGGTCCCGCTGGTGTGCTTCGAACTCGTTAGGCTGACTTCCGCTCCCCAGTCGAAAGCCGCTTCAGCGATGCGCATGTCGTCGGTCGCGATAATGACGGATGCGAGCGTCTTCGCACGGCGGCAGCGGTCCCAGACGTGTTGAAGTAACGGCTTCCCTGCGATCCAATGGAGCGGCTTGCCCGGGAAACGGGTCGAGCCCCAACGCGCGGGAATGATGCCGGCGGTTTTCGTCATGGGCGGCAGCCTAACAGGGCAGGGCCACGCTTTCCAACGGACCGGGCAGTCTCGCGCCCTATTCTGGACGCATGTCCAGTTTCCCTATTCCTACTCGTGTAAGCCGAGAATGATCTCGGCCGCTGCGGACAGATCTTCCGCCATCCAGTTCGGCGCGGCGTGGCTCTCCCTAGCGCCGTAACCGGTTCTCACCAGAATCGTGCGCACTCCAGCATTACGTCCGCATTCGATGTCGATCGCTTTGTCTCCGATGAAAAAGCAACGCGCCAGGTCAAGATCGTGATCACGTTGCGCTTCCAGCACCATGCCCGGCGCAGGCTTGCGCCGATCTGTCGCGAGATCAGGCCGATCAGCACAAAAGTAAACGGCGTCGAAAGTTGCGGGCAGAACCGCGCGCGCGACTTCCGCTTCCACGAGGCGGTATTGCGCTTCAGTGAAATACCCGCGCCCGATACCCGCCTGATTCGAGATGACAATGAGCCTGTAACCTTTCGCCCTTAGCCGTTGCAGGGCTTCGGGAACACCGGGAAAAATCTCCACCGCTCTCGGGTCGGCGCAGTAATTGACCTCGCGCATCAGTGTCCCGTCGCGGTCGAGAAAAACCGCCGCCGCGGATTCGTTAGGCGCCATTATCATCCTCGAAACTGGCGATCAACTCCGCCGGTGTGACCGTAGCCGTGCCTAGTTTCGCCACCACCACTGCGCTAGCGTGATTGGCAATCTCCGCCGCTTCGAACGGGGACGCGTCGCAGCAAAGCGCCAACGTAAAAAGCGCGATCGCGGTATCGCCCGCGCCCGAAACGTCAAAGACCTGTCGCGCCTTCGTGGGGATATGGTGCGGCGGCTCTCCACGTTCGAAGAGCATCATCCCTTGCTCGCCTAACGTGATTAACAAGAGCCGGGTGTCCCAAATTTCGAGCAGCTTCGCGCCGGCTTCGAGCAGCGCGGCGTCATCCTGCGGCGGATCAACCGGATCGGTCGCAGGAAGACCCGCCGCCTGCAACGCTTCGCTCCGGTTGGGTTTAATCGCGGTGATGTTCTTCCAAGGAAGCGACTGGCGCGGATTAGGATCGGCGGTGACGATTTTCGCGGCGGCGTTGATCTGGGCGGAGAGTTGCCTGACGAGATCGGCACTGAGAAAACCCTTGCCGTAATCTTCGAAAATAACGGCGTCCAATTCCGGCAGAATGGCGCGGAGGCTGAGCGAGATTTTGTCAATCTGCGATGGCGTCGGCTCGCGAAATCGCTCGCGATCGACTCGCACCACTTGTTGATGCCGGGCCACAATCCGCGTCTTCACGATCGTGCGGAAATCGGGATCCTGGAGCACGAGCGCGGTATCGATTCTCCGCTCTCGCAAAAGCCCGAGCAGCTGTTCTCCCCCCGCGTCGAGGCCGACCGTGCCGATAACCGCGACGCCCTCGATGAACTCCCGCAGATTGCGCGCGACATTGGAGGCGCCGCCGGGGTAGGAAGATTCACCTGTCACCTCGACCACCGGCACCGGCGCTTCGGGTGAGATGCGCCCGACTTTGCCCCAAACAAACTCATCGAGCATGAGGTCGCCCACCACCGTGACGCGTTTGCCGGCGGCACGTGCGAGGATCTCATGCAAGCGTTCCAGTTTCATAAGAAGCGACCTCCGCCCGGCTACCGCGCGGGCAATGCCGCCGCCGAAAGGGTTTGCCGCGATTCCAGATCACTGCAAGGTATCGCGATTTGTGCGGCTGAAACGTTCTGCATAAACTAGCCAACTAATCCTGAATACCTTGTTGAAATCAATAGTCGAAGCCGCGGATGAGATCTTTCTTTAACCTTTTTTTAGCTGGCATTTGGGTAGCGAGCGTGGTCCAGGCGAAGGCGGCGGATGCTCCGCGGCGCATCGATGTGAAACGGCTTTCCAAGACGATCGAGGACGTGGTTGTGCCTTTGCCTAACGAAATCTTCGGAGCGCTGAACAAGCTCGACAGCGTGAACTGGAAGGAGTTCGTGCGCACGGACAAAGGAAGCAATTTTACGGAGCGCCCGCGCATCGCGCTGCTTCTCGGGGCGACAATCGCGGACGGCTTCATCGCGGTCCAGGCCGAGGACGCTCCGAGCGTGAAGGAGATCGGCCAGCGGGTGGTGAACCTGGCCAAGGGCATCGGCGTCGGCAACTCGATTGTGCCTCACGCCAAGGCGATCACCGAGGCAGCGGATCGGCGCGATTGGAACGGCGTGCGGCAGGAGCTGGATCGCACGCAGAACAGTGTGCAACAGGCGATGAATGAAGTGCACGACGAAAAGCTTTCGCAGCTCGTTAGTCTGGGCGGCTGGCTGCGCGGGACGCAGGTCCTCACCTCGGTGGTGGATCGGCATTTCTCTGCCGACGGCGCGGAGCTGCTGCATCAGCCGGACCTGCTGGAATATTTCCAGCGCAAACTGGCGAACATGCCGGAGTTCAATGTTCCTTTACTGGGCCAGATTCGAAATTCTCTTGTGGAAGTGAAACCGCTGATCGAGGCCCAGAGTCCGATTTCCGCGGCCTCGGTGAAGAAAATCCACCAGATCACGAGCCGGCTGGACGAGAGGATTGTAACTCGGACGCCATGACTTCCATGCGCCCAGATGTTTCCACGACGCGCCGCGTCGCCTTTCTTTTTGCGGCGGCCCTGGCGCTGCAGGTTGCGGCTTCGCGTGCCTCGGTCGATGACGCGCATTCCTTCGCGCTGGAATCGGCCGAGCCTTATGTCAAAGAAGGCTACCAGGTGCGCGAGGACTATTGGGGGGGCGACCTCGGAGTGGGCGAGAAAAAGGCGGTTCGGCAGCAGTTATTCAAAGGAAACGAATACTGGTTCTGGATGGGAACCGAAGTGGAGCGGGCAAAGGTCTCCGTGCATATCTACGACGCGGACGGCAAGCTGGCCGAGCAGACCGACAGTTGGCAGAAAGGCCACTTCGCCGCGGCGCATCTCGTTCCGAAAAGTACGGGCAGTTATTTCGTGATCGTGGCGGTGGATAGCTCGCCAGAGGAGCGCACGCACTGGGCGCTGGTTTACGGGTTTAAGTAGGCTGCGGGGAAGAAGAGGAGCCACGGATTAAACACGGATGAAACGCAGATAAGCAGGGATCGCAGCCCTCTCTTATCTGTGTAAATCTGTGTCCATCTGTGGCCCTTCCCAGCCCTCGAGGTTTGACACCTCCCCCCGGGGCACTATCCTGCGCGCCGGATGTTCCCGCGGCGAGATGACTGAAACGCGCACGCTCCAATTTGAAAACGCGCGCGCCGTGCAGGCGCTCTACGCCAATGATCTCAAATTGCTCAAGAATCTCGAAGAATCGTTAGGCGTGAAAGTCACCACGCGCGACGGCTGGATCAAGGTCGAGGGCGAACCAGCGCAGATCGAGAAAGCGGAACGCGTTTTCACCGAGCTGGAGAACGCACGGCAACGTGGCACGGATATCCAGCGGCACGAATTTAATTATGCGCTTAACTCTGTGAACGAAGCCCGCGAAGACAATCTTGGCGACCTCGTCGCGACCAAGATCGTAACCTCGACCAGAAAACCGCCGATCGTCGCCCGCACTTTAGGTCAGCGGCATTACCTCGAGGCCATCCAAACTCACGACATTGTATTCGGAATCGGCCCGGCGGGGACCGGCAAGACTTATCTCGCTGTTGCCATGGCGGTCTCGGCCTTGAAAAAAGAGCAGGTCGATCGCATCATCCTCACCCGGCCCGCAGTGGAGGCGGGCGAAGCGCTTGGATTTTTGCCGGGGGATTTGCAGCAAAAAATCACGCCTTATTTGCGCCCGCTCTACGATGCGCTGCACGATATGCTCGAGCCGGAAGAGCTGGAGCGTTTCGTCGCGCGCGAGACGATCGAGATCGCCCCGCTCGCTTACATGCGCGGCCGCACCTTGAGCAACGCCTTCGTCATTCTCGATGAAGCGCAAAACACCACGCGCGAACAAATGTTCATGTTCCTGACCCGCATCGGGCCGCGCTCCAAATGCGTCGTGACCGGCGATGGCACCCAGATCGATCTCCCGCCTAACAAACGCTCCGGACTGCTCGAAGCGCTCCAGGCACTCAAGGATGTGCCCGGGATCGGCTTCGCTTATTTCAACGATCGCGATGTCGTGAGGCACGAGCTCGTCCGCGCGATCATCAATGCCTATCAGTTACACCGTTCGCCCGCCAATACGGGCGGCTCGGGCCGGAAATAGCACCGATGTTCGACTTCCTGCGCCGCACCCAGCTGGTTAAAAAAGGCCTCGCCTCAGGCAAGAAAAGACGGCGGCGTCCCTCGAATGAAATCCTGCGTAACCTCGAGCACGCGCCTTGGATGAAGATCGTCATCTTCGCCGCCTTCATCGCCGGCTTGGCCTCGCTCATCTTTAGCGGGCAACAACCTGAGCCGACGAAAAACTTCGTGATTGCGTTGCTCTTTTTCGTCACCGCAGTGGCGCAGCTTTGGATCAATCAGCCCAAGACTTTTCTGCGCAATTCACGCGTTTTTCTCGTCTTCGGCATCATTTTCTTTCAACTCGCGATTACCCGGCTGCTCCTCGTCTTGTGCAACAGCGGCCTCTTCGTTCTGCTCAAGCCGGAGACGGCCTGGCTGATCGCGCCTTATGCTTTCGCGCCCCTCGTCCTCTGCGTGCTCCTCGGGCGCAATCACGGCCTTTACGGTGCTGTGTTCGTTAGTCTGTGGGGTAGCATCCTCGGCAACAAAATGGATGCGCCGATGCTTGTGAACGGCCTCATCAGCGGCTTCACCGCGGTTTATCTGACGCTGCAGGTGCGCCGCCGCAGCCGCCTCATTCGCGCGGGGCTTTGCGTCGGGCTTGCCATCTGGCTACTCTCGCTCACCTTCGGGCTCATCGGTCCAATTAATCTTTTCAACCCGGGCGCGACCGATTGGAGCATGATCGGTCTTCAGAGCGCCCTCGCGATCGGGAATGGAATCGTCACGGCGATGCTGGTGGGCGGTGCGCTGCCCATTCTCGAGCATTTGTTTCAAATCACGACCGACATCTCCTGGCTCGAAGCCTCTGACTTGAATCACCCGCTCCTGCGCCGGATGACCATCGAAGCACCCGGCACTTATCATCACAGCCTCGTCGTCGCGAACCTTGCCGAATCAGCCGCCGAAGCGATCGGCGCCAACGCCACGCTCTGCCGCGTCTGTTCGTATTTTCACGACGTCGGGAAACTCGTGAAGCCGGAATATTTCACCGAGAACATGAACTTCGAACGAAACCCCCACGACGATCTCGCGCCGACGATGAGCGCGCTCATCATCATCGCGCACGTCAAGGAAGGAGTCGATCTCGCCCTTAAGCACGGCCTTAATCAAGAGGTCATTGATGTTATTCAACAGCATCACGGCACGTCGCTCGTCTTTTACTTCTACAAGCGCGCCCTGCAGCACCTCGAAGACGCGCGCGCCGGCGGCAAGATCATGAAGATGCGCGAGGAAGACATCCCGGAGGTTTCGGAGGAAAACTTCCGCTACAGTGGGCCTCGGCCGCAGACCAAAGAGAGTGCTATCATCAGCCTCGCCGACATGGTGGAAAGCGCTTCGCGCAGTCTGGAAAAACCGACTCCGGCGAAAATCGAGCAACTCGTGAATGACTTGATCGACCAACGGCTGGCCGACCATCAGCTCGACGAATGCGAACTGACTTTGCGCGAGCTGCGCACCATCGCCGAGCGCTTCCGCTTTACCCTCATGAATATGCTCCACACCCGTATTGCCTATCCGAAGGAAGGCAAGGCGACGAGCGGACGCGCGGAAGGCGAACGCCCCGGCGTCATCATGGGAACGAAACGACCGGCCTCCGCGCCGCCGGTCTCGGCCGCCTAACGAGTGGAGACCTTCGCGATCGAGCGGGTGCGCGAGTACGGCGCCCGGACCGCGGTCGTGCTCGGCTCAGGCCTTCACTCGTTAGGCGGTAATCCGCCGCACGAGCGAATCATTCCCTACCAAGAGATAGCCGACCTCCCGCGCTCGAGCGTTAAAGGACACGCCGGCCGCTTTGTCCTCGGCGCGATCGGCGCGGCGCCCGTTGTTTTCGCGCAAGGGCGCGTCCATCTCTACGAAGGCTACAGCGCGCGGGAGATCACTGCGGGGGTTCGTTTCCTCGCTCGCGCCGGCATCAAGCGCCTCCTTTTGACTAATGCCGCTGGCTCGTTGAACACGGATTTTTCGCCGCCATCGTGGATGATGATCACCGATCAGTTGAACCTTTGCGGCGCCTCACCTTTGTCCGGTGGAAGCAATTTTGTCGACATGACCGATGCCTATGCACCCGCCTGGCGGGAACAATTCGAGGCCGCCGCGAGGGAAAAGCATCTAACGCTACACCAAGGCGTTTACGCGGGGCTGCGCGGTCCGCAGTACGAAACGCCGGCGGAAGTGAAGATGCTGCGCATACTGGGCGCCGACGCCGTCGGCATGTCTACGATTTGCGAAGCCATTCAAGCGCGCGCGCTAGGCTTGGAGGTGGCTGGTCTTTCCTGCCTAACGAATTGGGCTGCGGGCCGAAATTGGTCGCCGCTCGCGCACAGCGCAGTCTTGGCGGCCGGAGATTCCGCGGCTGGCGTTTTACAGTTACTGGAGGCGGTTTTGTAGCCTGACGTGGGAAGGCTCGCGGCGAAGAGGGCTTTTTCTATTCGTCAAGCGGGCGCCGGGCACGCGGTTCCCGGTCTTTGGCCGTCGCAGTGCTTGGCTGGGTCACAAAAGGACCACCTTCCATGGGCGCGGCCGAAGTGAAAGCCACATCGGGCATGTCACTCGGCAGACCTTCGAGCGGGAATTCTTTGCGCAACGGAAAGTACGGATAGCCTTCCCACATAAGAATGCGGCGGAGGTCGGGATGGTTGTTGAAACGCAGGCCCATCATGTCCCAAATCTCGCGTTCGTGCCAGTTCGCGGTCGGCCAGATGTCGGAGACGGTGTCGACGGTGGGAGTGTCTTCAGAGAGACGCACTTTGATCCGCAGATGGACCGCGCAGGTCATGGAGTAGAGTTCGTAAACAACCTCGAAACGTGGCTCTTCCCCAAAGTTATCGACGCTGGAGATATCGAGCAGGTAATCGAAGGATAACTCTTCTTTGCAAAATTTAGCGATCTCCCGGATGTCCCTCGCATCTATGACAAAGGTGGTCTCGCCGCGAAATTCGATCCGCTCCAGGATCTTTGTTCCGAATAACTGAGAAAGAGAGCTGAGAAGCTCGGGACCGGTCATCGCGGAGGTTGATGGTTGATGGAGAAAATCGATTAGACTAACGACTCTATCTTGTCCACGAGGCCTCGTTTTTGCGAAGTGAAGGAGCGTTCGCCGGCGATCTTGTCCTGTAACTTCATAAGACCTTCTAGGAGAGCTTCGGGGCGGGGCGGACATCCGGAGATATATACGTCAACCGGTAACAGTTGGTCGATGCCCTGGAGGACAGCGTAGGAGCGATACATTCCGCCGCTGGAGGCGCAGGCGCCCATGGCGATGACCCATTTCGGCTCGGGCATTTGCTCGTAGATGCGCTTGACTGCGAGAGCCATCTTATAGGTGACGGTGCCAGCGACGATCATGACATCGCATTGCCGCGGGGAGAACCGCATGACTTCGGCGCCAAAGCGCGCGATGTTAAAACGGGCAGAGGCGGTAGCCATGAGTTCGATTGCGCAACAAGCAAGGCCCATCGGCATCGGCCAGAGTGAGTTCTTTCGCATCCAATTCATCGCCGCGTCGAGCCGGGTGAAAATGACGTTGCCTTCGATCTTTGAATCGTAGGCGGCGGGAACGGGTTGCGGCTTTGCCTGAAGAGCAGCGGTTGTCACCGCGGACAAGCTAGGGGAGCTAGTCGGGTTGGCAAGCTGGAACAGTGGAGCGCGGGTTGCGCGGTCGCTCAGCAGGCTTGCTGCAATTCGTAAACGGGGCCGCAAGTCGCCTGACTGGATAGAATGGTCTGCTGAACGATTCGGCTGAGCGCGGAGGCTTCGTAAGGCTTGGCGATAACACCGCGAAATCCGAAGTCCTCGTAGCGGCTCATGGTTGCGTCAGTGGCGTATCCGCTGGACACGATCGCGTTCACCGTGGGATCGATCTTGAGCAAAGCCTTGAGGGCATCTTTGCCGCCCATGCCGCCGGGCAGGGTAAGGTCGAGAATGACCAGATCGAAGCGCCGATCCGCGAGCAGGGCTTGCTGGTAAAGGTCGATGCCTTCCAAGGCAGCCTCAGCCTGGACGACTTCGTAGCCAAGGCGACTCAGCGTGAAGTCAACCAGCAAACGGATCGCTTCCTCGTCATCGACGATCAAGACCCGGCCGGTGCCACTCATCGTTTCGGGGGCTTCCTCTTTGATTTCAACCGGCGGGACGACTGACGCGAAAGAGAGTTGCGCACCCCCGGCCGGGAGGTAGACGGTGAAGGTGGCGCCCCGCTGAAGCTCTGACTCGACGGTAATCAATCCGCCGTGGTTCTTCACAATGGAGTAGGTGGTGGCGAGGCCCAATCCATTCCCTTTGGATTTGGTGGTGAAATACGGATCGAAAATCCGCTTCAAACACTTCTCGGAAATGCCAACGCCTTCGTCGCGCACCTTGATTCGGATGTAATCTCCCGGCTCCAGCCCACGCGGCGCACTGGCCGTCTCCTCTGTGGCAGAGAAATTACCGCAGCTGACATGGAGGGTGCCTCCATCGGGCATGGCTTGATCGGCGTTGACCACAAGATTGGCAACGACCTGGCTGATCTGGCCCGAGTCAAATTCAGCCGGCCAGAGTTCAGGGCCGATGTTTATTTCGCTGCGGCTCCGCGATCCGCGAAGGGAGAAGCTCACGGTCTCTTCGATCAATTTCGCGACGGAGGCGGTGTGTTTGATTGGCGCGCCGCCGCGGGCAAATGTGAGGAGTTGCTGCGCAAGATCGCGCGCGCGAAGCGATGCGTTTTTTGCGTCGTTCAAGCGATCGCTCAACTGTTCATCCGGCGGCAGGAGGAGCGCGATGAGCGAAATATTGCCGATGATGGCAGTGAGCAGGTTATTGAAATCATGGGCAATGCCACCGGCGAGCAGGCCGAGTTGATCAAGGGTCTCAGCCTTGCGCCGTTCCGCCTCGTCCCGCAGCCGCTGGGTGATGTCGCGAAAGACGAGCACCACGCCACAAAGTTCGTTCTTCCCGTCGGAAATGGGCGCGGCGACTTGCTCGATCATCCGACGGGTGCCGTCGCGAGCGGTAAGAGTCGAGCGCTCCGGAGTGCCGAGAAGAATGGCTTCAGCCTGGCTGCGATAGCCGTTCGATTGCGGAGATCGCTCGGGCGTTCCCTCCGCGGTGATGTCGAAGACAGTCTTCAACTTCCGGCCAGCTGCTTCCGTTGCGGACCAGCCGGTGAGAGCTTCGCAGGCGGGATTTGTGATCAAAATACACCCGCTCAAATCGGTGGTGATGACCCCGTCTCCGATCGAGCCGAGGGTGACGGCGAGGCTGTTTTTCTCCGCCGCGAGTTCTTCCTCGAAGCGTTTGCGTTCCGTAACATCGCGGATCATCGCGACGTAAAACTTCTGCTGATCGACCATCATCTCGTTGAGCGAAATCTCAACCGGGAAGGTGGCGCGGCCCCGCGTCTGGGCGAGTCCGACGGTAATGCCGCCCGTGCGCCGGGCAAGCTGTTCCCATGCACAGCCGCTCAATCGGCCATCGATCTCGCGGTTGAAATATTTCGGGATCAAACTGACAAAGGCGTCGCCGAAAAAATGGTTCTCCGTGTAGCCAAACATCCGTCGCGCCGCGGGATTCATCGAGCAGATCGTTCCGCTCTCATCGACGGTGACCATGCCGTCTAGGATGTGGTCGATGACCGAACCGATGCGGATGTCGGCGCTCTCCAGCTTTTTGAATTGGCGCCGGCAGATGACAAAACTGTAGTAACTCGAGGCGATCATGAGCCCGGCTACGACGGCGCAGAGAATGTCGATTCCCGTGGTGGTGAGGATGCGCTCGTGCGCCGCCGCGGCCGATCGCACCTCGTAGATTTCCGTCTGTTCCTTGGTAAAATCGTCGATATCCCGCCGCACCCCTACCATGAGTTCGTCCCCCTGGCCGCCGGCCGCCGTGGTGGGCGCGGCGCCCGCGCGCCTGGCTTCGATGTCAGGCACGGCGCATTGCACGATCCAGTCTTCTAAACCAATGCGGATGCGATCGAGTTCGGCCAGCTGAGATGGGGAATTCGCCACGAGCACGGAAAGATGACCTTGAAAGGTGTAGAAATTCGCGGTGGCGCGTTTGTAGGCTTCGATGAATGCTGGATCACCAGTGAGAACGAAAGCTCGTTTTTCTTTCTGCATTTCGTAGGCGGCCAGCTCCAACCGCGGGATGAAATCCAGGACTTGAGTCGATTGAGCCGCCCATTCTCGTTCGCGCACCCGCTGGTTAAGGTTGATCTGCTCTTCGCGCTGGACCGAGTGCAAAATCGCCCGCGCTTCATCAAGCAGGGGCGCCCCTAAGGCGCCTTTGGCTCCGCCCAGACGGGCAGGAGGGCTTGTGCCCGACTGTTCCATCCATAAACTGTCGTTGTTCAACCAGTTCGCAACGATTTCACGCATTTTTAGGACGCGCTTTCGTTGTTGAGAATCATTCGCGAGGAGTACTGCCAGCTCCTCGGTATGCCGTTGTAAGAAAGCCTTGCGCCGATC
>JACDGM010000161.1 GCA_013815325.1 Chthoniobacterales bacterium
CACGTCCGCAGGGAAGCTGAACCTGGGCTCCAGAGTGGCTGGATTCGTTCCCAATCCTTGGGTTTTCGTCACGTCCACCACGGCTTTGGCTTTGAGTGACACGACTAAAACGGGCTACTGCCAACGCACTGCGCTGTCCGACGCCTTCAAGCGGAGTTGACCTCACGCCGGATTATATGTTCTCTCGCACATATGAGCGCGAGCCGCCTCCAAAACGCGTTGAAACACTCGACGCGGCGATTTGCGAGGTGAACTTAGCCGTGGCGGAGATGCGGAGCGAGCACGATCCGCTCGCGTCTCATATTTTCCTTTCGCGGCGTCGTTACCAGAACATGCCGACACAAAAAGTGGCAAACGCCACGAGACGGCAGCGCGCCTCAGCTGGCAGAGAGGCCTGTGATCTTGGTTTTCGAGGTGACCTCCGCGAATGGGAGCGGCTTTTAGGTGCCGCTCTAAAACGGTTAGATTTCGGGATTTCCGCTGCGGTTTACATGAGGGCCGAGAATTTCGGATGATTTC
Source organism: Chthoniobacterales bacterium (assembly GCA_013815325.1). Taxonomy (GTDB): domain Bacteria; phylum Verrucomicrobiota; class Verrucomicrobiia; order Chthoniobacterales; family UBA10450; genus Palsa-1392. The sequence continues at coordinate 520 of JACDGM010000161.1, forward strand.
GGACAGGGTAGTGCGTTATTCTGCGCGATTAGCGCAAAGAACTCGTTACCGCTTGGACAGTGGCCCCTTTACTCTTTGTTCGAGACGATTCGCGGTGCCGGTTTAACGACAGCCAGCCGCTCGCTCACCTTCTGGATTTGTGAAGTCAGTGCGGCGATCTCGATCTGCTGTTGCGCAACGATTGATCGCAAGTCCTCTTGCTGCGCCACCTTCGACTTCAGTTGATCGAGCGCCGTTTGTTGTTCCTCGACCTTGCGGTGCTCTTTAAGGAACTCATTGAGCAGCATTGCGTTCACGGCCTCGTAGCGGACTGTGTAGGGCTTACCTTGATCGTCACGAGCTACAAGATCAGGGTTCACCTTTGCGACTTGTTCAGCTACGAGGCCAAACTGCGGGATTCCATCAGGATCAAAGTCGTGCTTGTAGCGGAACGTTACCGGTTGGAGCGAGAGAATTGCTTCACTCGCCTTGTCCATCGGCTTGATCGCATCCTTGTAGCGCTCCGAAGAAACGACCGTGCCGAGCTTGCCATCAGTTCCGACAATCACTCCTACGCCATCGGGCACTACTGCTCCGCTAATGCCGGCGATAAAGGTCGCCGTCTGGGTTCCTAGTTTGCCGATACGAACTATATTGGCCTCATCAGCAACACCAGCGTTGCCGACGTCGATATTGTTGTCACCAGTAGTCAGTGCGGACCCAGCTGAAAACCCCACAGCAATATTGCCGTTACCGGTCTTGTTGTTCCGCAGCGCCTCGCGACCGTCAGCAGTGTTGCGGCTACCGGTCGTGCTATGCGAAAGCGATCCCCGCCCGGTAGCAGTGTTATCGGAGCCGGTAGTGTTACTGCGGAGTGCGAAACTACCGGTAACCGAATTGTCGCTGCCCGTCGTGTTGCTTTGGAGTGCGAAAGAACCTGTAACCGTGTTCGAGGCCCCGACGGTGTTGGAAATAAGCGCGAAAGTACCAGTGGCCGTGTTGTAGCTGGCAGTTGTGTTGGAAAAGAGCGCCGACATACCTATGGCCGTATTGTAGAAGCCGTCGGTGTTGTTGGAGAGGGCAAGGCGCCCGATGGCGGTGTTGAATATTCCGTTCGTATTGTTCGAAAGTGCGTCAGAACCCACGGCTGTGTCGTCGTACCCAGTAGTGTTCGAACTAAGTGCGTTATTCCCTAGAAACGTGTTTTCGAGAATCAGGTCGCAGCCTTGTTGACAAATCGCCTGAGCTTTTGGCGGAAGCGCAAGCCATGCGAGGGCGAACGGGAGCAGAAGTCCCGCGACCGTCTCGCAGCGGCGGAACGAGGGGTTCATTAAGTTTCTCAATGGGAGACTTGTCGTTTTCATATGCCCAGAGGGTTGAAAAAAATTCGAGCTGCTTGCAAGACAAATCGACTTTTGAATTCTCGAAGTCGATTGCCTTCAATTTGAACTTAAATAGGTTAACCCGCCGAGGCTAGTCGTTTGGGTACAGCGAGCCTGGCTTAATCAGTAACGCAATCGGTTATGCGAAGTTTTTCAGCGGTTCGAATAGTTCGGGAATTGCCTTCGTCGTAAGAAACACGGCATACACGTATGAAGGATATCCATGAAACGCTCGATCGCGCCCACTGAGCAGCGGCCGGAGTCGATTCTATCGACCGGCGATCGATGCTGTGGCGCCGCGACTCCGGAAGCCACAGCCCTTACTCTATGAGCTGTAGGCAATCACAATGGACGGGGATGGCTTGTGTCGCTTTGGTGTCCACGATGTTGCTGGTTTCTGATCGTTTGATTGCGGGCGGGCCTCAAGTCTCTTCTGCCAGCGATCGGGTGCAACACGGTCGCAGATTGTTCATCGAGCCAAGTTCCAGCTCAGTGGCGGGGGGTAAAGCCTACTTGGTCGTTGCTCCTCTGATTTTCCAAGGGGAATCGTATCGAGGTGATTATCAGCTGAAGGTCAGGCCATATTTCTTCAAGAGCGAGAAAGGCGTACTAAACTTGGCCGCTCCCGGCGATTCGATGCGCAAGTTCCAGGGCGGCAGTGCAACGGATTTTACCGGCAAGGTGATAAGTGCAAAGGGGAAAACCAGAGTCGTCACCGGAAGGATTACGCCCTCGACGCGTGATCGCGGCACCGTCACCTTTTCGGTAATCACCGAAAACGGCAAAATGGTTTTCAACACGTCCTACCATTTCGGCCCTTAATCGCTGCTTATACCTTCGGGTCCTCGACAACTGCTAGCTTTGGGTATCAGTGTTGCGCCACCTGAGGCCTTCGAGTAACAAGCCAAGAAGCTTGATGAGCTCGCTGCCCGGTTTACTCACGGTGCAGTGCGATGGCAGCAACATCATCATCGAAACCGTCGCCGGAAGTTTGGTCTCGTTGTGCGATGAGGCCCGGCAGGAAGTCCGCACTTGAGCCGGTTTCCGCAAAGGATTTCGCGAGCGTCTCGGCGGTCGATCGCGCGCCGGTGTTTTCTTTCGAACTGTAGAGACCGTCACTATAGAGGAGCGCTGCGTCGCCGGACGCGAGCGTTGTGACCGTCGGCTCGATGTTCAACGCCGGGTAGATTCCAATCATCGTGGCGCGCGAAGGAAGAGTCTCGATCGTGCCGTCCCGCCGCCGAATGAGGAGGGCCGGATGGCCGGCGGCGGCGAAGGACAATTCGCCATCGGTTTTGACGACGGCACAACAGGCGGTCATAAACGCGCGGCTGCGGAGTGTGCTGTAAAACTCTTGATTCACTCTGGTGAGAATCCCATCGGCTGTCTGGCGCTCATCGATGGCTTGATTGAAAAGCAGTGAGACTAAAGTGGTGAAAAGCGCTGCGGCCACGCCGTGGCCCGTCGCATCCGCGATCCAGAAAACCGACGAACCGTGGTTCAACTCGCGCCAGCCATAAACATCCCCGCCGACCTGAATTAGTGGCTTGTAGATCGTTTCTACATGCCAACCTCGGAGGTGCGTGGGCGCGGAGCTGACGATGGCTTGTTGCGTGGTGCGAGCGACCGCGAGATCTGCTTCCTGCGCTTTGCGCCACGCAGCCATCTCGGTGTTCTGACTACGTAAGGCAGCGGCTAGTTCCTGCTCGCGGTCGCGCGCGCGCTTTTTGTCGAGGGAAGCGCCGAGACGCGCCTTAAGCAGAGTGGGGTTGAACGGCTTCGGCAGGTAATCTTCCGCGCCGAGCTCGATGCAGCGCACGACGGAGTCTAACTCGTTCAGGGCGGAGATCATGATGACCGGGATGTGGCGCAAAGCCCCATCGGCCTTGAGCCGCTGGAGCACTTCGTAGCCATCCATTTCAGGCATCATGATGTCGAGCAACACGAGGTCGAACCTCTCTGCGCGCAGCTTTTCTAACGCTTGCGGCCCATTCTCGGCCCTGGCTACCTCATAACCCTGACGCTCCAACCGGCGGGAAAGCACGTCGCGGTTAGTCTCGATGTCGTCCACAACCAGCACGAATCCTTGCGCCGCGTCGGAGACTGTTTCACCCGAAGGCGGATCGTTCTCCAGATTGTCGCCAACTAATTCGTGTTCGTTAGGCGCAAGATCTACTTCAGGCGGCGCGGCCATCGCTGTGCCGGTATCGGCCGGTCCGACCGACTCGAAGTTATCGTTGATGAGCGCCAGCAGTTGTTTGCCGGCAGCATGTGTCTTTCGCAAGTCTGGGACGAAGTCATCCTGGCCTTGCTCCTGCGCCTGCTCGATCAGCATCTCGGTGAATCCGATGATGTGATTGAGCGGTGTGCGGAAGTCGTGGAGCAAACCCGATGGCAGCTCGTGCGGGGCTCTTTCGCTGGTTGGGCGCGGCCCGTCCGTCATGAGGCAGATTTTTCGCTGCGGGCCAGCAACCCCTCGATCTTGGCCAGGAGACGAGCGAGCTCGACGGGCTTTGTATCGTAATCGTCGCAGCCGGCTTCGATTGCCTTTTCACGATCGCCCGACATGGCATGCGCGGTTAGCGCGACGATCGGGATGTGCTTCGTGGCAGGATCAACTTTGAGACGGCGCGTGGCTTCCCAGCCATCGAGGACCGGCAGACTCATATCCATCAAAACCAGATCCGGCAGGTGCGTTTGCGCCATCTCGACGCCGCT
>JACDGM010000076.1 GCA_013815325.1 Chthoniobacterales bacterium
ACCGAAGCTCGCGGCGTTTTATTCGCTGGATGGTCGTGAACGGCTGGCGGGAAGTGCCGGCCGCGCCGCGGCGCACACCGCATTTTCACATCAACCTGCTTCCGGAGGCGCGCAGGATCTCCACGACACGCGCGCTGATGAGCGCCTATCTGAGTTACCTTTATCGCTGCGGCGAGAAGCGCGTCTACGGGCAGATCGTCACCTTCGAAAGCCGGCGCGGAGAAAAAATGTTCGAGCGCTACGGATTCAAGGTAATGAATCGCGCGGAGATTACGAAATATCGCGCCTATTATCCCGAATCGGTCTATCTCAGCACAGTCATCAAGACTTTGGAAACCGCCGAACCGCTCTCGGCCTACGCGAGCTCGCGGCCGTAGCAGCGAGCAAGCTTCTTGACGGTATGGCTGAGGAGCCATATCCTCGTCGCAGATGAAGATGACGATGTCTATCAACGAAGCGCTCCTCGCCCGGGTGATGAAAATTACGGGGTTCAAGACGAAAACAGAGACAGTCGAATTCGCCTTGCGAGAGGCAGAGAGACACAAGAAACTCAGCGAATTTTTGAGCCGGAGGAAACCCACGGCGCGCGAGTGGAAAAACAGTCTTGATCCAGCCTATGATTTCATGGCGTTAAGATTGGCCGATCTACCCGGCAAAGATCGGGTGAAGCGTGGTTCTCGTTGATACCTCTGTTTACGTCCGTTTGCTGCGGGCCGATCGGGACCCGATCGCGGAATTGACTGGACGTTTCAAGGCCGCGGAAATCGCGGGCTGTGACGTCGTTCGCTGCGAGGTTCTGCGCGGGATGGTGCGCCCGCAGGAGAAAGCGGACCTGGCGGCGTTCTTCGACCTCCTCGTCCACGTGCCGATGGATCATCATGCTTGGCGGGACACGGAAGAGATGGCGTGGCAATTGGACCGCGCCGGAAAAGTATTGCCGCTGCCCGATCTTATCATCGCGGTCTGCGCACTTCGTGCGGGCGCGGCTGTCCTGACTAACGACAAGCATTTCGCCCTCATTCCCCAACTCCAGTTGGCGTCGTGGTGAGCGGGCTTCAGGCGTGCTGAAGCGCGCGGGGCGCGGCAGCTTCGATTCTTTTCGAGAGCGGATTTGAAACTCGGAGGACCTAACGATGAAATTATATGACGACGGCGGTGGTGAGATGGATCTCCTGAAAGGTCTGGTGGCGGGAGTGGCTGGCGGTCTGCTGGCCTCCTTCCTGATGGAGCAATTTCAGGCCGCGTGGAGCGCGGCGGCGGAAGCGATGCAAGACAAGAAGTCTTCTGGAGAAAAGGCGCAACCGGCGACCGTGAAGGCAGCAAACGCGCTTTCTGAAAAGGTGACCGGCCGAGAGGTGCCGGAGGATTATCAGCCAGCCGCCGGCGAAGCAGTGCATTATGGAATGGGCGCCGGGTCTGCGGCCGTTTACGGTATTTTGGCGGAGGTCGTGCCGATGCTCACGGCCGGCGACGGTTTGGTCTTTGGCACTGGCGTATGGTTGCTCGCCGATGAGCTGGCTGTGCCCGCGGCGGGGTTATCCAAATCGCCGAAGGAAATTCCCCTAACGACACACATTTACGCGCTCGCGTCGCATCTCGTCTACGGCTGGATCACCGAGACGGTGCGGCGCGCAATTCGCGGGGTGCTGTAGCGGCGGAGGGATTTGCTTCCGCACGGCCCGTTTGAATCTGTAACAATCTGGACGTGCGGAAGCACGTCCCTCCGCAATCAACCGAGCCAGGCCGGATTGTTCGTCGTGCTGTCGAACTGCGTGCTCGTTTTGTAACGCTCGAATTTCCCCGCACCCGCCACCGGCGCCGTCTTCGCCAGGATCGCCGCGACCTGCTCCGGGCTGAGCGGCTGGAAGCTCTTCGCGGCCCCGATCGCCTGCTGCAAAATCTTCATCGAATCGCAACCGGTGATGACCACATCGGTTGGCAAGTTCATCGTGTAATGCAGATATTCGATCGGCGTCGCGGTATCGCTCTTCAGGAAAAGCTGGTCGCCCATTGTCTTCATCCCGAGGACGCCGATCTTTCGCCTAACGAGCTCGGGCAGGACCGCTTTTTCGAAGCTGTTGAAGTGCGCGTCCATGGCGTTGAGCGGCAGCTGCACGGTGTCGAATTTAAATCCGTGGGCGTCGGCTACGCGGAGCATCTTCAGGTGAATCGCCGGGTCCTTGTGCCCGGTGAAACCGACGTAACGCGTCTTGCCCGCCTTATGCGCCGCGATCATCGCCTCGACCGCGCCGCCCTTGGCAAAGATCCGATCTGGGTCGTCCTCGTGCACGATCTCGTGGAACTGCAGCAGATCGACGTGATCGGTCTGCAGTCGCTCGAGCGATTCGTTGATCTGTTTCTCGGCCGACGATTTCGTGCGGCCGTCGAACTTGGTCATCAGAAACGCCTTCTTGCGATAGCCGTCGCGCAGAGCCTTGCCCATCCGTTCCTCGCTCGCGCCGCCGTTATAATCCCAGGAGTTGTCGAGAAAATTGATCCCGTGGTCGAGGGCCGCGCGGATGATTTCAATGCTTTCGCTGTCCTCTTTTTGGCGGCCAATGTGCGAGCCGCCGATGCCGATAAGCGAGACCCGTTCGCCCGTGCTGCCGAGCGTTCGATAGGGAATCCCGCTGCGCGTTTCGACCGCCCACGACTTCCTTGCAACGCCCGCCGCAATGCCGGCGGCGGCCGAGAGCTTCACAAAATTGCGCCGGGTGTAGTCGGTGTTCGCCGGCGTCTCGACGCCCGGTTCGATGAGAAGGCTAGATTCACTCATTGCTCTGAGTGATCGAACGCCGGGAATGCCGCGGTCGGGCGAAACGCGAAGGATCGAGCGTGAGGGGAAGTTCAGCGTGCGCGCGGATATTCAACCGGGCCGCGACGCGCAGGCGGTTCGCGACGAAGTTTTGGGAATGAAAAGAACGATCGTTATTGCAGGGGTTGGTCCGGGTTTGGGAGCCGCGCTCGCCCGCCGTTTTGCTGGTGAAGGCGGCTGCGTTGCGATGCTGGCGCGCTCGGAAGATTATCTCGCGCGCCTAACGAGAGAGCATCCAGACCTGAAACTGCTGCCGATCCCGACGGATCTGGCGATAGCCGCCGAGGTGACAAGTGCCTTCACGAAAGTGCGCGAAGAATTCGGGCCGATTGATACACTGATCTGTCACGCCAGCACTTCCGTCTGGAGCGGGATCGAAGAGTTGACGGCCAAGCAATTCGAACGGGCCTGGCGGGTCACGGTGCTGGGCGCCTTCCTTTGCTGCAAGGAAGCTGCGCCCGACATGATCGAGCGTGGCCGCGGGGTCATTCTTTTCACCGGCGCCACTTCCGCCATCCGCGGGCGACAAGGCGCGCTGGATTTTTCGAGCGCAAAATTTGGTCTGCGCGGTCTGGCCGATTCGCTCGCGCGCGAGCTTTGGCCGAAAGGCATTCATGTCGCTCATCTCATCATCGATGGGGTTATCGGCGAGGCCGGAGCGATCGCGGATGAGCCGCAGCTTGATCCGGACGCGATCGCAAATTCTTACTGGCTGCTCGCGCGTCAGGAGCGCGGGGCGTGGACGTTTGAAATGGATCTGCGTCCGAATCGGGAAGACTTCTTCCTTTAGCGGTGATTTGCCGGATCCTTCTTCCGCCTTTACTCGTTAGGCTGGTCATCGGCTTTGGTCCAGGCCGCCGCCGCTGCCAGATAATCGCGCACTTCTTCGTCAGTCGTTTGCCGAAAATCATGGTAAAATTGCCCGACTCCAAAGAACTCCTCCGGCGTAAGCGCGCAGATAACTTCGTCCGCTTCCGCCTCGAGTTCGCGACAGCTCGACTCCGCTGCCACCGGTACTGCGATTATCAGGCCAGCCGGCGCGCGCAAGCGGACAGCTCGCGCCGCCGCCCGCATCGTCGCCCCGGTGGCCAGCCCGTCATCGACCAGGACGACGGTCCGTGCGCACAGATCGCGAAAAGGTCGGTTGCCGCGGTAGGTTTTTTCGCGCAGCCGCAGCTCCTCCGTTTCAATTGCCGTCGCGCGCTCGACCGCGTCCGTCGCGCCGGCGCCCATCGCGGCTATGACGGTGGAATTCAACACACGCGTGCCACCTGACGCGATCGCGCCCATGGCCAATTCTTTTTGCCCCGGCACCCCAAGTTTGCGCACGACGATGACGTCCAGCGGCGCGCGCAACACCCGTGCGACCTCGTAACCAACGGGCACACCGCCGCGCGGCAGCGCGAGCACAAGAAGGCCGGGCCGGGCCGCCAAGTGAACCAGCTTCGTTGCGAGGAATCGCCCGGCCTCTGCGCGATCACGAAAGTGCATCTCTCAAAGTGATCGCGGCGGGCGAAGCAAATAGCTTGCCCCGCGCAGTTCACCCCCGGTGAGCGGTGGCGGGGGAGCGTCGATTGCTTTGCGCATGCTGTGGTGATTGAATTAAGGGATGCCCGCGCTCATATCAGCCTCGGAGCGACAGCGGTTCTGGACGGCCGACGAATTCCTCGCCTGGCTCAAGCCCGGCACGCACGCCGATCTTTTGAATGGCGAAATCTTTATGCACTCTCCGGTTAATTTGAAACACGCCCGGCTTCTAAACTTTGTGGAACGGCTCTTGGCAGCGTTCATCGAACCGCGGCATCTCGGCGAACTTCATCGCGAAGTGGTCGCAGTCCGTTTGACCTCTCGTGATGTTTTCCTGCCGGACTTGTGCTTTTTCACGACGGATCAGATCAGCCGTTTTCAGCCGACCTACATTCCCGTCGCGCCGGTTTTTGTGTTCGAAGCGATGTCGCCTCGCAGTGCGGCGGTCGATGCCGGCCCGAAGCTCGCGGCCTACGAAGTGCATGGTGTGCGCGAGTATTGGATTCTTGATCCGGAGCGTTTGGCGCATCGATTTTTCCGGCGCGAAGGAGAGCTCCTGGTGGAATTTGCGGCCGATCAGGAAATCATCCGATCGCAGACCATCGCCGGATTTTGGGTGCGGCGCAGTTGGCTCAATCCCGAGCAACTCCCCGCGGTCGGGCCGGCGCTCGCGGAAATCGGCCTGGCATGACATTGAGATTGCGTCGTTAGGCGCAGATTCTCCGGTTTGTTCCGCACTTAAGCCCAGCGGAAAGAACTCCGCCAGCCATCGGAACAGCAGCCATGAATTCAACCCAAGCGGAACACGTCGCCTCGGTGCCCGAGGATGTCACCGGACGCCCGCGCCGTGTCGTCAGCGGCGGCGTTTCCTGGCGAAACACCTTCTCCGCTTTCCGCTATCGCAATTACCGCCTCTACTTTTGCGGCCAACTCGTTTCTCTCATCGGCACCTGGATGACAAACACCGCCCAGGGTTGGCTCGTTTACCAGCTCACCGATTCCAAGGCATTGTTAGGCATCGTCGCCGCCGCCGGCACCGCGCCCATGCTCGTCTTCTCCACTTGGGGCGGCTGGGCGGCCGATCGTTTCCCCAAACGCTCCGTCCTGATCTGCACGCAATTCGTCATGATGATCCTTGCTTTCATTTTCGCCGGGCTCGTCTGGTCGGAAAAAATTCAGCCGTGGGAAATCATCGTCCTTGGGCTCTGCGGCGGCGTCGTCATGGCTTTCGACATGCCGGCGCGGCAATCGTTCGTCGTTGAAATCGCGAGCCGCGAAGACCTCATGAACGCGATCTCGCTCAACAGCGCGATGTTCAACGGCGCGCGCATCGTCGGCCCGGCGATCGCGGGACTTCTCATGGCGAAAGTCGGCATCGCGCTCTGCTTTTTCATCGATGGCGTGAGCTTTGTCGCGGTGCTCGCCGGGCTCTTCCTCATGCGCCTCGCGCCGCGCCCGCGCAGCGCCGCGAGCGGCGGCGCGCTTGCCCAGTCGCTCGAAGGTTTCCGCTATGTCTGGAATCATACCAGGGTACGGACAATTTTTGCGCTTTTCGCAATCGTCGGGATTTTCGGCTGGTCGTATTCGGTGCTCATGCCCGCCTTCGCGCACGACACCCTCCACCTCGGCGAACGCGGTTACGGCTTATTGTTAGGCGCGAGCGGGGTCGGAGCGCTCATCGGCGCCCTCGTGACGGCGACCTTTGGCAGCAGCTTGCCGTCGCGCCAAATGGCTTTCGGCGGAGTCTGGCTCTTCTCCGCGATGCTTCTGATTTTTGCGTTCAACCGCAATCTTTACATCGCCATGCTCTGCCTCGCGGGCGCGGGCTTCGGCATGATGCTCTTCTTCTCCACCTCGAACACAACCGTGCAGACGATCGTGCCGGATGAAATGCGCGGGCGCGTCATGGGAATCTGGGCGTTGATCTTCGGCGGGATGATTCCCTTCGGCAGCCTTGAAGCCGGCGCTCTCGCCCACTACCTCGGCACCTCTGCGACGCTGGCGATCGGCGCTTGCATCTGCGCTCTGGCCGCGGCGGCGACGCTTATGGTCGTTAGGCGACGTGACGCGCAGCTCGCCGCCGCTGCCTAATGAAGGAAGTGCGATTTTTCGTGTGCCGTATCACACGTTGTCATCCCGAGCCGGCGCAGCGCGGCGAGGGACCTCTCCGATGCAATGGATGCTACTTCGTAAGGAGAGCGCGTGCATTGCAGCTGTGAGGTCCTTCGCCGTCTGCGCGGCTCGGGATGACAACGGCTTTCGTCAGCTCGTGAGCGTTGGCCGCCGGCGATGCCAATCGGTCGCCTGTTCGTAGGCGTGCGCTATTTGGAGGAGGCGTGTCTCGCCCAGGGCCGGGCAGAGGATTTGCAGGCCGATCGGCAGCGGCTTCGCGCTCGCGTTTTCGGCAAAGCCGCAGGGAATGCTGATCCCGCAAATGCCGGCGAGGTTCGCGGCGTTGGTGAAAATATCGGCGAGATACATCCGCAGCGGATCCGCCGAGCGTTCGCCGATCTTGAACGCCGGCTCCGGCGTCGTCGGAGAAATGAGCGCGTCGACGTTTTCAAAGACACGCGCGAAATCGCGGCGGATGAGCGTCCGCACTTTTTGCGCGCGCAGGTAAAAGGCGTCGTAATATCCGGAGCTGAGCACGTAGGTGCCGAGGATGATCCGGCGCTTCACCTCCGGGCCGAAGCCTTGCTCGCGGGTGCGGCCGTAATGATCGAGCAGATTGGCCGGGTTCTCCGCGCGAGAGCCGTAACGCACGCCATCGAAGCGGGCAAGATTGGCCGACGCTTCGGCCGTGGCGATGATGTAATAAGCATCGATCGCATAATCGGTATGCGGCAGCGAGACCTCGACCAGCTCCGCGCCTAACGACTCGAAATGCGCGCCGGCCGTTGCCAGCGCGGCTTTCACTTCGGGATCGATGCCGGCGCGAAAATATTCCTTGGGTAACCCGATCCGCACCCCGTGAAGATCGCTTTCCAGGCGCGAAAGATAATCCGGCACGGGTTCGTCGAGCGAGGTGGAATCTTGCGGGTCGACCCCGGCCGTGACCTGCAAGAGAAGCGCTGCATCCTGCACGCTTTTCGTGAGAGGACCAATCTGGTCAAGCGAGGAGGCGAAGGCGACCAGGCCGTAGCGTGAGACGCGCCCGTAGCTCGGCTTCAGGCCGACCACTCCGCAGAGCGCGGCCGGCTGCCGGATCGATCCCCCCGTATCCGAGCCTAACGACCCGATCGCGGCACCGGCCGCGACCGCGGCCGCGGAACCGCCGCTCGAACCCCCGGGGACGCGCTCCAGATCCCAGGGATTGCGCGTCGGCTTCACGCTCGAGTTCTCAGTCGAGGATCCCATCGCAAATTCGTCCATGTTCGTTTTGCCGAATGGGATCGCGCCGGCGGCTTTCAGCCTTACGACGGCGGTGGCGTCGTAGAGAGCGCGATGGTTGCGCAGGATGTTCGATGCGCAAGTGAGCGGTTGGCCGCGTACGCTGATGGTGTCTTTGACCGCGATCGGGATTCCGCCTAACGGCAGGTTGACGTCAGCCGCATCAGCGGCGGAGAGCGCGCTTTGGAGGTCGAGCGAAAGATAAGCGCCGATCTTTGGCTCGATCCCTTCGATCCGCTCGTGCAGGGCCGTGATGACCTCGCGCGGCGAGACTGCGCGGGAGCGCAAAAGTTCTTGCAGAGCGGTCATCGTTAGGCCAGGAAGATCGCGCAGCGTCATTCGAGGACCTTGGTGACGAGAAAGAGATCATTTACGGCGCGCGGCGCATTGCGCAGCGCTTCTTCCTGCGTGAGCGAGAGACGCGGCTCGTCCGCCCGGAAAACGTTTGTCGCCGGGACGGCGTGGGCGGCTGGTTCGACTCCTTCGAGATTGAGTTCCTGAAGTTTCGCCGCGTGCGCCAGCACTTGTGCAAGCTGCCTTTGAAAAAGCGCGGTCTCTTCCCCGGTCAGCTTGAGACGCGCCAGCTCGGCGACGTAAGCAACATCAAGGTCGGACGCAGCCACGCTTCACTCGCGCTTCAAAAATGCAGATGGGTCGCAATCCAGATGATGGCGGCGGCGAGCGCGAGGACGAGGACGAGAAAGATGAGGCGACCTTCGCTGCGCTGCTTGCGGAGCGAGCGGGGGCGGCGGTTGTCCGAGAGGTCTTCGCCATAACGCTTGTCGGCCGGGCGGGAAAAAACATCGAGCCGTTTGCTTTCGCCGCTGGCGCGCTCGAGCAGCTCTTGCTTCTGCCGCCGGGAGGTCTCCGCGGCGACGCGGGGCGCTTCCGAGATCATACGCTGGAGATCCTCGACCTGTTTGCGCAAATCGTTCTCGCGCTCTTTGAGCTCCCGCTGCTTTTGCGTCAGCGGGGTGTCGGCTGGGAGGCGTCGCCGGGCCATGCGCCTAACGACCGCTGCGGGTCATCGAGAGAAAGATCACGAGCGCGATGAGACCGGAAATGATGAGCGGCAGTGTGAAGGCGAGGCCGATTTGCAGCCATTGCGCGAAGGTCTGGCTGGGAGCGGCGGTTTCGTAGCCGCTGCTTGTGGCGGGGAGCGGCATCTCGTGGTGCTCCTCGTTGCTGCTCGCCTGGAGGCGGCTGCGCTGCTGGCTGTACTCGGTGCGGGCGTCGTCCACGGTGCTGAGGGCGCGGCTTAGTTCCTTGGTCAGGTCGGAGGGGTTCCAGGTCTTGGGATCGATCGACTCGAGGAGATCAAGGTGTTGTCCGAAGCTCTCGCGCGTCGCGCGCAGTTGCTCCATTTTTTTCTGCGCGTCGTAGGCCTCGCGTTCGAGCACGACTAACGAACGGGTGAGTTTGTCGGTCATCTCGGCGCGGCCGCGGTCGAGTTCTTCCTGGCGGCGGCCGAGCTCTTCCAACTCGCGCTTTTGTTTCTCGATTTGCTCCTGCTGGCGCTTGAGTTGAAGGAGCTGCTCCTGCGCCTTTTGCACCTGGGAATCGATCTGCTCGGTCGTGACACCCTCGTCGTCTTCGTTCAGTTCCAGCATTTGTTCGGTTGGGCGAAATTCGGGCATGTTTTGTCGCGGCGGCGGATGCGGCATCGAGTCGCGCGCCCGCGCTTCGCGGACTTTAATTGGACGGTTGGAGAATGCTAGATTTTTCACGCCTGAAATTCCTCCTCGATTACGAGAAAACGCCTAACGACCGGGCATCATCTCGAGGAGCATACCGCGGAAGTATTCCGTCTCGGGCAAAGTCGGGAGCACAGGATGATCGAGCGCCTGCTCGAAACGGCGCAAACGGCGGGCGGAGCGCCGTGCATCAACCAGAGCGCCGGCAATCATGGTGTCGAACACTTCCGCGCCGACGTGGTGCGAGCAGGAAAAAGTTGCGAGCAATCCGTTAGGCGAGAGGAGCTGAAACGCGCGCACATGCAGTTCCTTGTAGCCGCGGAGGGCGTCGTGCAATCCGCCTTTGCTTTTCGTGAACGAAGGTGGGTCGAGAATGATGAGATCAAACTTTTCTTCCGCCTTCTCCACCGCGCGGAGGAACTGGAAAACGTCCTGCTCGACCCAGCGCACAACGAGAGAATTGCGCGCGGCGTTTTGCCCGGCCGCGCGGATGCTTTCAGCGCTCGCTTCCACCCCGACGACTTCGCTCGCCCCGGCGCGTGCGCAGGCGAGGGCGAAGCCTCCCTGGCTGGCGAAACAATCCAGCACCCGCCGGCCTTGCGCGTGCTCCGCCACGAGGGCGTGATTGGGGAGTTGATCGAGGTAGAATCCTGTCTTCTGGGAGTGCAGCAAATCCACCTGCAACTGCAAACCGGCAACCTCGATCTCAACCGATCCCGGCGCTTCGCCGGACAACATTCCACTCTTTAATTCCATTCCCTCCGCGCGGCGAACGGGGGCGTCGTTACGCTCGAGGATCGGCAGCTCGCCGAGCACGTCGATCAATCCCCTAACGATAAGCTCCTTTCGCAAATCCATCGCCAGGGTGAGCGTTTGCAGCACGAGATAATCGCCATAGCGATCGGCGATCACGCCGGGCAAACCGTCGCTCTCGCTCCAGACGAGCCGGCAGAGCCGCGGATCAATCCCGCGCCGCGCGCGATACTCGATCGCCTGCCGGATGCGGCGCTGGAAAAAATCGAGATCGAGATCCTGTTTCCGCCGCGAAAAACGGCGCGCGACGATTTGCGATTTGCTATTGTAGATCGCGCTCCCGAGGAGGCGGTCGCGCCCGTCCTTGAGCGAGATGAGGTCGCCGTCGTTAGGCGCGCCGAAAACTTTCAGGACCTCGCCGCTGAACACCCAATCGTGTCCGTGCAGAATCCGCGCGCGAGGTTTAACAACGAGGCCGCCCATCGGACTGCACTGACGGGCCGGGCGATTTCGCGGGCAAGCGCGAAGTGTCGGAAGCCGCTAGTCGTTAGGCAGGTTATAAACCTCGACGAGAGCGACGCCGCTTGCGCCCGCGCTGTCGCGCACGATCGCTGTGTAGTTGCCGGGCGCAAGAGTGGCGACGATGGCCGACTCGCGGTCGTCCCGCGGCGGGATGGTGGTATCAAGCACCTGCTGTTCCTGGTCGCTGCGCCAGTTGTCATTTGCGAAAAGAAGCGAACCATCGCTGTTGCGCAGCTCCAACACCGGGTTGGAAATCGCGCCCGTGACGCCCTCCAAGGCCAGCGAGGGACCGATGGCGCGGACGATAACCTTTGCTGGTTTTGTCCCGCCGGCGATGAAGCCCCCGATGATGGGATCGTCGTTCGAAACGACCTCGCCGCGCGTAGAAATATTACTGAGAGTGGACCCAGTGGGACTGAGATCATAGAGCTCGAGCAAGGCGGCGCCGGAGGAGTTGCCCGCACCGCTTAAGACCGCAGTGTAGCTGCCCGGCACGAGTGTCACCGAGATGATCGATTCCGATGGATTCCCCGGCTTTAAACCGAGGGCGACGAGATTCTGCGGGAGCGCCGTTGAGTTATCGTTCTTCGCGATGAGATGACCGGCGGAATTATAAAGCGCGAGAACCGGATCGGCCAAAACCCCCTGCACGCCGGCTTGAGTGAGCGATGGCCCGAGCGCACGCAGGACGACCTCTTTACGCAACGCACCCCGGATAATAAAGCCGCCGATCATTACTCGATCGCCGCTGCCGACATGGGCACGGGTCGAGACGTTGAGCAATTGCGCCACTCCCTCTGCGGGAGGAGGCGCAGGAGTTGGCGTCGGCGTTGGAACGCCGGAGAAGTGGGCGCCCAAAAATGCGATTACCTCATCCTTGACCGTTGCCCAGTAATCAAACGCGTGCAGCGAACCGGCGAGCGTGAGCGTTTGATAGGTGCGCACGCCTAACGAGTCGAGTTTCGCCGTCATATCCGCGAGCTGCGAAATGGGCATCGGGTCCTGCGCGCTATTAATAAGAAAAAGCGGAGCCACGGTCGCATCGACAAATGAAACCGGCGAAGCCGCGCGCAGGGCCGCCGTATCGGATGCCGGGACGCCGACGTAATTCGTTGCGTCTTGAATGAAAGGATTGAGGCCTGGGTCGGGGCTGGAATCCGAAAAATCATACGCGCCCGACAGGCTGACGCCGACGTCGATGCGGTCGTCGCCGTAGCTGCCCGTGGCCGCGACAAATGCCGTGTGATAACCGCCGGCGGAGCCGCCCACGGCGCCGACCTGTCCGTTGCAACGCGGGTCAGAGCGGGCCGCGCGCACCGCCATTTTCACATCGTCACTTTGCTGCGGAAAACGCCCGTCGGAGACCTGGCCCGGAAGCGACCCGTTAGGCGCGAGCCGGTATTCAATCGACAATGCAAGATAACCCGCCGCGGCCAGATCGCGTGCGCAGAGAGCGCCGCTCCCCGGTCCGCCCCCTTTAAAACCGCCGCCGTGAATAACGAGGATTGTAGGCCAGGGTCCCGGCGTCGCGGGCGTGTCAACCACCCATTGCAGTTGCGTGCCGTCAGGCGCGGTGCCAAAAACTTCTTGCTCCGCAGACTCCGCCTGTGCGAGCGCGACGAAGAACACTGCCGCGAAGGCGAAGAGGCGGGAGAGAAGATGAAAGCGTGGTTGAGATCGCATGGGATGCGGAGCTTTGTAGCAGCGCCTGTGCCATCAAGGGCAAAGTTGCTCTCGTGAAATGCGCCAATTTTTCGGTCCGCGGCTCAAGGAAAAGATTGCGCGCAAGGGAGAGTTTAATATTTGCGCGATCGGCCCCCTCGCCTTTGTCTGAGCGGGACAAGCGTGGTATTTTGACGTCCCAATCCTTATCGCGTGAATCCTACTCCTACTCTGCCCGAGACAACTCCAACCACCGGCGCGCCGGAGCGCGCTGACCTCCGCCCGGAGAGCATCGACGACGCTGTCATTCGCCTCGCGGGCAATTCGCAGGACGGCATCCAGAGCGCGGGCGCGTTTCTGGCGCGGCTCGCCGGCCGGAGCGACCAGGAAGTCATGACTTATATGACGATCCCGGCCACGATTTCGGGCGGGCCGTCGATTTTCCAAGTGCGGATGGGGACCGGTGAAGTGCTTTCGGCTGGAGACGAAGCGGACTTCCTTGTCGCGTTCTACCAGCACAGTTATCAGGACCACATCGACTTCCTCAAAGAAGGTGGCGTGCTCCTTTACGACTCGGATAATGTGGAGCCGAACCTGGACGACAGACGTTTCGTTTACGTCGGCGTCCCCATTACCGGCCTAACGGTCGAAGCGTTAGGCGGCACGGCCAAGGACAAGGGCAAAAATATTTTCGTCCTCGGCCTTATCTCGAAAATCTTCCAGCTCGATGTCGAGAAGCTGACGATGCTGATCAAAGAAAAATTTGCGGGCAAAGACGAGAGCATCGTGAATACCGCGATCATGGCGTTCACCGCCGGCTACGCCTATCCGGTGGGCAACGTTCTCGCGAGGCGCTACCAATTCGAGACGGTCGCGAAGAAGCCGGGCGCGCCTGCGCAGATCACGATGGATGGCAATCAGGCGCTCGCCTACGGGCTGATCGCCGCGGGTGTGCGCTACGGGGCTGGTTATCCGATCACGCCGTGGTCATCGGTTATGGAGATTTTGCGCCGCGAGCTGCCGAAATACGGCGGGCTTTTTGTCCAGGCGGAAGACGAGCTTGCCGCGGTGTCGATCACGCTCGGATTTTCGTATTCGGGTTATCTCGCGGTCACCGGCAGCGCCGGCCCCGGCATTTCACTCAAAACGGAGGCGATTGGCTGGGCATCGATGGCTGAGATTCCGATCTTGATCATCAACGTCCAGCGCGGCGGTCCGAGCACCGGTCTGCCGACAAATGTTGAGCAGAGCGATCTCTTCCAGGCGATCTACGGCGGTCACGGCGACAGCCCTCGCGTCGTCCTTGCCGCATCGACGGTCGAAGATTGCTTTTACATTGCGATCGAAGCGGCGCGGATCGCGCGCAAATACAGCACGCCGGTTTTCATTTTGAGCGACAGCTCGCTCGCCACCCGCATCGAAGCGTTTGACGAGCCCGACCTCGCGAATTTGATGATCGAACCGCACCCCGACCTCACCCCGCGCGCCGCCGGCTTCAAACCGTATGCGCTCGACCGCATCACCCAGCACGCGCCCCCCGGCACGCCGATGGCCGATGGCAAATATCCGCTCATCACCGGCCTCGAGCACGACGAGATGGGCCATCCCACCGGCAGCCCGAAGCTGCACATGGGCATGACCGCGAAACGCCGAAGCAAGCTGCAAAAACTCGCCGCCGAACTGCCGTTACCGGAAATTTTTGGCGACCAGGAAGGCGATGTCCTGCTCGTTGGCTGGGGATCGACCTACGGCCCGATCCACGACGCGGCGAAACGCGCACGCAGCGTGGGCGAAAAGATTGGGGCGATTCATCTGCGTCACGTTCATCCGCTGCCGGAAGGACTCGAAAAAATCTTCTCGAAGTTCAAACGCATCGTCGTCGTGGAGATGAACGACCAGGGCATTTACGGTTTTGGCCAGCTCGCCACGATCCTGCGCGCGCGCTATTGCGAACCGAAAATCCAGAGCGTCACCAAGACCGACGGTCTGACGTTTCGCGTGAAAGAAATTCTCGGCCACGTCTTCGAAGGCAAAACCTTCCCGGGCCGCCGCGGTGCGCGCAACGGCTCCGCTGGCGAAACGGTTACCGTGCCGATAGACCCCACCACCGCGGCCGCAACCGAGCACGCCGAAGCGGAAGTCTCTGCCGCCGCCGACCAAAGCGGCGACAACACACCGACCAAGCTTGGCAGCGAAGCCGCAGAAGCTTCGGCGGGCACGAATGAAACCCGTCCCGACTCGGCGCAGACGGAGCCGAGCGCTTCGCGCGAGGTCTAGTCGCGCGTGTGGGTTCCGAGGGTCGGTGTTCAATGGCGAAACCGATCAACCTTTACTCGTTAGGCCTTTTCGCGAGCCTGTTGTTCGGGTGCGCCTCGCAAAAGGCCGCGCCCTGGCGCGAAGCCGCCGCGCCCTCGCACCCGTGGGGTTATTTCAGCGGTTCGCCGATCACGCGTTGGAATTCCGACGGCCGCAGCATGACGCTCCTGAACGAGCTGCGCTACACTGATCCGAGCGGCTTCGCCTGGGTGGCACCGGCCGGCTCGGTCGTGGATGGCGCCTCGATCCCGCGCTCGCTCTGGTCATTCATGGGTGGGCCGTTCGAGGGCAAATACCGCAACGCCTCCGTCCTGCACGATGTGGCCTACGATCAACACGATCGGCCATGGCAGGATTGCGACCGGATGTTTTACAACGCCATGCGCTGCAGCGGCGTTGGCGCAGTCGAAGCCAAAACGATGTTTTACACGCTCTACCGTTTCGGGCGGCACTGGGATTTCTCAATCAAGCGTGCGAAGCCCGTAAAGGTCGGTCGCAAGTTGGTCGCCCGGGCCGAGCCGGAATTCCCGCGGGCCACGGCCGTGACGCATGATGAGATCGAGGCCGCGCGCGATTGGATTCGCAACGCGCAACCGAGCGTGGAAGAAATCGAGCGCCGCGCGGATGCGCAAACGCCCTAGCCCGCATTCGAGCGAGGCACCCCGCTGGTCTAACTGCTCGCGCTTTGCTCTTTTTCGTGTAAAAATTTGAGGCATGCAGGAGAAACGTTCCCGGGGCCACGAGCTGACATTCCGTTGGTTCGGCCGCCAAGGCGAAACGAACTTCTACCGTGTAAGTGTAAGTGAAAGTGCAGGAACCAGGATTTATGAGTGATACCCTAACGATCGCCGAACCCGCAGCTCCGCAGCGCGAAAAGCTGACCAAGAAAGCCATCACCGCCGATCACCCCACCTGGTGTCCCGGCTGCGGCGATTTCGCCGTCCTCGCCTGCTATTACAAGGTCCTCGAGAAACGCCAGAGCGAGCACGAGAAGATTGTCACCCTCGCCGGCATCGGCTGCTCCTCGCGCTTCCCTTATTTCGTCAACGGCCACGGAGCGCATTTCATCCACGGCCGCGCGGTGCCGTTGGCGTCAGGAATCAGCCTCGCCCGACCCGACCTGCATGTCTTCCTCTTCGGCGGCGACGGCGACGGCTTCAGCATCGGCGGCAACCATCTTGACCACGGCGCGCGCAAGAACGTCAACCTGACCTACGTCATCATGGACAACTTCGTCTATGGCCTGACGAAAAAACAGACCTCGCCTACCTCGCCCATCGGCTTCAAGTCCAAGACCGACCCGCAAGGCGCGATCGACCAGCCGGTCAACGCGATGAAAAAACTCGTCGCGAGCGGCGCCACCTTCGTCGCGCGCACCCACGCCAGCCAGGTCAACCACATGATCCAAATGATCGAGCGCGCCATGGATCACCAGGGCTTCAGCGTCATCGAATGTTTAAGTGAGTGTGTCGAATTTTTCCCCGGCGCCTTCGATCCGGCGAATCCAAGGAAGGGCGGCAGCTTCGAAGTCATCCAGGAAAAGAAATACGACAACACTCCCGAAGACGAGCTCCGCCACGACGTCACCGACGAACTCGCCGCCTACAAGCTAGCGCAGCTACCCTTCCCCGGCGTCTTCGGCGTCTTCTATCAAAATGATAGACCTACGAAGAACGCGCTCGAGAAGAAATGGATTGATTCGACTCGCGAGAAGCTCGGTCAGCCGAGCGATCTGCAACTGCTGCAGAAGACGTTCGATCGGATGAAGTGAGATCAGACCATGAGCGTAAAAGAACAAGTCCTTCAAGCGATCAACCGCCTCCCTGACGACATCAACTTTCGCGACGTGACGGAAGAGATCGCGTTCCTTGCCGCCGTGCGTGAGGCTGAGCAGGACATCGAACAAGGCCGCGTGATCACCAATGAGCAGATGAAAGCGCGCATCGGTGAATGGACCGCAAGCTAGTCTGGACGGAGAGAGCTTCGGGCGACATCGAAGCGATTGTCCGTTACATCGAGCGTCGCGACCCGGGCGCAGCGGCGCGAATTGGTTTCGGCATTTACGATCGCGCGCAGATTCTTTTTACGCAGCCCGAAGCGGGAACAATTCTCGATGAGCTGCGTGATGGCGGTTGGCGCAAGCTCATCTTTCTACGTTGGAAGATTGTCTACACGATTCGTGACGAGAACATCATCATCGGCAGAGTCTGGCCCTCTGCGATGGGGGAAGCAGACTTACAAACGCCGCTTGACTAACGCGCTGGGTTCATTGGGTTGGCAAGGCTACGGCGCCTTCCTCGATCAATGCGAACTCCAGGTCGACCGCGCCGACAGCAAAGGCTTCGTCATGCTCGCGATCGACACCACCCCCGGCTACACCGACACGCAACCGTTCCCCAGCGCGCCCGCTAAGTGGACCTACCAAGCCATCTACCGAGTAGCCGACAACCGCGTCGGCCAATGGAGCAACCCCGTCAGCATCGCCGTCGGCGTCTGAGTTGTAGCGGCGGCTGGCCCAGCGGCAATCCTCACAATCAAACCGGCCGGACGTGCAGACCTCCGGCCGTTTTCGCTTCTGTTACCCGAACATCGGCCACGATTTGCTACGCATCAGCTCGACTGGAGAGCTTCGCTGCCGAAAAACGATCAACGCCACCGTCACCGGCCTCTGCTGCCTCGCCTGCTTCGCGGCTGACCGATCGCTGGCAAGATCGGTGCGACGAAATGAGGTGCTGCTAAAGTGATTGCAACTCGCCTTTGCTAAGGCTTCGAGGGATATTGAGGTTGTGCATCCCTCAGAACTTTCTTGGCTTCACCTGTCCGATTTCCAAACGGGGATGGATGATTTCGCGCAGCGAAATATCTTCAAATATATTCTCGAAGAGGTCGACAAACGTAAACAAACAGTCGGAAGTCCGGATTTTGTATTCATCAGCGGCGACTTGGCCAACAAAGGCCGGCGAGATCAGTTTGCCTTATTCAACGACGACTTCATTGGACCACTGGTAACGCTGCTCGGCGACGACTATCTCGAAAGGGTATTTATCGTTCCGGGCAATCATGACGTCGACAGAGAACACGGCCGTGCCATTCGACGCTATGATGTCCTTGAGGAGGTTCCGAATTTCCTCGACCCCACCGCGGAAGGGTTGATGGAGCGGGCCGGTCTGCTCGCACGCTTTAAAGACTTCGACGAGCACCCTTGGACGCTTGAGAACACGCGATGGGTGACATCGGAGAACGGTTACTTAGCCAAGAGGTTTGCTGTTTCTGGGATGGATGTTGGAGTGCTTTGTATCAACACCGCGTGGTTTTGCGGTGCTAAAGGGGAGCAACGGCGCCTCTCCCCTGGTCGTGGAATGGTGGAAGCGGGTATAGAAGCCCTTGCTGGTTGCAAGCCGCTGTTTGTCGTTGGTCATCATCCCTTTGAGTGGCTCGTGTCTGCGGATCACACGTTGATGCGCAGCCTGCTCGGAAAACAGGGCGCGATCTATTTGTGCGGGCACCTGCACAAGCCGGAGCAGACTTCGATAAGCAGCGGATCCACTCCCATGATCACGCTTCAAACTGGTTGTGCGTTCGAAACACGGGCAGACGATAAGTGGGCAACACGGCTGATCTGGGGAGCATTCGACGCGGACACGAAAATGGTTTTGGCACAACCGAAAAAGTGGAATCCCGATCTCCACGAATGGACCCTCGATGGCGACGCTATCTCGGAAGACCTTCGCGTCTCTGGCTCTGACTACTGGGCAATCCCCACAATGTTTGCGCAAAGGCCGAATGCTCGTGGCATAACGTCGGCAAGAGGCACGAAGGAGCGGGAGGTCACCCCACCCGAAGGTTGGGTGCTTCTTGATGAGCAGTTCCTAAAGGAACGCGCATCGGAGCAACCTGATGAACGAATACTTCAATACTTTGATGGGAGCGTCCCAACGTGGGACGACATCTTCTCTGACCGGATACCGGAACGAACAATTGTTGCAGATCTGGTGACGACTATTTCCGAAGGTTTCGAAACCGGTCCACAGCTAACACTAATGCTTGGCCCCGGAGGCGAAGGCAAATCCACTGCCTTCTACCAGGTTTTACGCACGCTTGTCGCAAAAGGCGCCTGCAAAATCATATGGCGTAGCAATCCTGAGCGACGCCTGTTTCCGGAATTCGTAAAGAGCTTACCTGCGACCAACACAACATGGCTCTTCGCGTCAGATGAAGCGGACACCTTCGTGCGAGACACATACGACGTTCTGCGCGCACTGCCGCCAAAACACAACATCCATTTCTTCCTTACCTGTCGAGACACCGATTGGATCGAGAGTGATGGTGACGGTTATGTTTGGGCGCAGTTAACTTCGTTCGTCGAGCGCAACATAAAAGGTCTAACACGGAACGACGCCGACAAAATTATAGCGGCTTGGAGTAGGTACGGCGCGAGAGGTCTGGGAAAGCTTTCTGGACTAGAGAGCGATGAGGCGGCACAGAAGTTATTCGATGCGGCAACTCTTGAAGCCGGAAGTCCAGACGGCGCGTTTTTGGGAGCGATGTTACGCGTCCGAATTGGGATGGCCCTTCGAGATCACGTGGCGGCGTTATTGGGCCGGTTGGAATCTCGGGAACTACAAGGAATTCCCGGGAAAACTCTACTTGATGCATTCGCTTACATCGCCGTACCACACGCTTTTAATCTTCTTTTTCTCTCCAAGTCAGTTCTCGCGAAAGCGCTGGGATTAGATGAGACACGTGTCAGGAGGCGAATACTCGGTCCACTCGGTGAGGAAGCGGCAGCAGCTGCATTCGGTGAGTCGATCTTAACGCGACACCGCGCGATTGCCGAGGCAGCCGCTGATATCATGTCGACGCGCTTCCATTTTGACGCCGAGGATGTACTCGTGGAACTCGTGCGAGCCGCGATTTCTGCGGGCATTGAAGGAGCACTAGTTCCGCACCTAGTAGACTGGCGATATCTTTCCACGCGTTTGTTCGAGCAAGGAAACCAGGCATTAGGTGTAAAAATTGCGGCAGCGGCGTTGGAGGCGGACCCCGGCAACTCGTTTCTCGCTGTTAAACTATCGCAGCTTTATCGAGAAGCGGGTCAGGCAGAGCAAAGCGCGAATGTGTTTCGTAACTCAATACAAAGAGCTCAGGGCAATCGAGCGTTTTTTACGGAATGGGGAACGTGCGAAGGTGCGATCGGCAACGCCGCGGCTAGCGTCTGGTTAAAAGCACTTTCACTTGCCGACGGCACTGAAATGAAGCCGCCAGACGTAAAGGATTCTTATCTTGGGTTAGCCGGTTCAGCTATCAGCTTTATGACGCTCTTTGAGCGCTTCCAAAACGAGAGTTTTATGTTCGCTGCAGGCGCTGCGGCCCAGCTGGGCCTTGGAATGTCCGGACTACCTACGGAGACGGTTGCAATTTTTCGAAGAGAGTGGCGGCGCGCCGAAGCGGCGGGTGCTGTTCACGAAACGCCGGTGACCGCCTTAAAGAACTTCTACTTCGGCATCCAGAAGGCCCATGCGCAGCTAGAGGTGGAAATAGGGCGCGGTATCCCGGGACCGGACGCCCTTTCATATATTGGGTTGGAACGGTTGTTGAAGATCAGTCTTTCGGCGTACGCAGACGAGCCTGAACTGCCTCTGAGGCGAGAGGGCTGAGGATCAACAAGCGTTCCGGCTCGCCGGCAGCGGCGGGTCCGGTCTCGAATGAACATTTCTGTGCACCCGATTATGTCTGAGTAGTCGCATGCGCCGCCTCTTGCCGCTCTTCGCCCTGTTTCTCGCCCTCGCGGCACGCGCGGAAATCAGCCCGGAGTGGACCACGCCGCTGCCGCCCTTCTTACTATGTCGGAAGCCAGGAGCTGGCCGCATTCCTCGTCACCACGCCCGCCGGTAACATCCTCATCAACGCCAACCCCGAAACGTCGCGGCTAGAAGCTGCCTGAGTCGCGCCCTCCGGTCATCATTGCCCGACATGCGAAAGATCACGCCGTTTCTTTGGTTTGATGGGCAGGCGGAGGAGGCGGTCGCGTTTTATCTCTCGGTTTTCAAGGACGGGAAGATTCATACGACGACGCGTTCCCCGGAGAATGGGCCGCGGCCGGCGGGCACGGTGATGACGATCGCGTTCGAGCTGCAGGGCCAGCAGTTCGTGGCCCTCAATGGCGGGCCGAGCTTTCCCTTCACCAACGCGGTCTCGCTGGTGGTGAACTGCACCGCCGGCTGCCTTCCCGGATAATGTATCTACCGATTTGAGATGAGCTGTTCGTAGGCATTGTGCGGCCCAATCCAAAACCAATAGGCCGTCTCCCCTCTGATTTCAGCCAGCGCGCGATAGCCAGTCCTGCCAATGCGAATCGACCAAACTTTCCCGACCTTTTTAAAGTGAAGCGAGGGGAACCGGGGATTCGCCAGCCAGAGGCGATAGGTTTTGCGAGCGGAGCGGCGAACCGGTTCGGGCAGTCGACGGTACAACTCCCAGAACCTAGGGCTCGTTGATGACTTCATTCAACGGCTTGATCCGGCCATCGTTGATATCATCATTCAACTCGGCCAGAAGGTGATCAAGTTTGCCGGAACTCGAATCGTGTTCGACCTGTTTTTCCCAGTCGTCCAAGGTCTTCGCTTCTTCGGCCGCCACGCGAGTCCAAAGCTCTTCGCGTTCTGTTGGAGACAAGGTCTCGACTTCTTTCAAAATCGTTTCGACGCTGGCGCTCACGAGCTAAATCGTAGGCTTTGTGGGCAATGACGTCAACGAGGCGACGGCATCACGCGCTTATTGCGTTTTCATTTTAACCTGGGATTGCGAGTCGGAAAGGCGACGCCGCTTTCAGGATGGCGCGTTAACTGCAAGAATCCGGTTTCCACCGCTTCGAGAACTCG
>JACDGM010000162.1 GCA_013815325.1 Chthoniobacterales bacterium
TTCGCCGCGGCGGTGATGTTTCCATTCGTCGTCGCGAGCGCCTGCATGATGAGCCGCTGCTCGGTGGCGTGCAGGTCGAGCGGCCCGCCCCTGTCATCAAAGGCTTTCGCGCGCGAAATTCCCGCTGGCAAAGCGGCGCCTGCGGTCAGGCGCACTGCGGCCGGGAGATCGCGCAACGTCACTTTTGCGCCGGTCGCCATGACGACACCGTGCTCGATTGCGGTGCGCAGCTCCCGTACGTTGCCGGGCCAATTGTAGGTGAGCAGGCTGTTCATCGCGTCGCTCGTTATTTCGATCAGCGGTCTCTCGTTTGCCCTCGAAAAATGACGCAAAAAAGAACGCACGAGAAGCGGAATATCCTCCTTCCGCGCGCGTAAAGGCGGCATCGTGATCTTCACCACGTTGAGGCGAAAATAGAGGTCGTCGCGGAATTTTCCCTCGCTCGCCATCGTCTCCAAATTCTTGTTCGTGGCCGCGATCAGGCGCACATCGGCGCGCAATGTTTGTGATCCGCCCACCCGCTCGAAGGCGCGCTCTTCGCTGATCACGCGCAAAAGTTTCACCTGGGTGCTGGCGTCGATTTCGCCGATTTCGTCGAGGAAAATGGTGCCGCCGTTGGCCTGCTCGAAACGGCCGATGCGGCGCTCATGTGCGCCGGTGAAGGCGCCGCGCTCGTGACCGAAAAGCTCGCTCTCGAGCAACTGTGGCGAGAGCGCCGCGCAATGGACGGTGACAAATTTTCCATTGTGCCGCCGGCTCAAATTGTGAATGGCGTGGGCCGCGAGCTCCTTGCCGGTGCCGCTTTCGCCTTCGATCAAAATATTCGCCGCCGAGGGTGCGACCTGCCGGAGGGTATCGAGCACTTCGCGCAGCGCGACCGATTCGCCGAGGATGCTTTCGAGCGCAAAACGTTCGTCCACCTGTTTGCGCAAGGAGCGATTTTCCTGCTCCAGCCGCCGGCTGCCGAGCGCCCGCCCAACCAACATTTCGACCTTGTCGAGATTAAGCGGCTTGGTCACGAAATCGTAAGCCCCGCGCTTCATCGCCTCGACCGCGGTATCGACCGAGCCGTAAGCCGTCATCATGATGCAAACCGGCGGATGCGGCAGTTTGAGCGCGCGATCGATCAAGGTCATGCCGTCTTCGCCACCGAGTCGCAGGTCGGTGATGAGCAGGTCGATCTGATCGCGCTCCAGGACGTCGAGCGCGCTCGCGACATCGGCCGCGACGTACGTGTCGTAATTATCGCCTAACAATGTCCGCAACCCATCACGGGTGTGCTTTTCGTCGTCGACGATGAGGATCGTAGGCTGCATGAGAGAAAGGATGAAGGCGGAAGGATGAAGGATGAAAAAGATTAGCGGCGCCCTTTGATTTTTCGGGTCGTCGTTACAAAGCTCGCGATCAACTCATCGACTTCGTTGCGCAATGGCTGGACACGAGAGGATTTTATCGTGCCCGCATCTCCCAACAACTCCAGCCAGAGATCGGTCTCGTCGAGCTCCTGTAATGCTCCTTCGAGCTTCGTGATGAAATCCGCATTGGATTTCGCCCGACAAGGTTCGCGGTAGTGTGCGGCCACGGATGTGCCTGAACGAAGAAGCTGTCGGCCGAGCACCTGCGCGACACCGTCGCCCTTTGGAAGCGCCTGGTAGAGTCGAATGATTCGCAGGGCAAAATCCTTCGTGCGCGGCCGCAGATCGCGCATCTGCTTTCCGCCTTCATCCTTCATCCTTCATCCTTTCCCCTTCCGTCAGCATCCGCACCCGCCGGTCAAGAAACGGCAGCCGGATGGTGAGCGTGAGCCCATTTCCCTCCGCGCTCTCGATCGCCATCTCGCCGCCGTGTTCGCGGACGATTCGCCTAACGATCAAAAGACCGAGTCCCGAGCCCCCGCTCTTCGTCGTAAAATACGGCTCGAAAACCCGGCTTAAATTTTCTGCCGAAATTCCGCCGCCCGTGTCGGTGAAAGTGATCTTCACATGGGTGTCATCGCGGTCGGTGCGAATGTGGAGAATGCCGCGGCGTTTCATCGCTTCGAAGCTGTTCTTGATCGCGTTATAGAAGACCTGCTTCATCTGGTCGCGATCGAGCTGGAGCGGAGGAAGATCGGAGCGCAGCTCGGCCTCGACCACGATGTCGCGATCTTTTATTTCCGGCTCGAAAAAGCGCATCGTCTCCTCGAGCAGCGGATTGATGTTCTCCGGCTGGAGCTGCGGCTTTGAAGGCCGGATCGCACTCAGAAACTGGGTCACGATGGAGTCGAGCCGGTTGATTTCGCTCCGGGCGATATTGATCGATTCCTGGAGCTCGCGCTTGTCTTCCACCGCGCTCAGCTTGCGCACCTTTCTCTCCATTAACTGCAAGTGGATGTGGAGCGAATTCAGCGGGTTGCCGATCTCATGCGCGACCCCGGCCGCGAGCAAAGTCAGCGCCGAGAAGCGCTCAGATTCGATCGTCTGCTCGGCGGAGCGGCGGCTCTGGGTAATGTCGCGCAGGATCATAGCGTGCCCGACGGGCTCGGCCAGCGAGTCGTTAGGCTTGGCGCCATCCGCGCGGCGCTCGATCATCAGCGGGACAACGTAGAAATTGATAAAGCGATTAGCCGGATAAAAAATCTCCATGTCCCGGCTGAGGACGGTATTTGATTGCGAGAGCGCCTTCCAATCGAGCCCGCGCACCTGCTCGCCGAGCGGTTTGCCGATCGCGTTTTCGCCGTCGAGCCCGACGATGTCGCAGGCGGCGTTGTTGAGGTAGGTGATCCGGCCGTTCGAATCGGTCACGATGATCCCTTCCTGGATCGAGTTAAAAATCGTCTCGAGAAAGCCTTTCTCCTCCGCGAGCCGGAGCAAATAATTCTGCACGTCCTCCGGCCCGATACGGCCAAGGCGCCCGATCAGTTTTTCCAGAAATCCGGATTTCATCGATGTAGCGTACGCTGTCTCAGCGCAACTGGGCCGCGCCGCAAAGGCCTTTCCGCTGAGACAGCGGACACTACATGATGACGCGCATTTTTCTTCTCTCGCCCGCCTACGCCGGCGGCCGCCGCGCACAGATGCTCTTGAGCGAGCGAGCGCGCTTCGATCTCGCGCGCCGTCTGCGCGACGGAGAGCCGGTGTCGTTAGGCGAAGTCTTCACTTTTCTGAGCGGCCTCTATTTTCGCGGCAAGCTGGCTTATGCGAACGCCTTCGCCCAGCCCGACCTGTCGGGCGTGCTCGTGATCACGCCAACGCGCGGCCTTGTCCCGGCGGCGACCTCAGTTACGCTGGATGATCTGCGTGAGTTCGCCGGGGTCGATATTAATGAGGACGATCCGCTCTATCGCAAGCCGCTGGAGCGGGATCTGCGGCGGCTCGTTAGGCAAATGAGGCCGGAGTGTGACGTCGTCCTGCTCGGAAGCATCGCCACCGGAAAATATGTCGGTGTGATGCTGGAGATTTTGCAGGAGAGGCTGCGTTTCCCGGCCGATTTCGTTGGCCGGGGCGACATGAGCCGCGGCGGGCTGCTTCTGCGCTGCGCGGTGGATCGGACGGAACTTGTCTACATCCCGGTGCAGGGTGCGCTGCGAAAGGGAAAGCGCCCACCGAAATTGGAACCGCGCCGCTACACCTGAAGGGTACTCACTTTGTCATCCCGAGCCGGCGAAGCGCGGCGAGGGACCTCACAAGCCACGATCGATGTCACTTTCTCTGAAACCGCCGTTCCCACCGATGGAAGCGCGTTCCGTCGATGAGATTCCGAGCGACGACGGCTGGCAATACGAGCCGAAGTGGGACGGCTTCCGCTGCCTCGCTTTTCGCGACGGGGACGAGATTTTTCTGCAATCTAAAGCCGGTCAGCCGCTGGCGCGTTACTTTCCCGACGTCGTTAGGCCGTTAGGCGAGCTGGGGGCAAGGCAATTCGTGCTCGATGGGGAGCTGGTCATTCCAATCGGCGGCGCGCTTTCCTTCGATCAATTGCAGATGCGTCTTCATCCCGCGGCCAGCCGGGTGCAAAAACTCGCAGCGGCCCATCCGGCGATGTTCGTCGTGTTCGACCTCCTGGCGGACGTGGATGGCAAATCGCTCGTTGACATGCCGCTGCGCAAACGGCGCGTGCTCCTCGAAGAATTCGCGCGGGAATTTTTCCCTAACGATGAGCAGATCCGTCTCTCGCCGGCGACGACCGATCTGCGCAAAGCGCAGAAATGGTTTGAAAAAGTCGGGGGCAATCTTGACGGCATGATCGCGAAGCGCCTCGACGAAGCCTACGCCTCCGGCGCGCGCACAGCGATGGTGAAGATCAAGCAAATCCGAACGGTTGATTGTGTCGTGGGAGGGTTTCGTTATGCGAGCAACGCGCCGGTGATCGGGTCTCTTTTGTTCGGCCTCTATGATGACGCGGGGTTGCTTCACCACGTCGGCTTCACCTCCGCCTTCAAGGCGAGCGAAAAGAAGAGCCTAACGAAAAAATTTGAGGCGCTGAAGAAGCCGCCGGGGTTCACCGGCAATGCGCCCGGCGGGTCGAGCCGCTGGAGCACGGAGCGGAGCGGCCAATGGGAACCGGTCGATCCAATCGAGGTCGTGGAAGTAAC
>JACDGM010000163.1 GCA_013815325.1 Chthoniobacterales bacterium
CCACGCCTAACGGCCCGTAATCCCAGACGCCGTTGAGGCCGCCGTAGATTTCGCTCGCCTGGAAAATAAAGCCGCGCCGTTTACACAGGCTGACGATTTTCTCCATCCGCTGAGAGTCGGGCATAGCGAGGAAGGTAGCGCAAGCTTCCCAGCTTGCAGCCTAACGAATGACGCAAGCTGGAAGCTCGCGCTACATTACCGTTACTTCGGTCTTCACCGAGTTGACGATGAAACAGTTCTCGTGCGCGAAGTGGTGCATCTGCTCGATGTCCTGCTCGCTCGGCTGCGTGTCGCCCGAAAATTTCAGCTTCGGGTGCAGCTCGACCCGCGTGATCGCGAGCTTGCCGTCCGCATTTTTTTCCATGTGGCCGACCGCCTCATCGGCGTATTCGTCGAGCAGGAATTTTTTCTTACAAGCGGCGGCGAGGAAGGTGAGCATGTGGCAGCTGGAGAGCGCCGCCACGAAAGCCTCCTCGGGATCGACATTTTGCGGATTGCCGAGGTAAGCCGGCGCGGCCGAGGCTTCCATTTCGTGGCCGCCATCGAAGCTCCATCTGTGATCGCGGTTGTAGGTCTTGTATTCGAAGTCGGGCGTGGCGCGCTTCCACGCGAGCGTCATTTTGTGTTCGGACATGCCTTCTAATAAGGGCCGGTTCGCAATTCGCAAGCGGCAGCGATTTCGCCTCCTCAGTGGAACAATTCTTGCACCAAAACGGTCGCCCGCTGGCCGGCGCACGGGAGTCCACACGCTCGCGCGCCTCGCAGCCGGAACCGAACGATGACGACGACAGAATTCCAAACCCTGCTCAACGCAATGCTGCAAAGCGGCGAGGGCGTTTCCGATTGCCTTTTCCTCGTCGGCAAACCGCCCTTGATCGAGCGTTACGGCAAGCTCCATGCACTGCCGATGGACGCGGCGAGCGCGACGCTCCAGCCCGCGCACACGGAGGCGATCGCCGCGCTCCTCATGAACGGGAACGAACGTCTGCGCAGCGATCTCGTGACGAGCGGCTCGTGCGACACCAGCTACGGCCTGGAAGATGTGGCCCGGTTCCGGGTCAACATTTACCGGCAGCAGGGGCAGATCGGCATCGTCATGCGCCAGCTGCAAGCGAGCATCCCCACGATCGAGTCGTTAGGCTTGCCCCCAATTTTTAGCGAAATCGTTCGCGAGAAAAACGGGATCATCTTTCTCACCGGGAGCACCGGCAGCGGCAAAACCACGACGCTGGCCGCGCTTCTGAACGAGCTTAACCAGACGCAGGACATTCATGTCGTGACGCTGGAGGATCCGATCGAGTTCGTTCATCCCAACGCCCGCGCCGCGTTCAGTCAACGTGAATTGGGGAAGGATTTTTTCGATTTCGCAACCGGTCTGCGGGCCGCGCTCCGGCAGGCGCCGAAGGCGATTTTGATCGGTGAAATTCGCGACCGCGCTACGATGGAGATCGCGCTGACCGCTTCCGAGACGGGTCACCTCGTCTTCAGCACTCTGCACACCATTAATGCCGGCCAAAGCATCAATCGCATCCTCGGCCTCTTCACCACCGATGAGGAAAAACAGGTGCGCGAACGGCTTGCTGACACTCTGCGTTACGTCATCAGCCAGCGACTCGTGAGCAAAATCGAGGGCGGGCGTTTGCTCGTCACCGAGATCATGGGCAGCAGCCTGCGCACGCGTGAGACGCTGCTCTATGGCGAGGGCGAAAACCGGACTTTCCAGGAAATCATCGAGGCGGGCTCGACCCTCGGCTGGCACAGCTTCGATCAATCGCTCATGAGTGCTTTCGAAGAAAACCTGATCTCGGAAGAGACGGCGCTTCTTTTCTCTACTCACAAAAACAAAATGCGGCGCGATCTCGAGATGGCGAAGAAACTCCGCTCTCCCGCGGATGAAGAGCCATCCGGTTTGAAGATAGCGTCATTCTAACAACACTATGAGAACACCCGAAAACGACGAGTCGGCGCAGCAAGCGTTGCGTGTCGCCCAACTCGAAATCAAGCTGCTCCGCGAGCAGTTGCTCAAATCGATGAACGAGACGCAAGCGGCCCGGGAAGAGGCCCAGAAGCAGACTGGGTCCCCGGTGCCAAAAGTGCCCGCGCCGGTGCCTCCGGCCGCTCCCACGCAGGCGGCGGCGATCGATTTCAAACTCCCCGCCGCCACCTGCGCGCGTGATCGACAGGTGCTTTGCGTCGAGGATAGCGCCGCAAATTTCGAACTGATCGAAAGCATTCTCATCGATCGTCCCGGGACTAATCTCCGCTGGGCCGATAGCGGCGGAAAAGGAGTCGAGATGGCCAAAGCCAACACTCCCGAACTGGTCCTGCTCGATCTCGATTTGCCCGACATGCACGGCAGCGAAGTGCTCGGGCATCTGCGCGCGGAAGCGGCCACGGCGGAGACGCCTGTCATCGTCATCAGTGCGGACGCGACCCCGAGCCAGATCGAACGGATGCTCGCGGCCGGCGCGCGCGATTACATCACGAAGCCCTTCGAGATCAGGCGGTTTCTTCTGATGTTCGACGAGATTTTTCCGCAAGCGGCGCTCGGTTAGGCGGCGCACATTGACTCGTTAGGGGACTCCGGCCACAACTCCGGCGCGCGTCTCGCTGATTTGCTCGCGCGCCGCCGCGCGCTAGCCTCGTCCGTCGCATGGAAATCCGCCGCACTGCTCGATCCCGGTCCACCCGCGTGCTTCTCGGGTTTCTCCCGCTCGCGGTTCTCCTGCTCGCGCTCTTGCTCGGAGGCGTGCAGTTGCGCCGTTACGCTTGGAAAAGGACAACGCACCTGCGATTCCAGCGCGACATTGTGAACGGTTTTTACTGGGGAAGCCAGTTGCTGAAGGAGGGCCGCCGGCTTTCCCCTAACGACTCGCCCGATTCCTGGCGTGCCTTTGCCCGCGGTTATTCCGGGCTTTACGAGCGGGTGCAGCGGGGCGCTTACGAGGGACAATACAATCTCGACTACCCGCCCCTGCGGCTCCTCGTGATGTCGATCTGGACAAAAGAGGTGCGGGAGAAATTTCCCGGTGTCGAGGATGGCACTCCGGAATACGTCGAGCCGCTCCTCGTGGTAAATGTCCTCTGCGAGATCGCGACGGCAGTGGGCGTTTTTCTTCTCGTTAGGCTCGGCCTGCGCCAGGCCGGCGGCGCGACCGATTCCGCTTTGCTCCATCAGCTCGCGCCGGCCCGCCGCGCCTGGATCTGCGGACTGCTCGCGGCCAGCGTCGCCTGGCTGGAGCCGTCGATGATCCTCGATGCCCATGCCTGGCCGCAATGGGACGTTTGGATTCTGCCGTTTTATCTCTTCGCCGCGCTCGCCGCCCTAACGAATCGATGGTTCTGGTGCGGTTGCCTGCTGGCGCTCGGCGGCATGTTCAAGGGCCAGCTCCTCCTTGTCGCGCCGTTCTTTCTTTTCTGGCCGCTCTGGCAGAAATGCCGGGCACGCGCCGGCCGCGTGCTCGCAGGTTTTCTCACGACCTTCGCGCTCATTGTTTCCCCATGGCTCCTGCGCAGCCCGCTGGCTTGGACGGCGGTGACGGCTGTCGCCATCGCGACCGCCGGGATTTTGTGGTGGCGCGCTTCGCGTAATATCTGGCCCTGCACGGCTGGCCTCACCGCAGTCGCCGCATTTTTCGTGGGGGCATGGGCCGGTGGCAGTTTCGCCTGGTTGCGCGTCGGCTTTCTCTACGGAAGCGAACATTATCCCTATCTCTTCGTCAGCTCGTGCTACAACCTGCCGTCGCTCATGGCCCATCTCGGTTGGTCGCTCAAGACACCCTATTGGTCGGGCCACTGGGGCTGGCTCCGTCTCGCTTTTACCTGGCAATGGACGTTGCGTCTGCTTTATCTCGGGACGCTCGTGCTCTGCGGCCTTGGCGCCGCCCGCCACGCGCGCCGGCGCGACCCGCGCTTGCTCATAGCCGTCGCCGCGCCCTGGCTGCTCATGTTCGCTCTCCTCGGTCAGATGCATGAGCGCTATCTCCTCTGGGGCGCCGTGCTCAGTGCTGTTGCGCTCGGAGTCAGTCTTCCCCTCACACTGCTCCACTTCCTCTTCTCCGCGATGAGCGCCGCCATGATCGCCGATGTGCTTTTGCTCGATAAAAAATTCAGCTCCACGCTTTATGCGATCCATCTGCTCGAGCGCGCGCGACCGCTTGCTTCCTGGCTGCTCCTCGTGGCCGTGGGAATTTACTTCTGGGAAGCGCTCTCCCAGCGCCGGCCGCGCTTCCCGCCGCGGCGCAAAATCAGACCCACCCCGGCGGAAGCCCCGCGCGCGCTGGCGGTCGCGGCGGAGCAAGCCTAACGAAATCAAAAAAGTTGCCCGCCGCCGCGAGCGCTGCAATTCTGCCTTCGCTCGGTTTCCGGCGCGATTAGCTCAGTGGTAGAGCGCTTGCTTCACACGCAAGAAGTCGCAGGTTCGAACCCTGCATCGCGCATTCCCGTTTCGCGACTCTCAGTGACAGAAGCGGACTGGAGACGACTAAGCGGTTGCACGAAAGAGGTTAAAAACGACGCTTTGCGCGATCCCACTGGGACAGCCGCCGACGCGTTTGGACGCGAA
>JACDGM010000077.1 GCA_013815325.1 Chthoniobacterales bacterium
CCGGAAGTCGCTCACGAAACCGCGGGCGGTGCGAATTTCGACATGGCCGGCTGAGCGGCCGGAACCATAGACGAGCACCGATCCCACCGGAGCTTGATAAGGATCGCGCACCGAGAGGCGGGTAAAGCCGAAGGAGCTTACCAGCTCATCGCCGGCCTGTCGCGCATACTCAGTCTTGGGATACGAGCTGACCGCGCCCGAAGCAAGGAGCGCTTCCTTCACGTAGCGCCAGCAGCGCGATCTCGAATGGGCATTGGCGCGTTCGTCGGCGATCGTCGCCGCGCGCAAAAGTTTCGGGTCGAGCTGGGAGAAAAGCTTCGAATGAACCGTCGAAAAAGGAAACAGCGATTTGCCCGTGTAGGAAGTAATGACTTTGGCCGACTCGACCCTGCCGTCGGCATTGGTAAAAACGAAACGCGTGACCGATTTATCCTGCTCGGCGCCTGGGGAGCTTGTGAGGGAGAGGGCGCAAAAACTGCCCGTGACAAAAAGAGAGAAGCAAAGGCGTCGCACGAAGTGCTCTCTATGAAGGCATCTCGCGTGCCGCGCAACCGGAATTTTACCGATTCCGCAAATTTTGTCGCGTCGCGCATTCTCCATAACGTACCGCTGTGGCGCAGGTGTCTTCACCGGGCAAACACATGCACCTACATTTTCACATGCAGCTTCCCCGGCCCATGAGCGCCGCTCGGCGGATAGGTGCAAGTGAATGTGTAAGTGCAAGTGAGGGCGAATTTAATTTTATCGCGGGATGATTTGAGTGCGCAGCTCGAAGGTGCGGCGTCCATCCTTTTCCTGCCAGAGAAGATGATCCGGGTCGGGCAGCGTTTCGGTTACTTCCAGCTCGCCGGCCTTGCCGAGCCAGCGGTGGAAAATTTCGAGAAAAAGATAGCTCTCCAGATCGACGTAAACTGGCTTCGTATCTTTGTCGCGGCCTTCGGCGCCGCTGCGGCGAAGCGCCGCCTCGGTCGGGCGGATGTAAATGTGGCGCGGCAGGTCGCGGCGGGCGTGGAGCCGTTCCACTGCGATGACGAGATCGCGGGAAACGCCGGTAAAATTGTCGCTCCCAAGCTCCTCCGCCCCGACTCTCCAGGAGCGGCGTTGCACGATCACCTTGCCGCAACGCAAGCGCGGAGTGTGCCGGCCTAACGAAAAGCTAAAGGGATGAAAGCCAAGCGGAATCACCCAGGCACGCGCAAAGGATCCGAGATACTCGTGCGAGCCGCGCCGGCGCAAACCGACGTCGCCGTTTGCTTCATTAATGAAAACCTCCGTCTCCGCCGGCGGGAGAAGTTTTTTCAGCGGCAGATGCAGGCGCACCAAGTCCTCCAGCCGCAGTTTATGCCAGCGTCGGATCCGCAGGATGCGTTCTACGCTTTTCGTCCCGAGCCCAGGAACACGAAGGAGCAAATGGCGCGGCGCCTTATTCAGATCAACCGGGAACAACTGCCGGTGGCGCAATGCCCAGGCCAGTTTCGGATCCATCGTCAGATCAAGATTTGGCGCCGCTTCCCTCGTCAGCTCGTGCGCGCCAAAGCCGTAAAAGCGCACCAGCCAATCTGCCGGATATTTATCCTAGCCTTCGCCTCGGGCCCCTGGAGCAAACTGGTGGTCGTTGCTGCCTACGCGCTAGAGTTTTCTTCCGATGATCAGTCCGTGATCGCGAGGCAGGGGCTGGCTTTCGATGGACCGGAAGCCCGCATCGCGCATCCATTGCCTGTACTCGTGCCACGTGTAGAGCATGCCTTCGCCGGTCGCGATGGTAAGAAAATAAGGCGATCCCATCGCGGCCGCAGGAGGCCCATCCTCGCTGTCCCACTGCATCATGTTAAAAATAATGACGCTGCCGCCCGTTGGCAGGGCGTCGAAGCATTTGCGAAGGAGCTGTCGATTGCGCGTCTCGGACCAAATAGTCATAAAATGAGCGAATAGAATAGTGTCGACCTCCTTCGGAAAGGGATCACTGAAACAGTTCCCTGGGCATGCGCTGAGACGATCGCTTACTTCTACTTTCGCGATGTTCTTCCGGGCTATCTCACAGACTGATGCCGAATCGAACACAGCCGCCCGAAGATTTGGGAACCTGCGTGCAAAAGCGATAATGTTCGTACCGTTACCACCGCCCACGTCGAGGAGAAACTTTGCCCCTCGCAGATTCAGCCTTCGGACAAGCATCGCGTTTGCCTGAACCGAAATGCTCTCCATGGCGTCCTGGAAAATCTGCTCACGCCATTCATCGTGCGCCAAACGTTCATAAAGCGTGTCCTCCGTTCCGCGAAATTCTTCGAGCCCTACGTTGGAATTTGCGCGAATCGCGTCGGCGAAATGAGACATCGCGCGATAGTTGATGTGATGCTGCCAGCGCACCACATCAACGATGTTCCTGGCAGAACTGCGCACCAGAAGCGTCCGCGAAAGCATCGTATTGGAGTACGACTGGCCCCGCTTCCGCAACAATCCTAATGTCGTGCATCCCAGAAGCAGAATCCGAATCGGTTGTTCCGCGCAGTTCAAGGTTTTTGCAATCTGCTCACGCGTCATTTGTTTGTGCCGTTGGAGAATTGAAAACAGATCAAGCTCCACCGCGGCACTCAGGGTCTGGAAAAAGATGTGGCCGCCAAGGATGAGGTAAACCCTTTGATTTAGCCGCCGAAGCAGAACACGCTCGATCAGACAGCGCTGAATCCAGTTGGACATCCTCCAGAGCGGATGGCCGCCGAGTGTGACAGGGAAAGATTTCATCTCCAGCGGTTAGATCAAACCGAAGCCTGCTCGTAGAAATCGTCTTTCACGGTCCTTCGATAAACACCTTTGCGGTCGATTGGAATGACGTCGCGAGCGCAACTTTGGAGATTGCCAACGTGGCCATTTTGCCAGGAGCGCGTTCTGAAACTCCATCATCCTTTTTTTCGTGGCACGATTAGCGTGCGCAGCTCAAAGGTGCGGCTGCCGTCGGGTTCCTGCCAGAGCAATTGGTCGGGCCTCGGCAGCATCTCAGTGACTTCGAGTTCTCCAGCCTTGTTTAACCAGCGATGAAAGATTTCCAAGAACATATAGCTCTCGAGATCGACGAAGACCGGCTTCGTATCCTTGTCCCGTCCTTCGGCGCCGCTCCGCCGGAGGGCTTGTTCGGTCGGGCGGATGTAAACGTGCCGGGGTAAATCACGCGCGGCCCGCAACCGCTCAACAGCCGAGACGAGGTCTTTGGAGACTCCGGTGAAATCACCCGCGCCGAGTTCTTCGAGCGCGACCGTCCAGGAGCGGCGTTGCACGATGACATTTCCGCAGCGCAGACGCGGCGTATTTCTGCCTAACGAAAAGCTGAAAGGATGGAAGCCGAGTGGAGTGACCCAGCTGCGCGCGAAGGAACCGAGGTATTCCTGAGAACCGCGCCGGCGCAGACCAACATCGCCCGTCTGCTCATTGATGAAAACTTCGGTTTCGGCGGGAGAAAAGCTTTGCCAGTTTCCAACGGAGCGCTCGGGCGCGGCAAACTTTGCCAAGCCCGGGAGTGCGTCAAGACGCACCGTTGTCGTGGCGGTGAAGTCCGCCGCGAAATAACCGAAGTGAAGATTTGGTTTGCCGCAAAGAGCTTGCGCGAGAGCGGCGCTCAACGTGGGCTTATCCGGACATGACCAGTAAAAGCCGTGGTGCAGGGTGGCGGCCGAAGGATGCATCTCGGCGAGAATCCATTGGTAATCTCCGCGCGCGACCGCCTCCACGGATTCCGCCGCCAACTGAAGATCCGCGGATGGGTAAGTGAATTCGTCGAATTTTTCGTAGGTGAAGTTTTCCCTAACGACATGACAATCCGCGGCCGTCAGCTCATACTCGGGCAGATCGGCCCGATCGCTCAGCCTGGCCCGAAAAAGGCCTTTCACTTCCTGAAACGCGAGGTGGGCAAAAGCGACCATTCCCGGACCAGTCAGAGGCATCTTCATCTGCGCGCAGTAACGCAGGAAAGCGGGGAGAGGGACCGCGCAATCAGATCGCGGCATTTTTTCGAGCAATCCGCGCAAACCCGCGGCGACGCGGCTGGCGACGAATGCGTAATTGTCGCGCCAGAGATCGATCCAAGGCGCGGCCTCCTGCGTCACCTCGTCGAGCAACTGCTCGCCAATCGTGAAGCGGCACTCGCGGAAACATTCCTCGCCGATCGGATTGGTGGCGGAATAAAGAAAGCGGCTCGCGACCTTTTGCGCGCCGAGCTTTTCGAGCCGGCTCGTCGCCTCGTCGATCAAAGCGACGCGTTCGAGCGTATCGGTGGTGGCGGCGAATTTCGCGGGCAGAGCTGCGATCGGCTGCAGACGCTCGAGCCAGCGCGAGCGCACCGGGCCGTCGCGCCAGCGCGCCACGTCGGCGACGAGAATCGCGAAGGCATAGGGATTGAGCGCGGGGACTTCCAGCTCCCAGCGGATGAGGTTTTGCTCCGCCAGCGCGGCGAGGGTTTCCATTTCCACGCCTAACGAGTGGGCGGGCGTGACGCCGTCGCATGCGTTCAGGATCGCACGCATTTGAGGCTCGAGCGGAATTGCTTCACCGGTCGCGCTGAAAATAAATTCCCCGCCTTCGATCCGGCCGTTAGGATGGAGCCGCGGCGCGAGCTCGGCCCGAACTTCCGCATCTGCGTTGACCGCCGCGGCTGCACCATGGGCGGTCCAGCGCTCAAGAAAAGTTTCGCGCCCGGCAATCCCGGGGTCAGGATCTGATTTCAAGTCGGCGGTTTCGCGATCACTCGTCCCCCATCCTTCCGGTCCAAACTCACTCAACGAGTCGTTCTTCGCACAGATGCGCTGGAGGTAGAGGAGCCAGTGACGCTCGTCGGCGCGCGCCTGTTTGTTGCGGGGCTGCAGAGGCCCGCCTGTTTGGGTGAGCTGTCGAATGACTTGGTCGCGCACGCCGGGTGCGGCGAATACAAGGTAGGATGGCAGGAAGCGCCGGGCCGTGGCGAAGAGCGCTTCTCGCGCGACGGGAAGCTCGCTTTGGAGCGACTGTTCGAGGTGCTTTTCAGCGTTAGCGAGATTCGCCGCGCGGTCCCAACAAAGGGCGAATGCACTTGATGGCCACTCTCCTGGCGGCGGCATGGCGCCCTCCCGGATCGCCCGGCGCCAGGCACGAAATAATTTCTCTGGAAGTCCATGCTCGCGTGATTGCAGAAGTTTTTCGACTTCGCTTTTTGCGGCGGTGAATTCGGCTTCCCTAACGAGAAGTTCCCGCGCCGCCTGGGTGGTGGCTGGTGTTGCCAGACTGGCTAGAACCTCGAATGGCACCCCCGCCATGCGGATAAGGATGATGGGAGCAACACGATATCCGGCGTCCGCCACGCCTGAAGAAAACAGAAGGCGCGGCGGTGGCAATGCGTTTGTCGCAAAGGATGAAGGATGCAACGTCGCATGCGCTACCCCAAACAGTTGCGCGCGTCGTCGGGCAAAGACCGCGCTACTCGAACTCGTTAGGCACGAGCCGCGACCTCGAGCTTATCTCTCCACGCGTGCGCACGGCAGGCACAGAGCATCGCTCCGAGCCGTCGCTAGTTGTTCGCCAACGGCAACCGGATGGTGAATGTCGTCCCCACCTCGGGCGTACTCTCGACTTTGATCGAGCCGTTGTGGTCTTCAATCACCTTCTTGGTGATGTAGAGGCCCAGACCGGTGCCGCTCTTTCCCTGTTTCGTCGTGAAGTAAGGGTCGAAAATCTTTGCGATTTTGTCCGGCGCTATGCCGTGACCCGTGTCGACGACACGCACGTCGACATAGAAGTCTTTCCGGATGCAGCCCACTGTGACGGTGCCGTGGTTTTCGGTGCTGGCTTGGATCGCGTTGATCATCACATTCTGCAGGGCACGCGTGACCTGCACGGCCTCGCCCATGAGCTGGCAGGGATCACCGGTCACATCGCATGAGAGTGTTACGGGACGGGCCATTCCTTCGACGCTGCGGACGACTTCACGCACGATCTCGGAGATGGAAATGAGCCGATGCGGCGCCGCTTCCCCGCTGCCATAGCTTTGCCACATCGTCAGGAGATCCCGGCAAAGGCGGACGTTCTGCTCGATGATTTCAAGCTCTTTGTTCGAACCCGGCGGCTTCGGGCTCTCTCCATTTTTCTCAGAATCCTCGAGCTTTTTCGCGAGCAATTGGACGTAACCCCAAACGATCGTGAGAGGGTTGCCGATGTCGTGCACAAATTCAGCCGAGGCTTGCCCGAGCGAGGCGAGACGTTCTTTCTGCGCGAGCTCCTCGAGCAACCGATGGTTTAATTCCTTGATCTCGCCGGCGGCGTTCTCGGTCGTGCGATGAATGCGGGTGCGTTCGACATTGCGGCTGATGACTTCGCGCATTTCGCGCGCATCAAAAGGCTTGCTGATATAATCGTTAGCCCCGAGCCGCAAAGCTTCCTTCGCGGTATCGAGCGCGCCGAAGCCGGTGAGCATGATGACGGAAAGGTGCGGATCAATCTGGCGAATCTTGCGTAGACCTTCGATGCCGGTCGTGCCGGGCATGCGAATATCGATGACAATTGCGTCCGGCTTTTTCTGAGTGAGGAGTTCAAGACCTTTCTCGACCGAATCCGCTGTATGCACCGTATAAGCGGGCTTCAAGAGCATGCGCAGACTTTCGCGCGGGCCCATCTCGTCGTCGATGACGAGCACTTGTGGGAGATCAGCGGTGGCGATCATTAATTTGCCTAAGAAGCTAGCGACGTGCCTTTGGCAGAGG
Source organism: Chthoniobacterales bacterium (assembly GCA_013815325.1). GTDB lineage: Bacteria > Verrucomicrobiota > Verrucomicrobiia > Chthoniobacterales > UBA10450 > Palsa-1392. Next base: position 6,720 of record JACDGM010000077.1, read on the forward strand.
AAAATCTTAAGAATGAATCAGGCGGATTCATTTCAGCGAGCGATGCTTCCATTATTTTGCGTGAAAACGCAAGGTACAACTTGTGAATAACTTGGGGAGCACGCAAGGCTGCGTGGCTAAATGGAAATCTGATGGCCGAGGCCGGGGATTTGCTTAGTTTGGCTGATGGGCATGAATGGAAGAGGATTTAGGCGGGCGCGCAATCGGGTGGTTGTGACCGGCATGGGGGTGCTCGCACCTAACGGCACTGGGTTGAAGGCGTTTTGGAATTCGCTGGTCGCAGGAGAAAGCGGAATCGGACCGATCACACTCTTTGATACGACCGGATTCAAGAGCCGGATTGCCGGCGAGGTGAAGAATTTCGATCCATGCGACCACATTGATGCGAAGGAAAAACCGCGGAGGTTGTCCCGAGGCACTCAACTCGCGTTCGCGGCCACACAATACGCTCTGCAGGATTCGGGAATCGATTTAGCTCGTTTGTGCGATGCAAGTGGCGACCCGTTGCCGATAATTTTCGGAGTCGGAACAAGCGCAATGGATGTTTTGCAAACCGGCTTCGACTCTCTACGGGATCGAGGACCTTCTGCCATCAAGCCCTTTGCAGTGGGATCTTGCGCACCGCAGGCAGCGGCGAGTTTTGTCGGCCGAATGCTGCAGGTTACATCGAGGACCTCGACAATCTCTTCGACCTGTGTTTCGGGTCTTGACGCCATAACCGCGGCGGCGGCGGCGATCCGATGTGGCGAATCAGATGTGGCAATTGCCGGCGGCGCAGATGCTCCCGTCACACCGCTTGCGATTGCGAGTTTCACTACGGCGGGACTCAGCTCGCTTCGAAATCGAGAACCGACTCGAGCAAGCCGCCCATTCGATCGTGACCGAGACTCCGGTGTGATCTCTGAGGGAGCGGGCGTCGTCCTGTTGGAAAGCCTCGATCACGCCTTGGCCCGCGGGGCAGAGCCCTACTGCGAAGTGACGGGGTGTGCTGTTCAGATGGACGACAATCCAAACAGCCCTGGCTCAGGTTTGGAGAATACAATGTTGGGTGCTTTGGCCAATAGCGGTTGTACGCCGGCAGAGATTGATTACATCTGCGCTTATGCTCCCGGCCATCCTATTTTCGATGACGTCGAATTAGCGATGATTAGGAGAGCACTTGGAGCGCGGGCTGCCATGGTTCCAATTAGTTCCATCAAAGGCGTTACTGGGAATCCACTGGCGGCAGCTGGTCCGTTGCAACTCATCGCATCAGCTTTGGCTCTCCAAAAGAATATTATTCCTCCGACGGCTAATTGTGAAAACGTCGATAACAATTGTGAGCTGGACATTGTTAGAGGCAAAGCGCGTCACGTGAAGCTTAACCGAGTGCTTATCAATGTGAGGGGCCTTGGAGGTGGGAATAGCACATTGGTAATTGAGCGAGTGGCCAAATGCTGAGGTGCTGCGGACTTGCGTTTTCCGCCAACATGACAAGCCACGCGCGCCGCCCGTTTTAAGTGATACAGCGCAGTAATGGAACCTGAGCGGAAGAATGGCATGAAGGCAGCAGTTCCACGCGATGAATAGCGTCACCATCCCAACGCTCGCCGCCCTGCTGGTTCAGATCGCACTCGGTCTAGCCGTCTTTCAGGCGAACCGACGCCGACTGGCAAACCAGTGTTTCCTCCTGCTCTCCCTGGCGATGGCTGCGTGGTTAAGCAGTCTTTACTTCGGCTTTGTCGCAAGCAGTCCGGCCGCCGCGGAATTCGCCATCCGCCAAGCCTCGGCTTCTGCGGCGTTTTATCTCCTTACGCTTAATCTTCTGCGTCTTTCCGTGCGGCAAAAGTCGGGCGGCTGGCGCGAATTGCTCGGGCATTCCCGAGTATGGCTGCTCCTCACCGTTGCCGTCATGGGTTTGTGCGAAACGCCGTTTTTTTTAAGAGGGGTGCAGATGTCGACGGCCGGGCTGCCGCCGCGACCGATCTATGGCGACTCGGTTTACGCGTATTCGGCCTATATCGTTGTCGCGCTCGTCCTAATGCTCATCAGCTATTGGCGCGACCTTCGGAAAACCACCGGCGGTGAGCACGCGGAGATTGCTTTTATTCTGATCGGCGGCATCGCTGGTCTGGCCTTTGCTCTCGCGCTCTCGTTTTTGCTGGATTACTTGATCGGCCCCTCGCGCGCGCTTCTCTTTGCGCCTTTTCGCGTGGTCGTATTCAGCCTTGTCGTCGGTTATGGCATCGCCACCAGGAAAATTCTCGAGGTCGGCTACTTCATGCGCCGGGCGATTTCCTATCTCCTGCTGGCAGCCTATCTCGTCGCCCTTTATCTCCTCATCTGGTGGCTCTGCCATGCTGTCTTCGTTCCAATCCTTGGCACCGATGGAATCTTCCTCGCCCATGTGATCGCTGCGCTCGTCGTCGCTTTTGCGATGGCGCCGGCACGCGGAGTTTCACAGTCGTTAGCCGACCGGCTCTTCGTTGGCACCCGCCGCCTCGATTTTCAGGCGACGATGACTCAGGCCGCGGCGATCCTGCGTTCGGTCACGACCCTGGGGGATTTACTCGATCGATTTGGCCTAACGATTTCGCAAGCGGTCGACACCGATAGGGTTTTCATCCTTCTGCCAGAACCCGATTTTTTCGCGCAACGCTATCCCGCGGTCCAGCCCGGCGCACGGACGACGCGGGTGGAGTTGCATAAGGATCAGGCGATCATCGCGGAGCTCTCCAGAACGCAGGAAGCGATCGTGCTCGACGAGCTGCACCGGGTGCGTTCGACGCCCACACTTGAACGCGTGCGCAAACAAATGCAGTCGCTTGAGATCGCGGTCGCGATGGGCATTTTTTCTCGCGAACACCTGGCTGGCGTGATGCTTCTCGGGGCCCGGCGCTCGGGCCACATTTACGGTACCGTCGAGCAGAATGCGCTGCTCGTTCTCTGCGGCCAACTGGCCGTTGCGATCGAAAATGCGCAGCTCTTTACCGAGGTGCAGAATGCCAGGATTTATAACGAAACGTTGCTGCAGAACCTGACCACAGGAGTCGTGGCGGCCGATCGCAATGAGGCGATCACGGTTTTCAATCACGAAATAGAACAGATCACGGGTCTGACTTCGGCGGAGTTACTCGGGCGCAAAATCAGCAATCTCCCCGAGCAACTGCGTGAAATGTTGAGCTTGACCTTAAGCGCGGGCCAGCGGCAAGGGGATCGCGAGATCGTGCTGCGGGCAGGCGAAAAAGCCACGGTGCTGCGCGCGAGCAGCTCGATCTTTCACAGCCAGACCGGGGAACCGCTCGGCGCGCTTATGGTGCTGACCGATATCACCGCGCTCAAGCGACTCGAAATGCAAATCCGCCGGAGCGACCGGCTCGCCAGTCTCGGCACGCTTTCCGCCGGGATGGCGCATGAAATCAAAAACCCGCTCGTCTCGATTAAAACTTTCGCGCAGCTGCTGCCGGAGCGTTACCAAGATTCGGATTTCCGCGAGACTTTTTTCTCCCTCATCGGGCACGAGGTCGATCGCATCGATTCGTTAGTCAATCAGCTCCTGCGTTTCGCGCGACCGGCCAAGCCGCTGCTCAAACCGATGCACGTGCACGAAGTTTTGGAGAAGGCACTTCTCCTCGTCGGCCATCGGCTCTATCAAAGAGATGTGAAATTAACTCGTTCCTGGCATGCGGAGCTTGATACGATTCGCGCTGATGCCGACCAGATCGAACAAGTGTTCCTCAACTTTTTCATCAATGCCTTGGACGCAATGAAGACGGGCGGTTCACTCATGGTTTCGACGGATATCGTTTCGACCGACGCGTGGCCGGCAGCCCTTCCCGCCGATGCCGGCGATGTGCAGGAAATTCTGCGGATCACCGTGCAGGATGACGGCTCCGGCATCAAGCCGGAGGATGTGCCGCACGTCTTCGATCCGTTTTTCACGACGAAAGATTACGGCACCGGCCTCGGGCTTTCCGTCGTCCATGGCATCGTCCAGGAACACGGCGGCCAGATCGAAGTCGAAAGCGAACTCGACCGCGGCACCAGCTTCCACATCCTCCTCCCGCTCGCTCGTTTTCAGGAGGAGGTTGCGGCTGCATGATCTCGCCGGCGGCCTGCCTTCTCTACACGCAGGATCACGATCTCGTTAGGCGGAGCCGCGCTTTTCTGCGCGAGCGCGCACTTCTCCGGCACGTTGAACAGCCGGACCGGCTCGACGCCGTCCTCCAGCAAAACAGTCCCGCGCTGCTCTTGGTGGATTTGCGTGCGCGCGAAAGCCGCAACCTCCTCCCGCAGCTGCAGAGCGAATGGCCGGAAGTGCTCATCATCGCGCTCGGCACGCCGCATTCCGAGCCGTTGCGCGAGGCGGAATCCTCCGGAATCTACGCCGCCGAAAATCTTGAACTCGATCGGCGCCATTTCCAGACGATGATCGATCGCGCACTCGATCATCTCGAATTGCTGGAAGAAAATCATGCGCTGCGCGAGGCGGCGACACCGGCCGCGGCGCTGGCCCTCGCTGCGCAACGAAGCGCCGAAACGCCCTCGAGGGGCGGCGGCGCGCCGCTGCCTCTTCTCCGTTTTGCGCGCGAGTTCCACCGTGGCAAAAACGTCGACGCCCTCATGCATAGCGTCGTCGAAGGTCTGGCCGATGCGGCCATGGTCGGGCGGGTCGGCCTTTTTTCCCGGGTGCGCCAGAGCGAGCGCTATCGCCTGCGCGCCGGCTTGCTCTGTCTGCCCGAGACGAGTGAGCTGGAATTCCGCGAGCGTGATCCGCTCGTGCGCTGGCTCGAGCTGCGCGCTCATCTCATCTGCCGCGCCCATCTTTCCGAAGCGACCGACCTGGCCGAACGCCAGCTTCTCCGCCGCACGCTCGACAGCTTCGGCGCGGAGGTCATTGTCCCGTTGCACGCGGAAGGGAAGATCAGCGGCTGGTTATTTTTCGGCCATCGCCTAACGGGTCAACCATTTGATTACTCGAGTCTCGAAGGGCTCATGCTCCTGGCCGATCACGTCTCGACCGTGCTGGCTAATGCGCGCCTGAACGAAGAAGTCGCCCTTCAGAAAACACTCGCGGAAACGCTCCTCGAAGCGATCCCGCCCGGCATCGTGGCGATCGATGAAGAGGCGGTCATTCGCTGGTTTAATCCGACCGCGGAATCGATTCTCGGAATTTCCGCGGCGGATGTGCTGGGCAAACCGGTCGAAAGCGCGGGCAGCCGCATCGGGAGCGCGTTGCGCGAAGCGCTCGAGAGCGATCGCCCTCTCGCGATCGAGCGCTGGGTCGCTCCGAAAACGCGTCGCTCCATCTCGGTGGAAACGCGCCGCCTCGTCCATCAGCGCGATTCGTTAGGCGCTGTCGCCGTCATCCAGGATTTGACGCCCGAGGAAGCGCTCCGCCAAAAAGCGGAACTAACGGAGCGCGCGGCTTTCTGGACCGATCTGGCGGCGAGCATGTCGCACGAAGTGCGCAATCCCCTGGTGGCGATCAAGACCTTCGCGCAACTTCTCCCCGAGCGTTTCGATGACCCCGATTTTCGCCGTGATTTCAACGAGATCGTGGTGCAGGAAATTGAGCGGCTCGATCAGATCATCATGCAGATCAATAATTTCGCGCACCCGCCTGAATTAAACCTCCGGTCGATCGATTTGCGCGATCCGATGAAGAGAGCGGTCGATCTGGCCCGGGCGCGTTTCACCGAAAACGGCTTCTCGGTTGAAACGACCTTACCTAACGATCTCCCAAAAATCATTGGTGACGAAACTGCCCTCGTCGAAGCATTCGCGCACCTCGTGGCGAACGCGGCGGAAGCCAGCTCCGGCCAGGCGAAACCGCAAATCACCCTTTCCGCCAAACTTCTGCGCGAAGGCAAACACACCCGCGGCGTGCTCGTGACGGTGCATGATAACGGCAAAGGCATTTCGGCCGATTTGAAAGACAAGGTCTTCTCCCCCTTTTGCACGACCAAAGCGCGCGGGATGGGCCTGGGACTGCCGATCGTGAAACGGACCGTGTTCGATCACAATGGCCGCGTCGACATCGACTCCAATCCGCACGGCACCTCGGTCAACGTAATGCTGCCCGCCGCCGAAAACGGCGAATGATCGAGTTTCTGATTTCTGATTTCTGATTGGAAAGCTGCGCGAGCGTTTTAAGTTTGGCGTCGCGCAAATCAGCAATCAGCATTTCAACCCATGATCGTCACCACCAAGCAGCTCTACAAAGTCGCCTACGGAAAGTTCGCCGTCGGCGCTTACAACGTAAACAACATGGAGCAGATCCTCGGCCTCTTCCGCGGCAACGTGCAGAGCAAGGCTCCCTTCATTATCCAGCTCTCGAAGGGGGCGCGAAAATATGCTGACAAGAGAATGCTCGAAGCACTCATCCGCACCGCCGAGCAAATGTTTCCCGACGCCATCTTCGCGGTTCATCTCGATCACGGCGACGAGGAGACCTGCTACGATTGCATCGATTCGGGCTTTTACAGTTCGGTCATGATCGACGCCAGCCATGAGCCGTTTGCGGAGAACGCCGCCATCACCAGGCGCGTGGTCGAGCGCGCCCACCCGAAAGGCATCAGCGTGGAGGCGGAGCTGGGCCAGCTCGGCGGCGTGGAAGAGGACATCAAAGTCGACGAAGGCCACGCTTCCCTAACGAACCCGGAGGAAGCCGTTGAATTCGTTAGGCTAACCGGGTGCGACTCACTCGCGGCGGCCATCGGCACCAGCCACGGCGCCTACAAATTCAAAGGCACACAAGGTCTGCACTTCAACGTCATCGAAGAAATCCAGAAGCGCATTCCGGGCACCCCCATCGTGATGCATGGCAGCTCGAGTGTGCCGATCGAGGAGGTGGAGCGGATCAACGCCGCCGGCGGAAAACTCGATCCCTCCGCGCGTGGGGTGAATGAAAACGAATACCTCCCCGCGGCAAGACTTGGCGTGACCAAAGTCAACATCGACACCGACGGCCGTCTCGTCTGGACCCGGGTGCACCGGGAGTTTTTTCGCGATCATCCCGAGCAGTTCGATTTCCGGCCCCCGGGGAAAATCTTCATTGAGGAGTACGCGAATTTTATCGCCCACAAAAACGAAAAGCTCGGCTCCGCCGGCCAGCTCGAGACTGTTCGCGCAAGTCTCTAGTTGCAGTGTTAACAGAAGAAGCGAGACCGCTGCGGCAGACCCTGGACTTGCCGCGGCGAGTCCCTCCGGGGAGGACGCGCTTCCGCGCGTCCGGTCTCGTGCGGCAAGACGTCGGTCTCGATTTAACCGATGCAGCGCAATGTCAAACCCTCCAACTGACCACGCCTTTAAGAGTGGCCAGCACGCGGCGCGATTTCGCTTGCTGCCGCAGAATAAGGCCGCTAAAACTCCGGCCGTAACGCCATCGCAACACCAGCATACAAATCGGCAGGCGCAGTTGGTACTGCATTTGCTAACCTAGACCGCGATTGACTCACTTATGAGCAAGCACTTCTCACTCCATAAATCCGCCCTCCTCCAGACAGCGCTGAGCGGTTTTTTTTCGCTGCTCCTGCTGACTCCGATATGCCGCGCGCAGGACGTCGTTCGGCCCTCGCTCGCCGGCGAGGCCGCAGCCGAGGCGCGCCGCCAATCGATCGAGCAGATTCCTTATAACCTCCTGGCCGGCCCGGTCCGCTTCCTCTTTAGCATCACGACGGGAATCGAGTACAACGACAACATCAATCTCGCTGAAACAAACCAGCAGGAGGACATCATCATCCGCCCGCAGTTTAACATCGACGCCATCTGGCCCGTCACGCAGTTGAACACACTTAAGCTCGACCTCGGCCTCGGCTACGCCTTTTACCTTGATCATCCTAACGCGAACACCAACGGCGTCCTTATTCAGCCCGGTTCCCAGCTGTCGTTCGACATCTTCGTGATGGATTGGCGCATCAATCTGCACGACCGCTTCTCCCTGCAACAGGATCCAGTCGCGCAATTACAACTAAGCAACGTGGTTGATTACGGACGCTTTGAGAACACAGCCGGCATCTCCATGCTTTGGGACTTGAACAAAGCGGTGCTGACCTTCGGCTACGATCATTACACCTACATCTCGACCACCGACACCTTCTCCTACCTCGACCGCAACGCTGAGGAGCTGAGCTTTAGCGCTTACTTCGCCTTTACCTCCACCACTGGCGGCGGCGTTGAAACCTCGGCGGTTTATAACTATTACGACCAGCACTTTCTCAATAACTCGATCACTTATTCGGCCGGTCCGTTCGTCGAGACGCAGTTGACGAATTACCTGAAGCTCCGCGTCTCGGCTGGTTATCAGCTTGTCAATTTCGACGGCGGCGGCGCCGTCTTCGATGCGAGCGACTCGAACGATTTCTACGCCAACATCCTTATCTCCCATCGGATCAACGCGGCGATTTTCCAAACACTCTCAGCCGGCCACGAATCGCAGCTCGGGGTCAATTCCAACTTCGTCGCCCTCAACTATGTCCGGCACACCGCGACTTGGAACGTCATCAACCGCACCTTGCTTACGACCGAGCTCTTTTATGAAGACGGCGATGATTCCGGGGGTATTTTTTCCGAGCACATCCAGCGTTATGGCGGCGCCGTCGCCTTGGGTTATCAAATCGCCAAACACGTCACCCTCGGTTTGCGCTACCAGTACACCCAGAAGCAATCCGACCAACTGCTGCGTGATTATAAGCAGAACCGCGTCTCTGTGGACGCCACCTATAGTTTCTAGAGAAATCGAAATGGACTTATGAAGCGACTTCTAGCCTTATGCAGCCTCTCGGCTCTAGCCCTTCTCCAGGGCCAGACCCTCTTCGCGCAAGATAGCAGTCCGCCTCCCGCCATTCCCCGCGCCTCCGCGGTTGATTCAACCGTCCCCGGAACATCCGCCAGCACAGTGTTGCGCACCAACTCCATGTCGGTGCTCGATGATAAAAAACGTCTCGGCTCCGATGACTTCGTCAGCTTTCGGGTGGTGGAAGATCGCGATGGCGAATCGCAACACCTGCGCGTCAATGATAACGGAGAGCTAGAGGTTCCTTACGTCGGTCTCGTTCCCGCCGCGGGTAAGACTTGTCGTGAGCTGGCTTACAACATCAAGTCCGCCCTCGAGAAGGAGTATTATTACCACGCCACGGTCATTCTTGCCGTCGACAAAGTAAGTGAGAAGTCCCGTGGCAAAGTCTATGTTTACGGCGCTGTCAAAGGTCAGGGCCCACAGGAGATCCCGACTGATGAGACCTACACCGTGAGCAAAGCCGTCATCCGGGCCGGCGGCTTCGGCGATTTTGCGGATAAACGGAAAGTCAAAGTGACGCGCAAAAACGGCCAGGCCTTCGTGGTCGACCTGAAGAAGGTTATCGAGCAGGGTCGTTCCGAGGATGACGTTGTCCTCCAGCCGGACGACCAGATCTACGTGGCACAACGGTTGGTCAATTTCTAATTATGCAGACTCCGGCTCTCGAGCGTTCTTCACCCGCGACGGTCACGACGGCGATCATCACTCGCCTCCATCGCTACAAGGCTTTGCTTCTGCGCCGCTGGTGGATTCCAGTTTTAACGATCTGTCTGGGACTCTTCGTCGGCGCATGGATGATTTACCAGGCGCCGAACGCTTTTCTCTCCACCAGCAAGATGATGGTCGCGGGCAAGCTGAACCTGAGTCAGAACGCGGTTTACAGCGAAGACACCAATAACTTTTACGGTACCCAGATTCAGCTCATGCAAAGCGACGAGGTGCGCCAAGGCGCCGAGGCGCTCGTGCGCGCGACTCATCCCGAGCTGCCGCAGGCCAAGGTCACAGTCTCAGTCTCACAAAGGCCGCGCACATCCATCTTTGAACTCGAAGCTGTAGGGACAACGCCGGATTACACACAACTCTATCTGAACGCGGCTATGCAGAAGTATGTCGACGTTAAAAAGGGGATGCGCGCGGACGAAGGCAGTCACGTCACGACCGCCATCACAGAACAATTGATTCAGGTGGAAAAGGATCTGCGCAACGGCGAAGACGAGATGCTGGAGTATCAGAAGGATAACAACATCGGCCTTATCCAGGGGGAGGGAAACAGTGCCGCGGCTTATCTCGTTAAGCTGAACCAGGAATACGCGCACTTGAAGACCGAATACGACCTTCTCAGTTTGCTCGATCTCGATCAAAACCTGGACCGCCAACAAGCGACTCCGCGCGCCGCCGAGAACGGCAGCCCCGCCCCTAACGAGGGTATGCCTTTTGCCGACGTCGGCCCGGAAGGCGATTACCTTAAGGCAAAGCAGAGCGTCCAACTTTTAAAGGCGCAGCGCGACACCCTCGCGAAAGATCTCCGCCCAAAACATCCGAAGATCACCAAGCTTAACGACGAAATTACTCAGCAGGAGAACCTAATCCAGCTCTATCGCGAGGACGCGGTCGAGAAGCTCGAAACGCGGCGGAAATCGACCGGCAAGCAAATGGAAAACTTGCAGACAAGCATCTCGGAGTGGGAAAAGAAAGCACTCGACCTGAGTCAGCGTCTTGCCGCGTTCAACCGGATCAAAGACAAGGTGGATCGGCAGAAGACCCTTTACGATCGGCTCACTAACAGCCTCAAGGACGTAAACGTCTCTCAGGTTGTCGACGGTGGCGACCAGGTCGGAATCATGGAGAGCGCGACGGCGCCCGTCTCAGTGCGCCCGGGCTTGATCAAGAGTCTCCTCATCGGTCTTGGTTTTGGCGCGTTCGTTGGGCTGCTCATCCTTGTGCTGCTGGATCGGATCGATGATCGCATGGCCTCCTTCACTGAGTTCCAGCATCAATTCACCGAGAACATTCTCGGCCAGATTCCGAAGGAGAAGACCAAGGGCAAAGTCTCGCTCCTGCAACCGGACGACGCGCGTCATATCTTTGCCGAGTCCTATCGCAATGTCCGGTCGTCCATTTTCTTCATGCCCTATGAGGGGCCGCGCCCGAAGACTCTTTTGATCACGAGCGCTGTGCCTAACGAGGGTAAGTCCACCATCTCGGCGAACCTCGCCATCACCATGGCCCTTTCTGGCGCGAAGACACTGCTCATCGATGGCGATCTGCGCCGCGGCGCTCTCCGGGAGGCCTTTGAAATTCAGTCCAAGATCGGTTTCTCGGAAGTTCTTAAACAGGAAGTAAATTGGCGCGAGGTGGTCGTTCCGACTTCTTTGTCGAGCCTCTTCGTTCTTCCACGCGGCAACACCATTTCGCAACCGAGCGAGCACCTCCTGCGGGAGTCGACTGACGCCTTTCTCAAAGACATCTATAATCACTACGACTACATCATCATCGATAGCTCCCCGGTCCTCGCCGCGGATGATACCACCAGTCTGGCGCCCAAGATTGACGCCACGCTTTTTGTGGTCCGGCTTTCCTACACTTCGGCGCGTCTCACGAAGAAGGCTCTCGAGCTACTCTACAACCGGCAGGTCAACGTCCCAGGAGTCATTTTGAATTACGTCGATACCTCGCTGCCGGAATACTATTACTACCAATACGCGGAGTACTATAACACGCCGCCGGCTACGCCAACGCCAGCGCCCACCGGGGTGGAAGATCCTTTGCGCGCGGCCGGCCGGGAACACGGCCACCGCGTCTAGCTGTCCGACCGATCCGCCTCTCGAGCGGCGGCAAGCAGCTCCGGCGCCTTTCGTGAAGTGGATGCTCGCGCCATGATTTCTCCCGAACCGGCAACCACCGCAGCTCCGCCTGCTCCTGCGGCTGCGCGCGCCTTTCAGTTCGCGCGCCTGGTCGGCCGCTTTGCCTCTGTGCAAGTGGCGGTGCAGCTAATTGGCTTTGCCAGCGGTATTTTGCTCGTTAGGCGAATGGACCAGCGGGAATACGCTTTCTTCACCATCGCCAATACCATGCAGGGCACGCTCAACGTGCTCGCTGATATCGGGATTAGCATCGGGATGGTCTCGATCGGCGGGCGCGTCTGGCAGGATGGCCGCCGTTTCGGAGAACTCGTGAGCACCGGTCTGCGTCTCCGCCGCAGGCTCGGGTCCGTATCCATTCTTGCGATTACGCCGCTGCTCTATTTCATGCTCACCAGGAACGGTGCGTCGGTTCTCTACACGCTCCTTCTTATCGCCGCGGTGCTTGTTGGTTTGCTCTCTCAACTCTCTCTCGGTGTCCTCGAGGTGATTCCGCGGCTGCGTTCGGATATTCGCCAGATACAGGTAATCGACTTTTCCGGATCACTCTTCCGCCTCACCGTTCTCCTAGCGCTTGCTTTTACTTTCCTTAATGCCGCCACCGCCGCGATCGTCGGCGCGATTACTTTGCTCTTTCAGTATTTCCTTATGCACCGCTATGCGGCCGGAGTCATCGACCTGCATACGCAGGAGAACGCGGAGGACCGCAAGGCGATGATTGGCTTGATCTGCAAACAAGCTCCCAACGCCATTTTCTTTTGCCTGCAGGGACAGATCACAATCCTGCTGATCAGCTTCTTCGCGCGCCGCTCCGGCTCCATCGCGGAGGTGGGTGCGCTCGGCCGGCTGGCGATGATTTTCACTGTGCTGGGGAGCCTGATCATCAATATTTTCGCGCCGGCCTTCGCGCGTTGCCAGGAGAAACGGCGACTCGGCTTGCTCTACGCCGGTATTGTCGGCGGAGTGGCTGCCTTCAGTCTCATGGTTCTGGCCGGCGCGATCTTTTTCCCTAACGAATTTCTTTTTGTCCTTGGTCCCCGTTATGCGCATCTCCAGCACGAGCTGGTGCTGATGGTAGGCAGTGCCGTGCTGTTTATGGTAGCGAGCACGGTATGGACGCTGAACGCTTCTCGTGCCTGGATCACGGGCTCGTGGCTCTATATTCCGCTCACCCTCGGGACTCAGCTGGCGCTCTTTCCCTTCGTTGATTTTGGCAGCGTGAGCGGCGTGCTGACCTTCAACCTGTTCTCCGTGTTCCCCAGCCTGCTTCTTAACCTGGGCTTGAGCTATAACGGATTTCGAGGCTGGGAGGAGGCGCGCGCTTATGGGACTGCCTAACTTTGGCTACCACCTTGCCTGCCTTGAAGGCGATTGGTGCCGCAAGACTTACCGGATTCTTCTTCCTATCATCGTTAGGCAACCCGTGGATGCCCCGCGCGAGCTCCCCCTTGGCGTGTTCTCTTTTTCCAATGAAGATTCGCTCCCGGAGCAGGTACGCTCGATTCGCTCGTTCCTGCGGCACGCCGGCCGGCCCGTCAGCTTCACTGTCATCTCCGATGGTTCGCATTCGCCGGGCAGCATCCGGCTCCTGGAAGCGATCGACCCCGTCGTCTCCGTCCGCCCATCTCGCGAATGGCTGCCCGCGGGTTTGCCGGAAAAATTCCATCGCTATGTCGCCACTCATCCGCTGGGGAAACAACTCGGCGTGATCATGTCGCTACCGAAAGAGGGCCCCGCGCTCTATGCCGACTCGGATGTGTTGTTTTTTCCCGGCGCGTCCGAGCTGAGACAATGGGTTGCAGCGCAAGACGTCCCGGCATTTTACCTGCCCGACTGCCGATCGTGTTCCGCGGATCGGCGCATCTTTCGCGCTCCGGCGGAAGAGCGGAATCCGGTTAACACCGGGCTGCTCCTTTTGTTTCGGCAGCTTGACTGGTCGTTAGGCATCGAGCGTTACCTCGAACTGGAAGGCGAGCCCACTTTCTTTACGAATCAGACGATCACGCATCTCACCATGCATGCGAATGGGGCGCGTCCGCTTGATTCGCGGCAATGTGTTCTCGAGCTGGACGATCAATTCGTCTATGCCGATCGCTATGCCGGTCCCGAGATTATGCTGCGACATTATGTGAACCCGGTGCGGCACAAATTTTGGACAAATCTTTTGCGCTAGCGCTCGCGATATGGACCCGCAAATCTCCGCCAGCAGGCCGTTGCGCATCCTTATTGTCCTCGATCTCCCCTGGGATGTGCGGCTGGGCGCCTGCCGTGTCTGGATGGAGCTGGCCAAGCAGTGGCGGGCCATGGGTCACAGCGTCGAGCAGTTTAGCTTTTCTGAAGCTTTCCC
>JACDGM010000164.1 GCA_013815325.1 Chthoniobacterales bacterium
TGCCACACACCCGGCGTTGTCAAAAGGAAGCTCAGAGTGATGAGGCCCATAATGATCGCGCCGACACTGCCCACGGCCGAGAGCATGGGAGCGACGAAGCGCAGAGCAATCAAGATGCCGAGGGTATCTCCAAACTCACGACCGCCACGCCCCCTCTGGGACTTTATATGACATATATTGTCTGATGTCATTCGTAACCGATTCGGATGAGGCAGTCGTTTCATAAAACGAGATTTCGATTGTGGATGAATATGCCGCGTGATTGGGCAAACTCTTTTGATGGCGAATGACAGAGATGCTCAATGGAAACAATCGAAGGACGCTTCGCTCGTTGTTCCTACAACGGACGCCGACTTCGAGCGATACTTCGATTTGCGCTGGCGCGTGCTCCGTGCGCCCTGGGCGCAGCCGCGCGGTTCGGAGCGCGATGATCGCGAGCAGGAAAGCATTCACTTGATGTTTCGGGCGGCGAACGGCGACGCGCTCGCCGCCGGTCGTTTGCACTTCAATACGCCGTTCGAGGCCCAGGTCCGTTTCATGGCGGTTGATCCGCGGGCGCAAAATTGTGGTCTCGGAAGTCGCCTGTTAGAGGCCCTGGAGGGACGCGCGCGCGATGCCGGGGCGAAACGGATCGTCCTCAACGCGCGAGAGAGCGCACAGCGTTTCTATGAGCAGCGCGGCTATTGCGTTGAAGGGCCCGCGGAACGGCTCTTCGGGGGAGTCGATCATTGGCGGATGAGCAAGGAGATTTGAAAGAGACCAGCGCCCAGCGGCCGACACGCTCTGCCTTGACCGACTCCTGTCTCTTGTTAGCCTGCGCTCGCATTATGAACAGAACCAACTTTCGACTGACATCCCCGCTCCTCGCGCTCCTACTCACCGCCGGTCTTTTGTTAGGCCAGGTAGCTGGCGCTTTCGGGCAGGATGCATCTGCCGGCATTCGCCAGGCGATGACTCCCGAGGAATTCAGAGCCGCCGGCTTGGAAAAGCTCTCACCCGATGAGCTGTCCAGGCTGGATGCCTGGCTGCAAGGCGACCGCGAGAAGGCGGCGCAGAAGGCCACGAAGCGGGAGAAATTACAATTGATCGTAAGCCGGGTTGATGGTGTTATCACGAGCATCACTCCGCGCCAGATCATTCGGCTGGAGGATGGCTCGACTTGGAAAGTGGCGAAGACGGATTTTCAATTCCACGGTCGCGCCGATCATCCGGCGGCGGCTGCTTACAAGTCTTTTTTCGGCTGGAAAATGCGCATCGCAAACGTCGCGGAAATCTACGTCGTGCCGGTGCACCGGCCTTGACTCGTTAGGCGCAAAAGTCGCTAACCGGCTGCGGCGGACGACGGCCTTCTCGGTCCCGCCAGGCCAAAGGCGGCGTGCGTTGCGCGGGCGGCGCATTCTAGGTCTTCTTCGGCAATCACGACCGCAATTTTTATCTCTGAGGTGGAGATCAGTTGGATGTTCACCCCCGCTTCGCCGAGACACGCGAAAAGCCGCGAGGCGACACCCGCGTGCGAACGCATCCCAATGCCGACGACGCTGAGCTTTGCGACATTGCTCGTCGCACTCAGGCCCTCGGCGCCGATCTGCGCGACGAGCGGCATGAGCGTTTTTTCGGCGAGGGTGAAGTCATCTTTGTGCAGCGTGAAGGAAAGATCGGTCGTGCCGGTGCTGGAGGCGTTTTGCACAATCATGTCGACATTCAAGCTTGCGCCTGCGATGGCGGAGAAGATCACGCCGGCGCAGCCAGGGCGGTCGGGCACGCCGCAAATCGTCACCTTCGCCTGGTTGCGCTCGAGGCTCACTCCGCGCACGACGACGTCTTCCATATTCGCCGGCGTCGCTTTTGCCTGAGTGCCGGGCCTGTCTTTCAGACTCGAGCGGACCTCGAAACCGACGCCGAATTTCTTCGCAAACTCGACCGCGCGCGACTGCATAACCTTGGAGCCGGCGCCCGCCATCTCGAGCAGTTCGTCGTAGGCGATCTCGTCGATCTTGCTCGCGTCGGGGACCACGCGCGGGTCGCAAGTGTGGACGCCATCGACATCCGTGAAGATCTGGCAGTCGTCGGCCTTCAAAGCTGCGGCGAGCGCGATCGCGGTTAAATCAGAACCGCCGCGGCCTAACGTCGTGATCGCGCCTTGCGTGCTCTGACCCTGAAAGCCGGCGACGATCACGATGAAATCCTCCGCCAAAAGCTCGTGAATTTGCCGCGGAGAAATATGCGAGATCTTCGCCTTGGTGTGGACGCCATCGGTCACGATTCCGGCCGCGGCTCCGGTTAAGGAAACTGCCTTTCCGCCGAGGGCGTTCACGGCCATGGCGACGAGCGCGCTGGCTCCCTGCTCGCCTGTCGCGAGGAGCGCGTCCATCTCGCGCGGGCTCGGCTGCGGCGACAACTCGTGCGCGAGTTTTATCAACTCGTCGGTTACGCCCGCCATCGCGGAGATGACCGCGACGACGTCCTGGCCGGATTTTTGCGCGGCAATCAAACGCTCCGCCACCCGCTGGATTCGTTCCGCGCTGCCGACCGAAGTGCCACCGTATTTCTGAACAATCAAACCCATGATGAAGCGCGCCGCCCCGTTTTCTCCAGTCTCGCGGCGGTGTCAACTCCGCGCCGTGTCGAGCGCGCGCAGAACCGCGGTCTCGTTAGGCGGAACCGGGCGCGCCGCCGCAATCGCAGACGCGAGCGCCTCCGGATCCTTCAGCCCATGACCGGTGACGGTGCAAACAATGCGGCTGCCGTCTGGGATCGACGCCGCCGAGAAATGTGCTGTGACTTTTTCTGCTCCGGCCGCCCGCAGCAAGCCCGCAATCGGCGCCGCGCTCGCGGGCTCGACGAAAATCCCTTCCCCGCGCGCGAGCCACCGCTGCGCCTCAAGGATTTCCTCATCGCTCACGATGTCAATCATGCCGCCGGAATCGGCGATCGCGCGCTTCGCCTGCGACCAGCTCGCCGGCTTTCCGATCCGGATGGCGGTGGCGACGGTTTCTGGCCTAACGACAATTTCTCCGCGAAAAATTGGCGCCGCGCCAGCAGCCTGGAAACCGATCATCTTCGGCCGCCGTTTCGCTTTTCCGGCATTACAAAAATCTTCGTAGCCCGCCCAATAAGCCGTAATGTTTCCCGCATTGCCGACCGGCAGGAGATGAAAGTCGGGCGCTTCGCCCAATTCTTCCACGATCTCGAAGGCGGCCGTTTTCTGACCGCCGATCCGGTCGGGATTGATTGAATTCACGATCGCGAAATCGTCCCGCTGGCCGAGGGCCCTAACGATCTCGAGCGCTTGATCGAAATTTCCTTCGATCGTCACGATCCGCGCTCCGTAAGCAACAGCCTGCACCATTTTCCCGCTCGCGATTTTGCCGGCCGGAAGCACGACTGCGCAACCGATCCCTGCGCGCGCCGCATAGGCGGCCGCGGATGCGGAGGTATTCCCGGTGGATGCGCAGATGAGCATTTTCGCGCCGCGCTCCACGGCTTTGGAGACGGCCACGGTCATCCCCCGGTCCTTGAAGGAACCGGTCGGATTGAGCCCTTCATATTTCACGAAGACCCCGCAGGCGCGCCCGATCGCTGCGCTCAAGCGCGGCGAATGAATCAGCGGCGTGCCGCCTTCGCCTAACGAGATCACGGGCGTCGTCTCGGCGACCGGAAGATACGCTCGGTAGCGCGCGATCACTCCCCTCCCCCGCCATCGTGCTGCGTCGTCGCTCGTGCTGATATTCATTCCGGTAATGGGTGTGGCAGCAACGGTAGCATGAACATAACCGCAAAGAACGCAGAGATGGCCGAGCGACTTTTTTCTTCTCTCTGTCCTCTTCGGAGGTACCTTCGGGCCTGTGGCTGGACCGATCGCCAAAGAATCCCAACGCTGCCTGGGCCTCGCACAAAACGGAGCTGTCGCATTTGCCACCAATTTGCCACCACTCACTGGAGCGTTGTCTTAACCGCGCAAGGTGAATCGGTAATCGCGCGAGAAGCGCTCGAGCGGCTCTGCCGCACTTATTGGTGGCCACTCTATGGCTTCGTTAGGCGGCAGGGCTACACTCCAGAGGAAGCGCAGGACTTCACCCAGGATTTTTTTGCACTGCTGCTCGAGAGAAAAGACCTGGATGGAGTCCGGCAGGAGAAGGGGCGTTTACGTTCCTATCTTCTTGCATCGCTCAAGAATTTCCTGGCCAAGGCGCACCGCCGCGCGATGGCGGTGAAGCGCGGCGGAGGCCGACCGCTTGTGCCATTGGAGGAGCTGTTGGCGCGAGAGCGGGCTGACCTCGAGCCGGCGGACACGTTGAGCGCGGACCGAATTTATGAGCGCCGATGGGCTTTACGACTGCTGGAGCAAGTGCTCGCGCGACTCGAGGAAGAGTATCGGACAGCAGGTAATGCAGCCTTGTTCGAGCAGTTGAAACGAATGCTCGCCGA
>JACDGM010000078.1 GCA_013815325.1 Chthoniobacterales bacterium
CGTTGTCTTCCGGCTTGATTTCGCGGCCGTCGTATTCCGCCACATCCCCTCGCCCGCTGATCCATTCCTGGCGCAAAGCCGGGATGCCTTTGCCAGAGTCACCCGCGAATTTCGGATCGCCCCACGGCCCGCTCGTGTCATAAACGCGCACGGGCTCGTTAGGCTCGAGGTTGCCGCTGAAATCTTTCGTCGGCGCAAGGCTGATCTCGCGGAAAGGCACGCGGACCTCAGGATGGATTTCGCCCTCGACGTAAACGCGCTGCGAATTTGGCATCACGTAGTCGGAGGATTTCGGTTCGAGTGAGTCTTTGGTTGCGATCATAAAGGTAGAATCAATCTGGAGGCCAGGAAGCCAGGAAAGGACAGGAACCAGAATTCTTCTCGTGGTTTCCTGGTTTCCAGATTCCTTCGGCGTGCCTGTTCATAAAAAAGCCATGCGCGGAAAACGCATGGCCAAGAACTCCTCGCTCCCTGCGACGGCATTACCCGCATCAGGTTCAAGGGGTCTCCGGCGATCGTCGCCGAACTCTCAGCCAATGGGCTCCCCCGCAGTTGTCTTGAAGTTCAGGGACCGAAGCGATGAAGTCAATCCCGCGCCCGTCCGGCTTGCGCAGGCAGCGCGCTCCGGACGAGCGCGCTGCCTCTTCAATTTTAACGCCGACGGCGACTATTTTGCCGGGGCTGCCTCTTTAATGTTGGTGTGGAAAATGGCTTTCCATTCTCCATGTTGCTTTTTCCAGACAGAGCCCGCGACGTAGGTGCCGGAAGCATCCTTCCCGTCGTAGGTGCCCTCGAGCTTTACGGTGTAGGTGGTGACCGCGGTGTCGGCTTCGCCGGAGACCACTTTGTAATCGCTGATCGCAAACGATTTCATGTCCCACTTCTGCATGTCGGCTTCTTCCTTGGCCATGTCGGAGACGCCTTCGGCATAAACGCCCATCATCTCCGCGCTCACGACTTTTTTAAAGTCGTCGGATTTCTTGTCTTTGAACGCCTGCCAGGCGGCCTTTTCTTTCGCTTCGAGTGCGGCTTTATCCGGCGACGCAAGCGCGAGTACCGTGCTCGCGAACAAGGCAATCAGCGTGAAACTCATTAGTTTTTTCATGGATGCTCCTTTGTTTGTTGGTTGGTTGATTCCAACCAGCCTGAACATCCGGCGAAAAGCCGTCAATCCCATTCGGATGCAGCACGGGTCCCCACGGAATCGATTTCGCAGCCGGTGAGAAATGCAGCGGCGCGCGATATCAATTGCTTGTCGGTATGACTACCGAGGCGGGCGACGCTTCCGGTTTGACCGGCGCGTTCGCGTCACGCAGGACGAGCTGGCCTTCAAACTCGCGCCGATAATCCGCCACCATCATGGGAGGCGTCTTGTGATCGACCAGGCCTTTGTAATTCACGATGCCGGTGGCAATCGATTGCGCGAGCTGCGCGCGCCACGCGCTCTTCGCGATCAAGCGACTCTCGCCACGCTCGGTAAGAAACCCGCCTTCCATCAGGACTGCGGGGATTTTCGTTAGGCGAAGAACCGCGAAGCGGGCGCGCTTAATCCCGCGATCCACCTCGGAAAAATGGCCGACGACTGAATGAAAAACACTCATCGAGAGGGCCAGACTGGGCGCGTCGACCGCACTGCCGGCCTGCATGTTCATAAACCGTAGCGCGAGCGCGTCGTCCGCAGTAGACGGCGCGCCGCGCGGTGTGAGTGAGAAAATCTCGAAGCCTTGGGCCGAGGGATTCGCGTCGGTGGCATTGAAGTGGATGCTGACGAAAATCGAATCTTTCGTCGCGTTGGCGATCCGCGCGCGCAATTCCAGCGGCACGAAGATGTCGCTGTCGCGCGTCATTTTTACTTCGAGCCCTTTGGCTTCGAGCAGCGGCTTGATGTTGCGCGCGACGTCGAGCGCGAAATCCTTTTCGCAGCCGTAGGGGCTGATGGCGCCTTTGTCGTAGCCGCCGTGCCCGGGGTCGAGGACGACTGTCTTGAAGTGGCCGAGATTCGAGATCATCTGCGGACGCAGCTGCGGCTCGAGGGTTTTGGCGAGATCGACGCGGGAAACGAGATATTCGCCACCCTTTTCGGTGACGGGAAAGCAGAGCCAGTTGCGGACTCCGTTGATCAGGACCTCGCGGCTATCGAGCTGGAACTCTACCGAGTTGGTGCCGTTATCGAACCGGAGATGCTTCTCGATCGGCGCAACCCCGGTCGGAAGCCCGTAGAATTTCGCGACGTTGTCGGCCGTGAGATATTCGCGGCCGCCGATTTTAACGATCTTCCAATCGGGTGCGGCGAGAGCGACGGCGCTGAGGGCGAAAAGGAGGCCGAGGCAAACGAAAACTTTGAAGCTGACGAACATGGAGCGGAGTATGAAGTATCGCGGCGTGGAGGGCAACGAAATTTTTCTAGTAATTATAACAACGAGGCTCAGAGAACCACTAGCACCCTCGTGTGCGTAATGTTTTTATGCCAGCGAAATCCAAGAAACAGCAGATGGCGGCGGGAGCGGCGCTCGCCGCAAAACGTGGGGAGGCGAAAACATCATCGCTCAAAGGCGCCTCGAAAAGCATGGAGAAATCAATGAGCAAAAAGCAGCTCGAGGAGTTCGCGAGCACGAAGCGCAAGAACCTGCCGACGAAGAAAAAGTCGACGAGCAAGAAGTAGAGCTGAGCGAAACAAGCGGGCGAGTTGCGCTGGCGTCCGACAGACCTGGCGATGTTTCCGTGCCTCTCAGAAGCGTCTAAATCCGATTCTCATCGGTGCGCACCTCCATGACATGCGCTGCCCAATCGAGCGCGGAGACGTCGGTTTCCCGCCGATCCACAAACGGCGTTCTGCCCGAGCGAATTTCTCCGACCATTTCCTCTTGTCGCGCCAGTTCACGCGCGAGCGGCTCATAGATTTCCCGCTTCCCGTTGGCGTCGGCGTAATCCATAAGACCGTTATAGCAGTGCCGATCGTCGTCCCAGCCAGGATGATTAATGATCGGATATAGACAGATGCCTTCCACCGGCACGCCCGCAGCCAGCGCGGCATAAACTTCGTTGCAGATATAACGCAGCCAGGCAGGACGCGTTTCATCCTCAATTCCCGTCTCCGCCACGAAGATCGGCTTGCCGTAACGGGAGTGATTCTCCTGTAGCAAATCGCGCACGTGGCGATAGCGCGGATCGGAAGGAACGAGCATCGATCCAGCATGGCCGGGATGGGTCCATTGGTTATGAATGTAGTAGTTGAGGCCGATGAGATCGACGAAGTCATCGTGGCCGCCCAGTTCCGGTGCAAGGCGACCGGTTATCATGTCGCACGCCTCGAATTGGCTCTCGTGATAACCCTTCGCCGCCGCGACATTCTCGGGCGCCGAATCTTCCGCGGTGACGTTGATCAACGGATCGATCTGGCAAATCCGGATGCGTGGATTGACCGCCCGGATCGCGCCAATGGCCTCGATACTCGCGCGAACTAATTGGCGCTTCATCTCGTCGCCACGGCCATGCGCGAACGGAAAGAAAAATCCGGCGTCGCCCCCCGCCCAGGAGAAAAACGAGATCTCGTTGATCGGACAAACGAGAGGCTCCTCGAAATTTTCCGAGAAAAGCTCAGCCGCGGCCTTGGCGAAATCGACAAAGCGATCGATAAATTCCGAGGCGAAAATATCGATATCGTCGGGCCACCCGTAGTGCCAGAGATCCCAGATGACTTGCGTGCCGGTGCTTCGGGCGGCTTGGACGCTCGCGGCTGCGCTGGAGAAATCGAAATGGCGCGGCCGGGGTTCGATCAGGTGCCAGCGCAGACCTTCACGGACGGTGCGGATGCCGTGTCGCTGCATCAGCCGGTAGTCGCTTTCGGCAAACTCGTCGTGCTTAGTGGCGTGGACGAGATCGAGCCTTCGTCCGTTGCGCGTGATGTGAGTAGAGCACTCCACGCCGCCGAGAAAAAAACTTTGGAACACGCCAGGTTCTAGCACGGTCGAAGATCTATCGTTCACCGGCCAGAGTCACTCCACGATCAGGGTCGGCCCAATCGGATAGCGGCCGCAATCATAACCGTAGATCGTTAGGCCGCCGCTCGGCGGCTCGTTCCGCGGAACGAGGCAGCGCAGGCGCAGATGGCTCCCTTTCATCTGCCGCAGCACTTCGGCGAGCAAGTCCGCTTCGATCGTGGCGTGGCAAAGATAGCCGTAGGCGCCGCGGCCGCCTCGCAGGTAAGTGAGCGCGCCGCGCGCATCGTGCGGGTGATTCGGCAGGATGGTGCGATAAACCGGAACGCCGTTAAGGAGCAGGCGCAACGTGCTCGGTTGCGCGAAGCAATCGGTTTGCGGCGCATCCTCGCGAGTGGCGGATGCTTCGCATAAGACTTTGATGCGGCGCACGTCGCGCAGCTCCGCCGGACCAACAGGAAATTTCCATTCAAAAAAACCGCGCCCACGTCCGCGCGCCGCGCCGTCGCGCATTGCTTCTTCACGAGTGGAAGCGCCCGCGTTCCACTCCGCGCTGCTCCAACTGTGCGCGTCCAGCCGGTAAACGGTTTGCCGGTTCAGTTGCTGCCAGGGCGGAGATCCCGCATCGATAAAAAACTGCACGTAGTTGGAGGCTGCGAGCGTGCCGTCTTCCATCACGGCGCGCACCCAGAGGGTGCCGAGCATAGTCTGCTTCGGCATGCGCAACGCGAGCCGCCTGGCCAGTGCGACCCGCAAATGCGGGAACTCGATCAGCTCGCTTCCCGCCGCGATCGGGTCGTGCATCCAGCCGAGCGAATCCATCCCGCTGAAGCGCCATTGCAGGCTGACATCGGGCCGGTGTTTCCGAGAAAAGTGTGAGGAGAAAACCTCCACGCTGACCTCTTCTCCGGGAGGACATCGTTGGATCGGTGGCGCGTCGATCGGGAGCACGTCGCCCTGGTTCACCATCGCTGGATCGTAGCCGAACTGCTTCGCCGTCCGATCGTAGTTGAGAAAGCCGTTCCGTTCCCACTCGACGTCGTGCAGCTCAGTATAGATATAGGCGGAGAGCTTCCCGTGGCGGCGCAATTCGTTAGTCAGAAACTTGAACGACCAGCTCGTATCGCGATCGCCGTCGAGTGCCCCGATCCCGCCGTACTCGCTCGCGATCAGCGGTTGCGAACCCTGCTGAAATCCGGGGACAAAATTGAAGGTCGAGCCGGCATAAGTCTGCTCGACTACGTCAGCGATCTGCCGGCGCGCGCGCGCGTAGTTGTCGGTGTAGAAATGCCAGGAATTCACGTCCGTCTCGCCATGGCCGTAGTACTGCAGGTGCTCCCACGCGACTACGCTCATGTCTTCGACGAGCCGGGTCGGATCGAGTGACTTCGCCAGCTGCCACATTGTCTGCACCCACTGATAGGCGCTCTCATTGCTCAGCTTCGTGCCGGCCGCGCTCACCGGGGTAAGGGCGAGGTTTTCCTGCATCGCGGGATTGATCAGCTTCACGAACGAAGCCTGTCCGCCGAACCCCCAGGTCTCATTGAACAAACACCAGGCTATAATGGAGGGATGATTGAAATCGCGCTCGATCCCCCGCCGCATCATCGTTTCGTAGCGGCGCCGCCCGGTTTCCGTATCGCCGCCTTCGCCGAAATTCGGGAGGTCGCACATGAGCAGCATGCCGATCGTATCTGCGTAGTAGAGGAGCAGCGGATCGTCGATCTTGATGTGGATGCGCAGAAGATCGAAACCGGCGCGTTTCGCGAAGACGATGTCGTCGCGCAACGCTTCGGTATCACCCGCGGTGTAGACGCCGTCGGGGTAATACGATTGGTAAAGAGCGCCGCGCAGGTAGATCGGCTCGCCGTTCAAGGAGAGTGCGCCCGGCGACCCGGCTTCCTCGACTGGCTCGGCCGCGAGGCTGCGCATCCCAAAATAACTGTGCACGACGTCGGTCAATTCGCCCTCGCCGTGCAGGGTCAATTCCAACCGGTAGAGCTGCGGCGAACTGGGATCCCAAAGCAGCGCCCGCCCCAGCCAAACCTTGCATTCCGCCACGCCCGCGACCACCGGAGCGCGCTCGGCCGATAGCTCACCCGTCGGACTGGTAATGCCTAACGACACCTCGGTCCCGCCGTTGCAGAAAATCTTGAAACGCGCGACGGATTTCGCGATGTCGGTCGTGATCTCAAATCGCTCCATAAAGCAGGCCGCTCGCGGTTCGACAAAGACGGTCTGCCAGATGCCGCTTGCGCTGCTGTACCAGCCCCATTGTTTTCCGACCGGTTGATCGACATTGTTCATCGGATCCTCGACCCGCAAAACCATCGTCCCGGCAAGATGCCCATCCGCGTTGCGGCGCAAGGCATCCGTGAGATCGAACTCGAACGGCGTGTAGCCGCCTTCGTGGTGACCGAGCGGCTGGCCGTTGCACCAAGCGTCGGTAAAAAAATCGGCCGCGCCAATCGTGACGATCACCCGCTTTCCTGACCACGATTCGTGGTCGGGGATTTCGATCTTGCGCCGATACCAGCCGACTTCAAAACGGGCCGCGCTCCGATAATTTTGCGAGGTTACTTCGAGCGGATTTCGATAAACGCGCGTCGAATAGTAGTTGTCGTTGCCGGCTGCATCCGCCTCGCCCCATGCCGCCAGCGATTCCCAGCAAAACGGCACGACGATCTGATCGGGCCAGCTCTCGTCGTTTGGTTGAAACCAGCCTTGCTCCTGGCCCACGCGAGCTCCGTCGAACCGAAATTCCCACGCCCCATTCAGGTTCAGCCAGTCGACACCCTGGACCAGACCGCGTTGCCGGTCGGGCCGTGGATACTCTGGCCGGGGTAAAAAGGTGCGGGTGCGCATTGCGGGAATTCAGGGAAGCCAAAGATGTGCCTAACGGCACGAAAAATCAGCGCCGCCGCCCACGACGCAAAGAATATTCTCCCCGCAGCCCGCTACGTTCGCCTTACGCGCCGGCTTCGTTTGTTGCGGGACGCCGGATGAGCGTGATTTGTTTGATCCGCGCGGAATCGGAAGGGCTCCAGGTGCCGATTTGCGGATCGTCCTTAAATGCCTCGTGCACGATGCGCCGCTCGTAGGAGTTCATCGGCTCGAGCTGCAAGGGACGCCCCGAAATGCGCACCCGCTCGGCCAGAAGCCGGACGTGATGGACGATTTTGTCTTCCCGCATCGAGCGATACATTTCGCAATCGACCACCCATTTTGGTGCGTCGGCGTCTTGCGCCTGCAGGACGCGGTTGAGGAGAAATTGGATGGCGTCGAGCGTCTCGCCGTCGCGGCCAATCAGGCGGTCGGCTTCTTCGGTGTAAATCTGCAGGGTCGGATTGCTGCCGTCGCTCTCGATCTCTTCGATTTGCACGACGAAGCCGAGATAGCCGAGCATCGTGTCGAGAAGTTCCTTCGCGTTGGCTTTGGGCTGGGTCTCGGTGCTCATCAACGTCCCTTTCCTTTGCGCCTGGCCGACTGGTTCACCTTCTCCAGCTTAGGCAGCGGTTGGTTCCTGTTCTGATACAACTGCAGAATCGTGAACAGGTTTTGAGTTGTATAATACAAAGCGAGCGCCGCCGCAAAATTGTAACAGAAGACAACAAAGATCAGCGGCATGAACATCATGACGCGTTGCTGGGTGGCGTCGCCGCTTTTGGGCGTGAGGCGCATGAGCCAGACGTTGGTCGCGGCCATGATCAAAGGCAGGATGTTAATTGGCCAGCCGATCCCCGGGATGTGCGCGACAGTGTCTGGTTGCGAGAGGTCGTGCACCCAAAGGAAGCTCGCGTTGCGCAGCTCGACTGCCTGCCGCAGCATCGTGAACAGGCCGAAGAAAATCGGAATCTGGATCATCATCGGGAGACAGCCGCTCACGGGATTGATGCCGTAATCTTTGTAGAGTTTCATGACCTCGGAGTTCATCTTCGTCGGGTCGTCCTTAAACTTTTCGCGCAGCTCCTGCATCTTGGGCGAGAGGGCGGACATGCGCCGCATCGATTTGTTGGCCTTCGTTTGCAGGGGCCAGAGGATGAGCTTGATGATGGCGGTGAGCACGAGAATCGCGAGGGCGTAATTGCCCAGGAAACTGTGCAGGAAATTCATCATGTTGAGGAGCGCCTGGCTGACCAATTTCCAGAGGCCGAAGTCCATGATCTCGGCTTCGTCGTGGGTCAGTTGCGCGAGGCGATGGTAGAGCTTCGGCCCGAGGTAGAGCTGGAATTGCACGGCCTCGGTCTTCCCCGGCGGCACCTGAAAGCCGGGCATGCCCATCGCGCTTTCAACGCCGTATTCCGGATTGCCTTTCGCCGTCGCGCCGGCTTCGAAACGCGTCGCCCAGACGGAAGTCGCTTTGGTCGTGAGCGGTGTCGCCAGCGTCACGAAAAACTGGTTGCTTACACCGACCCATTCCGCGCCGGCAAGCGGCTCGTTGAAGTACTGCTGCGCGGCGCGTTTCTGCACCCCGACGAACGGATAATTCTGGGCCGCGAACCAGCTCACGTCGGTATATTTCGCCTTGCCGTTGATGCACCAGGTTGCCCGGGTGTAATTCGGCATGTCGTTACGATGGATCGGGGCCGCCGAACCGAGTGCAACGAAGTAGCCGGGATTTGTGTACGCGGCCGTGCCGTTGTTTTGGAAATCCACCTCGAGCTGCGCGACGTAGTTATCCTTTTCGTTAGGCGGCGCGGGAAGCGTGAACTTCTTCCGCAGCGTCACGCCATTCGGCAACGCGCGCTCGAACTGCACGCTCCCCGCCGGAGCTGGCACGACCGTAAACTCAGCCAGCTGCGGCGTGGCCGGTTTCTCCAGGATCGCCCCGATCGGCACCCGGTTCGCCGCATTCAGCTTCACTGGCTGGCCGTTTTCGGCCTTGTGTTGCGGCAGCACCGCCTCGGCAATCCCCCCGCCTCGATTCGTTAGGCGCAGCTGCACATCGCCGTTGCGCAAGCTCGCCGTTTTCTCCGGAAACGACGCCGGCACCGGCGTGGCCGCGGGCTCGTTAGGCTGAAGCGCGGCGGAGGCCGCAGGCGTAGGCGTCGCGCTCGTCGCTGCGACTACCCCCGGAGTGGGCGAAGCCAGGGTGCGCACGGGTGACGGTCGCGGATGTTGCAGTGTATAAACCTGCCAGGCGATCAGCCCGATGATGGCAAGGGTGACGGCAATCCAGGCTTGGCGGTCCATAAACTGAGCCGGCCGGCCTATTCACAAGCGAAGCCGTGAGAATGAAGGCGCTCCTGCCGCGGCGGAACCGGATCTTCGCCCTGCCCGCCCCACGGTTGGCAACGCCCGAGCCGTTTCAGCCCGAGCCAGCCCCCGCGAAACGCGCCGTAACGTTCCACCGCCTCGAGCAAGTAAGCCGAACAAGTCGGATGAAACCGGCAACCCGTGCTCGGGCCGCCCAGCGCGGAGAGAATCGGCGAGAGCGTCCATTGGTAGGCGCGAATGAGGAAACGAACGAGCGAAACCATCGGCAGGGGCGTAGAATAGGGGCGCGCCGCGCGAGACGCAAATCTCTGCCCTCTGCTCCTAATCCTGGTCCTGCTCTTGCTCCAAATCCAGGAATAGGAAGATTGGAGCAAGAGCAGGATCAGGAACCGGCGGAAGGGAGAAGCACCGCTGCCCGTCCCGCCAGCTTCAACCACTCCGCCTCCAACGCCGCGGGGGTCGCCCGCGCCGCCGCCGGCCGCGTCACCACCACCATCCACACGCCCTCCCGCACCTCATGTTGATGCCGCCGCACAATCTCTCGCAACCGCCGGCGCAACCGATTGCGCATCACGGCGCCCCCCACCCGTTTCGAAGTGACGAGTCCCACGCGAAATTCCGAAGCGTCTCCCAAATCGAGCACGCCCAGCAGCAACAGCCCGCCGCGCACCGTCCGCCCTTCGGTCCGCACCCGCGAAAATTCGCGACTCAGCTGCAGACGGCGCGACGCCGGGAAACGGAAATGCGGGAGTGCGCCCATCGAAGTCGGGAGCGTAACACACCGGGGCAACGGTGCGTTCGTCACCGAATCTTCACCAAACGATTCTCGAAACGGCGCTCGCGAACGTGCACTTTATCCGCTGATGCACATCGCCAGGACAGCCGTCAGCGCGTTTCTCGTCCTTCTCGTTCGCAATCTTTCCGCGGCCGATCACGTCGTCCTCATCGTCTGGGATGGGATGCGGCCCGATTTCGTCACCGCCGAGACCGCGCCCAGACTCAGCGCTTTGGCGCGGGACGGCGTTTTTTTCAAGAACCATCACGCCGCTTATCCGAGCTCCACGAATGTCAACGGAGCCGTCCTCGCGACGGGCGATTATCCAGAGCATAACGGCATCATTTCCAACCAGGAATTTCGCCCCGCGATTGATCCGCTAAAGCCGTTCGACACGGCCGATTTTCCCGCCCTCGATAGGGGCGAGGCGCAGATCATCGCGAAATATGTCACGGCGCCAACCGTTGCCGAGATCGTGCATGCAGCCGGCCATCGGACCTCCATCGCCGGCTCGAAACCGGTCGCGCAGCTGGCCGATCGCGCCCGTAAACGCGAGAGCGACGCGGCCAGGCATTCAGTCGTGATTTACCGCGGGAAATTTTGGCCAAAGACCGCGGAGGCGACAATTGTCTCGGCGATTGGTCCGTTTCCGACCCGCAGAACGGCGCTGCCGAACCGCGGAGAAGATGCCTGGACCACGCGCGCGCTCACTGAAGTGCTTTGGAAAGATGAGGTGCCGAAATTTTCGCTCCTCTGGCTGAGCGAACCGGACCTCACCCAGCACGAAACCGCGCCCAGCTCGCCGGCCGCGAGCGACGCGATCAAGAGCAGCGACGAAAACCTCGCCCGTGTGCTCGAGGCTTTGCGGGCAAAAAATGCCCTAACGAGCACGGATATTCTCGTGGTTTCCGATCATGGCTTCTCCACGATCGATCTCTTGGTCGACGTCGCCGGCCGCTTGCGCGCGGCGGGTTTTGACGCCGTGCGAAAGTTTGGCGCGCCGGCTAAAACCGGCCAGGTGCTGGTGGTTAGTCTGGGCGGGAGCGTCGAGTTTTACGTCGTCGGGCACGATGCCGCCCTCATACGAAAATTGGTCGAATATTTGCAGCACTCCGATTTCGCCGGCGTGATCCTCACTCGCGAAAAGATAGAAGGCACGTTCACCCTCGCTCAAGCGCACATTGCCAGCGCGACTGCGCCGGACGTCATCGTCGCCTCGCGCTGGAACGACGCGCCTAACGAATTCGGGGCCCACGGCGAAGTCGCCTCCGACCTCGGGAAGAATCTCGGCCAGGGCACCCACAGCACTTTCAGTCCCCACGATCTGAACAATATCCTGATCGCCAGCGGCCCCGATTTCCGCGGCGGCTGGATCGACGAAATTCCCACCGGCAACATCGATGTTGCGCCCACCGTTCTCGCGCTCCTTGGATTGAAAGCTCCCCAAGCGATGGACGGTCGCGTCCTCACGGAAGCGCTCCGCGATTCGGAGTTCACGCCGGCCCCCGAGTCTCACGAACTCCAGGCGCAACGTGAATTCGGCGAATTCATCTGGCGCCAGACTCTTAGCCTAACGAGCGTAGGAAAGGTCAGCTACTTCATGGAAGGAAACGGGGCTCGGACTCCGAAGCAGCCGGCTAGATAGTGCCCTCCACTGCAAACTCCCCATCCGGGTAGCGCAGGCGTCTCGCGTGCTGGCGATTGCGTCCCGCGATCGCGAACTTTTCTTTGCCGTCTGGCGAGCCCCGCGGGTCCGGTGCAAGGAAATTTCGTTGCGGTGGAACACCGCAACCAGCACGCGAGACGCCTGCGCTACCCGGAAAAGACCTGGCCGCCCGGTCGTCTCTCCAGGACTCGTCGATAAAGTCGCTCATACTCGGGCACGATCTGATCGGCGGTGAAGTTTGTCTCGGCGCGCTGGCGTCCGCGCTCGCCCATCTCGCGCGCGAGCTCAGGCGAATCAGCGAGCGAGGAAAGCGACGCGGCCATGGCTTCGATCTCTCCAAATGGATGCAGAAAACCGCACTCGCCGTCGATCACCACCTCCGGAATTCCGCCGACCCGAAACGCCACCACCGGCTTTCCGTGAAAGAGCGTCTCGAGAATGCTCAAGCCAAAACTCTCGCTCTCCGAGCTGTAGAGCCCGGCGTCCGCGGCATCGAGATACTCTTCCACTTCGCTGACCTGCTCCTTAACGATGACGCGCTCGCGCAAGGCGAGTTGATCGAGCAGCGGTTCATAACTGGCGAACGAACTGCCAGCGAGAATGAGGAGCCGGAGCGAACGCCGGCTCTGCGCGCCCGCGAAACTGCGCAGAAGCAGATCGACCCGTTTCAGCGGCCGGACGTTCGAGATGTGCACGATGAGAAATTCTTTGTTCGTTAGGCCAAGCTCGCGCCGCACCTCGTCGCGCTCCCGCAGCCTAACGGATGGAACGAAGAAGTTCCGAATCACCTCGACCGGCTGGGCGAGCTGAAAGGTGGCAAGCGTTTCCTCGCGCAAACTTTCCGACACCGTCGTGAGCGCGTCGGAGTGCGAGAGCGCGTGCTCGATCGCCGGTCGATAACTCGGGTCCTGCCCAAGCAATGTCGTGTCCGTCCCGTGCAGCGTTGTGATGATCTTCGGCGCGCGCGCCGCCGACGCACCCAGCATTTGCACCGCCAGATAAGCCGCGGTCGCGTGCGGCACCGCGTAGTGCACATGAAAGACGTCCAGCTCCGCTGCGCTTCCGATCTGCGCCATCTTCACCGCCAACGGCAGGGTGTAATCGGGGTAAGTGAAAAGGCTGTATTCGTTCACGATCACCTCGTGAAAAAAAATGCGCGGCTGCGCGAGATCCAGCCTAACGGGTTGGGCGGAGCTGAAGAAGTGCACCTCGTGCCCGCGCCGCGCCAGCTCGGAACCGAGCGCGGTGGCGAGAATTCCGCTACCGCCGATCAGCGGATAACAGGTGATCCCAATCTTCAACGATGATTTACGCATCGGGCAGATAAGCGCGATCAGACTCGGAGATTTCGTCGCGTGCGATGAACTCGACTCCGGGCGCCTCTTCCGTGTTCAGATATTTGATCTCGCTCGCGCCCGCCACGTAATGCGTGCAGCAAATAACCGATTGCATCCAGCGCAGCCGCGTGTCGCGCGTCGGGCTGATCTGGGCGGCGTCATGTTTTTCCAGCGGCAGTTTCAGATAGGAATTCCCGCCCCTGTGCAGAAGCAGTGCATCGGCGCTGATGCGCGCGCGCACCAGCTCGTTTTCATAAGCCACGTCGACGAAATAATCATCGACCGCGATCGCGCGACGCCGAAAATCCGGATCGCCGGATCGCATCACGCGCACCCCTTCGAGCAATCCGAGCTGCCGGTACATTTCGAGACAAAAATCGGCAACGTTCTTTGCCTCGATTTTCTCGAAATCTTCGACCAACTCCGGCGAGACATAGTTCGGAAGTTGCCGCGCCGTTTTCCCCCGCCACTCCGGCAGAACGCGCTTCGCGAAGAGCGGTGAAAATTGTTTTTGCAGCTTGTTCGCGAACTGGAAATTCAGCCGCTTCTCTTCGCCGGTCTGCCGATCGCGCAAAATCATCGTCGTTTCGCGCGGATCGTGATCGCTATCGTGATAAAAAAACACGATCTCGCCGCCGATCTCGCGCTGCAGCCGCTGCGCCGTTTGCATTTTCGAAAGCAGAAACCGCCGCGGAAAAATCCCGCACGGCTGCTGTCCGAAACAGATGATCGGCGAAGCCATTTCGTTAGGCCAAAGGCCGCGCGCGGAAGAGCGTCGTCTCGAGCAGCGCGGAGAGAATCAAAACCATTACGCAGCCGAGCACGTTGTACCAGAGATAGCCGATCGTTGTGCTGTAGAAAAGAATCAGAACGAGCGCCTGCGAGATCAGCGCCGCGACAAAGACCGCGGTGCCGCGAACGAAGCGGAGGAAGAACGCGACGAGAAAAATACCGAGGATGCTGCCGTAAAAAATCGAGCCGAGAATGTTGATCGCCTGGATCAGGTTCTCGACCAGGTTGGCGAAGAGTGCGAAGGAAATCGCGACCCCGCCCCACGCGGCGGTGAGCAACTTCGAGACGAGCAGATAATGCGCTTCGCTCGCGTGTGGGTGAAGGAGCGGCCGATAAAAATCCACCACCGTGGTGGAGCCAAGCGCGTTCAACTCCGACGCGCTCGAAGACATCCCGGCGCAAAAGATCACCGCAATGAGGAGCCCGATGACGCCGTGCGGGAGGTAGTCCAAAACAAACGTGATGAAGACGTAATCGGCGTCGCTCGTTTCCAGCTTCGGATCGGCGGCTTTCAAGGTTTGTTTCACTTCCCCGCGGATCGTCTCGATCTCTTTTTGAGCTCGCAAAACGGCGCTCGTCGCCGTTTCGATCGCGCGGGCGGAATGGGAATCCATCGCGCTCGTTAGGCTGCGCACTGCGATCTGCTTTTGCGCGAAGAGTTGATCGTAGCGAGTCTGGAGCAGAGCCAGCTTGCCCGCCTGCGCGGTTTGCGTCGCGCGCTGGTAGGCAGGCTGATTGAAAAAAATCGGCGGCTTTTCGAACTGGAAAAAAATGAAAACCATTACGCCGGTGAGAAGGATGAAGAACTGCATCGGCAACTTGAGCACCGCATTGAAGAGCAGGCCGAAGCGGCTCCCGGCGAGCGAGCCACCAGCGAGGTAACGTTGGACCTGTGACTGGTCGGTCCCGAAATAGGAAAGCGCGAGGAAGAAACCGCCGAGGAGTCCCGACCAAAAAGTGTAGCGCCGCTGAAGATCGAAAGAGAAATCCACCGCGTGCAACTTGCCCATCTTGCCCGCGACAGAAACGGCCTGAAGGAAGGAAAAATCAGGCGGCAGGCGATGGAGAATCATTCCAAAAGCTACGCCCATGCCGGCAAGGATGACCGCCATCTGCCATTTCTGGGTGTGACTGACCGCGCTCGTCCCGCCCGTCGCGGTATAAATCACGACAAAAAGCCCTGAGAGGATGATCGTCAGGCGCAAGTTCCAGCCGAGGAGCACGGAGAGAATAATCGCTGGCGCATAAATCGTGATGCCGGCGGCAAGGCCCCTTTGGAGGAGAAAAAGGAATGCGCCTAACAATCGCGTCTTTTGGTCGAAACGCTGGCCGAGATACTCGTAAGCGGTGACAACCTTGAGCCGGTGATAAATGGGAATGAAAACCGCGCAAACGACGATGAGCGCGAAAGGCAGACCGAAGTAATTCTGGAGAAAGCCCATCCCGCTTTCGTAGGCCTGGCCGGGGGTGGAAAGAAAAGTGACCGCGCTCGCCTGCGTCGCCATGACGGAGAGACCGATCGTGCCCCAGCGAATGCTCGAGTCACCGCGCAGATAATGGTTGAGATCGTGATCGGCCCGAGTTTTCCACCAACCGTAGATGGCGATCGCGAGGAGCGTGCCGAAGAGCACGGCGTAGTCGAGTTCGCTCACGAAAAATAGCGGCTGACGAAATAGAAGAATGCGACCTCGAGCACGAGCACGATGACGACCGCGAGGTAGGCGCGGCGCCAAGAGCCAAAGAGAGGGATCGAAGTGAGTCTCTCACGATTATCTGGCGACTCGTTCACGTGGGATTTAGCGTCGTCGGATGGCGCAAACGTTATGCCAAAAGGAGCCAAGCCTAACGAACAGAGCCAGCATCACTTGCATCCTCGGCAAGGAGTTTTTGTGCGCGATTGCTCGGAATGATTGGAGCGTTCACCGCGGCTTGGAAGAGCGGCAGTCCATGCTTTCTACAGATCACTGTCTCCTTTCCCGAACCGCGTCGAACCCGCTGCGCAGTCTTCAAGCTTTTACCATCCGGAGAAACCTTGGCTCGCATTGGCGATATGGTTATCCAGTGACTGGTTGCTGTCCACGTCGACGCCAAAGGAATTGCCGAACGTCGCTCAGATCCTCAGGGGCGCATGTGAAGCACTCTGTCGGCCAAACCGAGATCGGCGGTCGTCGTTAGAACTGGACGCACGGAAGCGCGTCCCATCGGAGGAACATGCTTCCGCGTGTCCATGCTTTGCCACAACGGTCTCGCTTCCTCTCATATGAGTGCACCAGCCTGACGTTCACGGCGCGGGACGGCCTAACGAAATCAAATTGGCGAAAAGCCGATATGCACCCGGCACGCCCGCCGGCAATTCGCGAAACCAGGAGTAGCCGGTATAGATGAACCAGCCTTTCCCGTAACGAGTGACGAGCAGGCCGCCGGCGAGCGGCTTCTCTCCCGGGTCGTTGCTCGAAAGGAGTGGTGTCCAGCCCGAGTCCCATTCATCGGGAAAATAGAGGCCACGCTCCTGCACCCAGCCGGCGAAATCCTGCGCCGTGATTTTGTTTGGGAAATTCAGCACTGGATGGTCAGGCGCGAGGAGGCGGACCTCGGCGGTTTCATCCGTGACGCGGTCGTGTGAGACGTGGAGCGGATGCGGTAGCTGCTCCGGTTTGGGACCTGGCGTCGTGTTGTATTGGACGAGGACAACGCCGCCTCCCTCGGCATAGGCGAGCAGCTCTCGAGACCACGCGTCCATCCGTTCCGGGTGAACGTTATAAGCGCGCACTCCCAGGACCACCGCATCGAACTGCGCCAGGTTTTGCGCTTTGACCTCGGCATCGCCAAGCAGCTTCACCTCGGAGCCGATCTCGTGCAGGCACTCCGGAATGGCGTCGCCCGCGCCCGGGATATAACCGACGAGGCGCGCTCTGTTTTCTATCTTTGCCCTAACGAGTCTAGCTTGCGCAGGCGAGATGAGAGTTTGCGGCTCGAGATGGGGATACTCGATGCGCTGTCGGCTGAAGGCCGCGCTCCGTTCGCCCGCTGCGGAGACAAAGACAGCACGCAAAATTCCCTCGCCAGCAGCGGCTGGCGGAGTGAGATGGAAGGTACAACTGCTTTCGCTCGAAGTGCCTTCCAGCTGCACCGGAACTGAGGCCGGTTGCACTTTCCAGCCGGCCGGAACCTCCAGCGCAACGTCGCCGCTAAAATTTTCCGCTGACGCGATCACGCGTACTGTGATCGACTTCGCCTGCTCGTTGCCGAAGACAAACACCGGCTGCGGCAACTCAACAAAAACGGCCGGCGCAATCACAAGCGGCTCGCTCGTTTCACCCGCGACTCGATCGACTTTCCGAAAGCGCGGCTCCACTGAATATGTGATCTCTTCACCACCGATCTGCAGCGTCAGATCGATCGGAAACGGCGGTGGATTTTCGGGCCGGCCGACGAGCGTTTGATCCGCGACGGCGTAAGTGCCAATCGTCCCCCGCTGCCGCAGCCAATAGGGCTCCGAAAAAGGCAGATCCTTCGGCAATTCAACCGTGATCTTCTCCGTCACGAGTTCGTTAGGCGGAAGATTTTTCTCGACCGGCGACTTCAGCTTCACTTCGGCCGACGACCGATTGATCGCCTCGATCTGAATCGTTAGGCTTGTGCCCGGCTGGGCCGCGGCCCTTTCCGCCACCGCCTCGAGGTGCAGCCCGAGACAGGCGCCAATGATGCCGTCGAGCTCCGTCCGCTTCTGCGCGACCCACGGATCGTCGCCGAGCGCGCGCAGCGTTTTGCGCAGGTCGAGCAGCGCGGGAACGGAAGCGGAAGGTTGCGTCGCGTCGAAATGGTTAAGGATATCGCGAATCTTAGCGCTCACCTCAGCCCCTTGCGGGACGCGCGTCCAGGTCGTGTCGATGCGGTCGAAAATGCCGCCGTTTTCGACCGGCTTGCCCTCGAGGAACTTGAAGTACTCTTTGCGCTCGCCGCGGTTGATCTCGGCTCCGAAGCCCTGGCTCTTGTGCATGCTGCGGCTGGCCGCGGCGATCTCGGCATACGATTTGCCGAGGAGCGGCTGATAGCCGCCCGCTTCCAGGCTGATCAAACCTGTCGGATCAAAGGGTTCATTACGCGACGCGGCCCGAAACGATTGCCACGAATTCCAAAGCAGCCGCGCCGGTTGCCACACCTGCACGAATTTCAACTGCTCCGGAAAGCGCTGCGGATCGCCCGCCGCGCGAAACGCTTCACTCGTTAGGCGCGCGGAAACGGTGTGATGTCCGTGAGTGTCGCTGTCCTCGGTCGGGAACCGCGTCACAATGAGATCGGGTCGAAATTCTCGAATCACCCAGACGATGTCCGCGAGAATTTTTTCCCGATCCCAAATGCGCAGCGTTTCTTCGGGGGACTTGGAGAAACCGAAGTCGTTCGCGCGGGTGAAGAATTGGCGCCCATGGTCGATCTGGCGCGCGGCGAGCAATTCCTGCGTGCGAATGACGCCGAGCTGGTCGCGCAATTCCGGTCCGATCAAATTCTGGCCGCCATCACCGCGCGTGACGGAAAGATAAGCGGTGTCGTAGAGTGCGCCGTTCGCCCAATACGCGATCAGGCTTGTGTTCTCATCGTCGGGATGCGCCGCGACGTAGAGGACGCGGCCGAGCACATTCAGCTTGTCGAGCGCGAGCCGGATCTGCGCCGAATCCAGTGCCGGCGGCGCCTCCGCCGCGCGACCGGCGGCGCCGAGACTAACGAACGCGAGCGAGGCCGCCATAAGAGCGCGCGGGATGGGAGACATGACCGAAGATGCTTCGCCCTCTAAGACCGGCCCGGCCACTCGTTAGCGAAGACCGTCGATGAGCAATTGGCTGTTTCGGATCGCGGTCGCGTCGGGCTCTTTCTCAGCCTTGAGCAGCTCGATCGATTTCTCGGCGGCGGTTTTCGCCTCCGGCTTGTGTCCCAGCTTCGCCTCGATCTGCGCCTTCTTGTAAAACATGAAGTAGCGGGCCGGCTCCTGTTTTGCGATCGCCTGATCGATCCACTTCTCCGCCTGCTCGAGGTCTTTGTCGTGTTCGTAGGAGAAGCTGGCCGCTGAATAATAGAACTGCGGTTTGAGCGACTCCGGATTTTGCAGCGCGCTTTCTATTTCGGAGTTCACTCTCTCCATCGTGTTAGTCGTCAACTCGACCGGGACCCGCGTTTTGTCCCACTCCAGCGAGATCGTGGCGCTGTCATCTTTCAAATCGTCGAAGCCGATCGTGAACGTCTCGACCGGGTTCGCCAGCGCCGTCGGTTTCACCGTCACGCGGAGCGCATCGGCATCAGGCTTGTAGCCGTAGGCCCCCCAGAGCTTCGTATTTTTGGAAAGCACGATGGTCCATTCGTTTTGATTTGGAATCGTGTAAAAAGCGTATTCGCCTGCAGGCAGATCTTGGCCGCCGATTTTCACGGCATCGCTAAATTTGATGGTGGTCGGAGAGTTCGCGCCCGTGCGCCAGACCTGGCCGTAAGGAATGAGGCCGCCGAAGATTTCGCGGTCGCGCTTGTTCGGGCGTGAGTAGTCGATCGACACATCGGTGAGGCCGACGCGCTGAGTGATCGTGGCGTGCTGGCTCGCATCGGGGAAGGTGGGTTTTTCCTCCGCGGCGAAAAGAACCGGGGCGAGGGCGAATATCGAGGCGAACGAGCAGATGCCGGCCGCGCGAAGAGAGGCTGAAAATTGTGGATGAGTGATCATAATGGATGTGGTTTCAGTCGCGAATCAGTTGGGCGAAAAGAAACGCTGACGAGCGAAGAGTCAAATTACCGGCGCGGCGGCTACTACGATTTGATTAAGTGGTAGACCTCCGGCGACGGCAGGCGCAGCAGCGTGACATCGATGATCGTGCTGCGATGGGGCTGAATGAGCGTCGCCAGTTGTTTACTCGTTAGGGGGAGGCGCACCGGGAGGTAGGAGATCAGTGGATCGCGGACCGGCGCCGCCGGTTCAATCGCCGTGATCTCGAGCGCGAAATCGCCCACGCTTTTCAGCTGGTCGACCCAATCTTTGGCGCGGCGCTCAAACTTTAGGAGCCGCACATAGAAGACAATCACGTTCGTCGCCGCGCCGCTCACCACCGTATGTTC
This sequence comes from Chthoniobacterales bacterium, assembly GCA_013815325.1. Lineage (GTDB taxonomy): Bacteria > Verrucomicrobiota > Verrucomicrobiia > Chthoniobacterales > UBA10450 > Palsa-1392. The sequence continues at coordinate 19,822 of JACDGM010000078.1, forward strand.
GATCAACGATTGGATGGGGATCGTCCCTTTCGTCGTCTGCTCGGAAACGAAAAAGATGTCGGTGTTCGCGATCGGAATCGGGCTTCCATCCTGATCGTGCAGCCGGAAAATAATCTGGGCGTGCGGATCGTATTGATTGCGCGGCTCCGTCAGGAAATTGAACAAGCCCGGCTTCCGCATCGTCCGGGCATCTTCGTAGGTCTTGGCGGTTTCACGCTCGAACACCGCCTGCGCACGTTGCCAGGCGGCAGCGGTGCGCTCGGGTGTTTCGAGGGCGAGCTTGAGCATTCGCTCGACTTGCTCGCGCGGCTCTTCCCCCGAAACGATTCCCATCTTGTCGCCGGAATGCGCACAGCGCCAGGCGATGCCGAGCGGAATCGGCTGCCGCGCGCCGCTCCCGGCGATCGACCGTGTCGTCACCTTGTAGTATGCGGGGAAGTCACCCTTCACTGAGGCCGCCTGCACCGCGGCCACAGTAGCCGGCCAGGGGAGAAGCAAGCTTTCCTCGTTAGGTTCGATCGTTAGGTAGTTAAAATTCAGATTTCCCGCGGCCACGCGCACGACGCCATCAGATCCATCCTCGTGCGCATAACGAACCGGAAATTCGAACCAATCGGGATCAGCTTGCGTGCCAATGATGACGAACTCCTGGACCTTGTAATCTTCCAGCATCCGGGTGCCCTCCACGGGTGAAGAAGAGGTGAAGATCGAGCGTTGTGGACGATCCGAGCTCGAGCGATTGCAACACCTTCAGCCCGCGCTGCGCCCCGCGCTCGAAGACGAAGCGACCCCAGCGCGCCACCTGCCCTTG
>JACDGM010000079.1 GCA_013815325.1 Chthoniobacterales bacterium
TGCTGGTCGGGCACGAGGACGATTTTTCTCTGACAATTGCCGCCCTAACGAGGGGCCGGATCAAGCTCGCCAAAGCAGGCGTCGCCTTGGTGGAACTGGAGGCGTCCGAGCGGGGGCGGCTGCGCTGTCTCTTCTCGCCGAAGTTCGCGTCTCCCTAACGAATGCAGAGCAAGGAGCGCGGCGATTGAGGTTGAATGCACGCTGAGCAGGAGGAAGATTTCCGGGGAGCACCGGCTGCCAGCCCGTTGTTCGGGCGCAGGTTGCGCCGAACGGCGCGGAGGAGCGGCGTGGAAATCACTTGAGGGGCGCCTTCGGCACGCTGAATCGCGAGGCCGAGGGCCCGCAAGGCGACTAGGACGTTCTTCTCGATACACATCGTCGGAAACGGATTCGATTTTTCAAAGCAGGGTCAAAATCCTTACTGTTAAAATGTCGTGACAACACCGCGAAAGCCTCCCCTCTAACGACGAAACCCCCGCCGGATCGCTCCAGCGAGGGCTCGTTAGTTATTTCTTCCGCTTACTTTGTGCAGCAGCCTAAGTGGGCCACGCAGCAAACGCCACCGGTGCAGCAGTCCGACTGCGAAGTCGCAGTGGCCGAGCCGACGAGGGCAAGAGCGGCGATAATCATCAATAGGTATCTCATAGAAACCTCCTGTTGAATTTCGTTTCCACCTTCGCCTGCCAAGGTCGCAGGCGAACCGGCGCTTCAGGCGGCTGCGAGACGCGGCGGCGGCGGCGGCGGTCGATCCGAGCGGAATCGCTCGTTCAGGGGATAGAGCGCAAAACACTCATCAGCCGAAGACGGGGCGGGCAGCGGGACCCTGCCGCCAATGAAAAGGTCCGAGGCCAACACGCAGGTCGCGCAACATTGCTGGTCCTGTTTCGATTTCGGCATGTGTTTGGCGCAATCGTTCTGCCGCTCCTGCATCGTGGCGCAGCAGCTCGATCCCATGGATTGCGGCATCGCGCTCTGCAACGGCTGCGCGAGCGGGCCGAGCGACGCGAACAAAGCGAGGAAAACTAAAATCGCGGTCACGCTTCGCATCTCGGCAACCTAAGCGAATTCGCAGGCGAAGGCAAAGCGTGGGTCCGAATTCGCGACTGGGCTACCGTTAAGCGCACGTATGGTGGCGAATTTATTAGCGGAACCGGAATGTCGTTTTTTCGTTTGTGTTCTTTACGGCGCTGCGCTTAAATTTCGCCGGGCAATGGAGTTTGCCTTCCCCGCTAATCGGGAAAACCGCCTGACTGGTTCAGAGCTAATGACTCCTGTTGGCGCAGCGATGCGCGGCAGGAGTTTTATTATGCTTAGTTACTTTTGGGTTGGTCTTGGTGGCGCCATCGGAAGCGCTGCACGCTTTTGGATTTCTGGAATCATCGCCCTGCGCTACGGGCAGACCTTCCCCTTCGGCACGCTCGCGGTAAATGTCACCGGCTGCTTCATTATCGGTCTTTTCGCCGCTCTTACTGATCCCGAAGGGCGCTTCCTCGCCAGCCCGTCGTTTCGTGAGTTCTTCATGATAGGAATCTGCGGCGGCTACACGACCTTCTCTTCATTCAGCCTCCAAAGCCTGGCCCTCGTTCAGGAGGGCGAGTGGCTGCGGGCCGGCGCGAATGCGGTGGCTTCATTCGCACTTTGTCTCGTTGCCGTCTGGCTTGGGCACTTCTCAGTTTCGATCCTCAACAAACCCTGAGGAGACTTATGCAAATCCCAAAAGACGCGATGCTGCTGCGAATCTTCATTGGCGAAAGCGATCGCTGGCAGCACCAGCCTCTCTATGAAGCCATAGTCATGAAAGCGCGCGAGCGCCATCTGGCCGGAGCAACAGTCTTGCGCGGGCCGATGGGTTTCGGCGCCGCAAGCCGCATTCACACCGCCAAAATCCTGCGGCTTTCGATGGACCTGCCGATCGTGATCGAGATCGTCGAGAGTGAAGAAAGGATAAAAGAATTCCTTCCCGACCTCGAAGAGATGATCGGCGGCGGGCTGGTCACCTTGGAAAAAATCCAAGTCCTTCACTATCGCCCCGAGAGAAAAGAGTCCTAGTGAGTCTGTTTCAGAACATCTGGTTCGTCGCCGCGCTTTGGATGGGTTTCGCGCTCGTCGCCAGTCTCGTCTCGATCTGGACGGGAATCTCGGTAGCCCTGATTGAAATTATCGTTGGGGTAATTGCCGGAAATTTTCTCCATCTCCAGGCGAATAACGAGTGGATCGGCTTTCTCGCGATGCTCGGCAGCGGTGTCCTGACTTTTCTGGCCGGCGCGGAAATTGATCCTCGTTCACTCAAAGCAAATCTGCGCGCGAGCGCTTTGATAGGTGTCATCTCCTTTACGGTTCCTTTCGCTTTGGTGTGGCTATTTGCCGAGTTTGTCCTTGGTTGGTCATTACAGCAGTCGCAGATCGCCGGGATCGCGCTTTCCACCACATCGGTCGCCGTCGTTTACGCTGTACTCATTGAAGGTGGCTATAGCGATACCGCCATGGGCAAGATGATTCTGGCGGCTTGTTTCATCACCGATTTCGGAACGGTGCTAGCCCTTGGCGGATTATTTGCGAACTTCAACGTCTGGCTCTTGGTCTTCGTCGTCGTGATGTGCGTGGTGCTTTGGTACATGCCGGCGTGGACCAAAGCCATCATCGAAAAGCTGGGCGCGAGTCGCGTCAGCGAACCGGAAGTAAAGTTTATCTTCTTCGTGCTCTTCTTTCTCGGCGGCCTCGCGACGACCGCGAAAAGCGAGGCGGTCCTGCCGGCCTACCTGGTCGGGCTCGTAGTCGCGGGAGTTTTCCTGCGTGACAAAACACTCGTGCACCGGATGCGAAGCATCGCCTTCGCTATGTTTACTCCCTTTTATTTCATCCGGGCGGGCACCTATGTTTCCCTTCCGGCTCTCTGGCCCGCCTTCGCGATCGTCGCCGGGCTTCTCCTTCTGAAGATGGTCACCAAGGTCGTGGGAGTCTGGCCGCTCGCCCGGATGCACTTCATGAGCCAGCGCGAAGCCGCCTACACCACGCTGCTCATGGCTACGGGCCTAACCTTCGGCACCATCTCGGCCTTGTTTGGCCTGCAAAATAAGATCATCGACCAGCGGCAATACACCATCCTTGTCACGGTCGTAATTTTAAGCGCCTTTGTTCCGACTCTTTTCGCACAAAAGATTTTCCAGCCCACAAAAGAGGCAATGCACGCCTGGGGCCGGCTCTATCGCCGGCGCCTCGGTACTCTTTCGGTCGAAGATTCGGAGATATGAACGCTCCGCCGCAGTTACGTCTTCGCCTGAGCGATAATCACCGGCGCAGCATCTCGGTTTCCCTTCATCTGCTCGATAAGGAGCTATGCCAGTGGGAGCAATGGCTGGAAGGACATCTTGCCCCTGGCCCTATGTATCAACAACAGAATAATCTTTCCGGCAAAGAAAAGACAGACTTGCGCGACCGCATCACGGCGTTGCGCGAAGTGATGGCTCGCCTGTGCGCTGACCTCGGTCTTGCGCCCAACAAGCCGGGCACCGCGCAACTTATCGTGGGTCAGGCGACAATTCTATGGGAAATGCTAGCCGAGTTGAACAGCTCATCTTTGCGCGGTTATGGCGAAGTCCCGCCGGAGTTAGCTCGATACCTCGACCCGCTGGGTCAATCGCTCACCCAGCAGATGCATGCGATTACTGCGCTCTTTTCCGGACCAACTGCAAATCGGAAGGTTTAGTGATGCGCCGTCCTTTGTTCGAGCGAAAACTGCTGGACCTCGATCGAAGAATTAATCACGCGAAAGTCCTCGCGACCGCGCAGCTAGCCGCTGGCGATTGAGTTCGCACTTCGGTTGGAAGGCGGACGACACTTACTCCACATGAATTGGTTTACCTGGTCCATCCTATCGGCCTTCTTTGCCGCGCTCACCGCCATTTGCGCCAAGGTCGGCGTGGAAGGTGTCGACTCCAATCTCGCCACCGCGATTCGGACGAGCGTCATCCTGTTGGTCGCCTGGCTGCTGGCTCTTGCCACAAGCGACCTTTCGACCGTCGGCCATCTTTCGAAGAAGACCTGGCTATTCCTTGTCCTCTCGGGAATCGCGACCGGGCTTTCGTGGGCCTGTTACTTCCGGGCCCTGCAAATCGGCGAAGCTTCGAGAGTCGCGCCCGTTGATAAACTCAGCGTTATTTTCACTATTCTTCTCGCCGGAATTATTCTGCACGAGCGTCTCACCTGGCATCAGTGGATCGGCGGCGCACTCGTTCTCGGCGGCGCCGCGATCCTCGCATGGAAAGGATGACTTGGTCATGAGCGGTGCACTCGGCTGACAGCATGTCGATCATTGCCTGCCGACCGAGGGGCAGGTGAAGTAGAAATCGGCCGAACGAATTCGGAGCCTGCTCTACTCGGTCAATTCCTTCGCTTTCGCGTAGCCGTGTTGCGCAAAATCCGCGACCGAGCTCACAGCGAAAATGCTGGCGACCATTCGTGTCAGCCGGGGATTGAAGGCGAACCCGTAGATAAACCCCGAAGCTACCCAAATTCCTAGACAATAGGGACAGGTGACCAATTGCCCAATAGCCTTGCGCAGGCCGGTCCCGCGCGCCTTTTCCTCCACCTCGCCCGAGCCGCCCGGCCCTTCGAATTCGGTAAACGGAGCGCGCAACGGCTGGGTCACGCGATCTCGAGCCAGCACTCGACTGGCTTTCTGCGTGGCCAGTCCTAGAAGCAGCAGATCGCCCGTCGACACTTCTTCGGATGAAGGCGACCGACGGTCTAAGAACAAGAAGCACGCCAGGAGAGCGTTAAAGACGCCGATAAGAGCGGCGTAATCACGCATCGGGGCATTCTGATCGGAAGGTTCAATTTTCTTCTTTCTTTCGGATTGCGAGGCAGCCATCGAAAACTAATCGTGTGGCCGTCCTTTCGCGGCCCTAACGAGGCCTACTTATTGGCGATCGCAGGCGTGGAGCCACTTACCGGCCCGGTGCGACGACGTCCCGCTGACTTCGAATCGCCATCAATCCGCCGGCGATGAAGATGACGCCGGAGATCAGAAAGAGCAGATCATAAATCGACTGCCCGTACGCCTCATACACGTGGTGCAGGTTCAGCAGATAATGATCTATGGTTCCTTCGATCAGGTTAAACAAACCCAAACCAAGAAAGAGAGAGCCGACAAAGACCTTGCCGAGCCACGGCACTTCGGCGCGGCGACCTGCTTTCCAGAGCAACACCAACCCGACCGCCGTCATGGTCCACGTCAGCGCGTGAAACATTCCGTCCCAAAACATATTGATCTCGATGTTCGCGATCGTTGTTTTCGGAAACTTCGCCGAGAGCATCCCGTGAAGCTGTAGGATTTGGTGAAAGAGAATGCCATCGACAAAGCCACCCATACCGATTCCTAGGAATGTCCCGGCGGTGATAAGAGGAGCGTGAGTCGTTGTCTGTTGTTGTCGCATAACTATTTCTCTCCGGTTATGGCTTTCGCGTCCTGCTTAGGAGTCATAAGCCTTGGCACTCCGAAATGCACCGCTGCGCCCGCCAGGACGAACAGCGGGAAGGGCAAGAGAACAGCAACCGCGGTCGAGGCGAAGTGCCCATCGAAAACGCCGTGGCGAATCTGGTGACCCAGTTCCGTATTGCATACCATGCAGGCGGACGCGACGGACGGCAGAACCAACACTGCGAGAAAACAGGACCGCAGAAGCATTTAATGTCCTCGCGCCTGGCGGAGCGTCTGGCTCGTGATTAAAATTCTCCCTGCGATGGAGGCGGTGGGGCAGGGTGCCGGATCCCAATCGCGCCGTTTACTCATTTCCATCCATGCAGAATCCCACCAATGACTAGACCGCCGAGCTATCCGACGATTAGGATGGCCCCCGTGTTCGGTCGCCAGAGTTTGTGCGTATGGAGGAATTTCTCCCATTGGCATTTCCAGCGTTCTGAAGTCTTTCCGGCGTGGGAAAGCTCTCGAGGAAGCGCCAGGTGTAATCCTTGGTCCAGTTAGCGAAGGCTTCCAACGCGGCGGGATAGTATTCGCGCAGTGCCGGCATGAGTTGATGACCGAGGCGCTGCGCTGCTCGATCACGCGCGATCTCATCGGGGCAGAGACAGAGACAGTTCCATCACATCGGCCGCTCGATCGGGTCCGTGGCGCCTGGCTAAGGTTTCAAAATGCCGTCGAAGAATTCGATGACGCGTGTTTGCAACCGCAGCCGAAGCACTGGATCGCTTTGCATGTGCGTTCCGAGGAGCGGAAGAAAGTTGAAGGTCTTTCCGGCCTTGAAGAGTGCATCGGAGAGTTGGATTGAATGTTGAACGTAGACGTTGTCGTCGGTAAGACCGTGAATGAGGAGGAGCGGCTGGCGTAAGTCACCCGCATAGGTTAGAACGCTGCTGGCGCGGTAGCCCTCGGCATTTTCCGACGGCAGGCCGAGATAACGCTCCGTGTAATGCGTGTCGTAGTTTTCCCAAGTCACCACGGGTGCGCCGGCCACACCGCAGCGAAAAACGTCGGGCCTGCGAATTGTCGCCATGGCCGAAAAGTATCCGCCGAAGGACCAGCCGACTGCACCGACGCGCTTGAGATCCATCGCCGGTTCGTGTTTCGCGAGTGCTTGCAAACCCGCGATCTGGTCTGCGAGCGCCACGTCGATCAAATTTCCCCGGATCACGCGTTCCCATTCCCGCCCGTGGCCAGGAGTTCCGCGCCCATCGATCGAGACGACAATATAACCCCTGTCGGCCATCCACTGGTCGATCATGTAGTTACTTGGCTGCGCGATTACCTGTTTGGAGGTGGGTCCCGCATAAACAACCAGGATGACGGGGTAATGTTTCTCCTTCGTGAAATCGTGCGGCCGGACGATCGAGGCATCCATCGCGCGGGGGCCATCCGTTCGAGTTAACTCCACTTTCGGCAATGAAGAAGGACGCTCCGCCACTGACGGAAGCGTGCCGAGCTTAGTCCCGTCGGAGGCGCGCAGAACTTCCCATCCGGCCTGGCCATCAAGAAGATTGAAGCGATGCACAAATTGCTCCTTCGTCTCACCGAAGACGGCGTCGTGACGGCCGCTCCCGTGTGTCATCTGTTCCGGCTTAGTCTCTGTTTCAAGCGCGAAACGAAAGAGCTGGCGTTCACGCGGATCTGGACCGCCGGCGACTACGATCGAGTGATCCGTTTCGTTGAGATCGATGAACTCGTCGAGGTTGAAGTCGGTCGGAGTGATCGCACGCACAAACGCGCCATCGGCGGAATGCAGCTCGACTTGCCACATGCCGTTGCGCTCCGTTGTCCAAAGAAAGTCACGACCATCTTTTCGCCATACCGGCATCGGCGTGTGATCGAGATTCAACCATGCGTCGTCCTTTTCCCGCAACAACTCGCGAGTTGCGCCGGATGCCGGATCAGCCGCGAGTAAGATTTCCTCCTGTTGCGCACGATTCTGCACGAGAAGGCAAAGTGGCGCGGCCGCTTCCTTCCAAACGACGCGCGCGAGATAAGGATACTTCTCGCGATCCCACTCGATCCAGCGCGTCGCTCCTCCCGATCGCGCGACAATTCCAACGCGAACTTTCGCGTTGTTGGTCCCCGCGCGCGGATAGAAATTTTTGGCGGGTGGTGTTTCGGGATGGAGGGGATTGGTAATGAAGCGGCTTTCGACTTCGCTGTTGTCGGTCTCCTGATAAGCGATCGACTGCGAATCTGGCGACCACCAGAATCCTTCAGGCCGGGCCATTTCTTCTTGCGCGACAAATTCCGCGAGGCCGTGCTGAATTGCTTCGGTCGCACCCGAGGTCACTAGCACATTCGCCTGCGTCTCGAGATCGATAACGTGCAGCTCGCCGCCATTAACCGCGGCGACCGCGCGTCCATCCGGTGAGAAGTGCGGATCGATCCAGCTCTCGCCAGGAAGCTCGGTCACACGCGAACCCGCGCGTGTGATCAAATACAATTTGCTCGAGAGCTCGACGAGCAATTTGCTGCCATCGTGCGACAACTGAAAGCTGGTGAAACCACGCAAACTCTGCCTTTCCCGCTCGCGCCGGCTCCGTTCCTCCCCCGTGAGTTTTTCCTCGGCGCCCTGGAGCAACTTTTCTGGCGAAAAGATTTCCCTAAGTCTGGCCTCGGCGATGGAGAATTCATAAAGCCGGAGAACGGGATCGCGCGCGCCACCGCGCAGGAAAATCACCGCTTTGCCATCGGGTGTGATCTTCGGGGAAACGGGCTGACCTAACGAATAATTGCGCGTCTCGACCAGTTCGCGAAAGTAACGCAGATCAGCCGACTCCGGTTCGGCCGCATGCGCGACAATCGAGGCAGCAATTGAAAAGAGGAGGACTGCAAACAAGCGCGTCGTGAGAAGAGTAAGTCTCATAGATTTCAACGAAAACACGACCGGCTACCGCTGGCTAGGCCGAGCGTGAATTGAAATCAAGGTTTCTTGATAAAGCGAAGCGAGATAGCAGTCCGGCATCGGTTGGCTGGCATGGTTTGGGTTAGACGGGGTGGCAGCACATGAGTCGTTCGGCATTTCGCGCTCTTGCGCTTCTTCCCCATGGCACCGCGTTTCTGCACTCTCGGATCGACTCTGGCACAAAGGGTACCTGGCACCGTGTTGCCCTCGTCCGCAGTGACTGACGCGACATAAACGAAAGCGGAGCTCTGTCATCGGGCTATCCGATGCGTCAAGGACCGTCTTCTCGCGGAGCTAACCCGGAAAGGTTTGACCAAATCAGGCGGAGATCTGACAGCTTTGATTCCATCAACGTTCGCCTGCGGCGAAAAGCAAAACAGCCGGGTCCCTTCGGAACCCGGCTGCGGTTGATTGCTTTTGTTGCTTGTAGCTCTTGGACTTAGTAGTCCATACCGCCCATGCCGCCCATGCCACCCATGCCGCCGCCGCCGGGCATACCGCCACCAGCACCGCCCTTTTCCTTCTCAGGTGCTTCGGTGATGATCGCTTCAGTGGTCAGCAGCAGGCCAGAGATCGAGGCTGCGTTTTGCAGCGCGCTCCGCGTCACTTTGGTCGGATCGACGACGCCGGCTTTGACCAGGTCTTCGTACTTTCCTGTAGCGACGTTGTAACCTTCATTCCCGTTGCGGCTCTTTACTTCCTGCACGATGAGCGCGCCTTCCTGGCCCGCGTTATCAGCGAGGGTGCGGAGCGGTGATTCGACCGCGCGGCGGATGATCGCCATGCCGACGGCTTCGTCGCCTTCGAGCTTGAGGTTATCTAGCGCTTTCTGTGCGCGAATGAATGCGACGCCGCCACCCGGGACGATGCCTTCTTCCACCGCGGCGCGAGTCGCATGCAATGCGTCTTCCACGCGCGCTTTCTTTTCTTTCATCTCGGTTTCAGTCGCGGCGCCAACGTTGATGACGGCTACGCCACCGGCCAGTTTCGCGAGGCGCTCCTGGAGCTTCTCACGATCGTAATCCGAAGTGGTCTCTTCGATCTGGCGACGGATTTGCGAGACCCGGCCCTGAATGTCGGCCTGCTTGCCTTCGCCTTCCACGATCGTGGTGTTCTCCTTGTCGATCGTGACGCGCTTGGTACGCCCTAAGTCTTCGAGTTTGACGTTCTCGAGTTTAATTCCGAGGTCTTCGGTGATGCACTGACCGCCGGTGAGGACGGCTAAGTCTTCCAGCATCGCCTTGCGACGATCCCCAAAGCCCGGGGCTTTAACGGCTGCGACTTGCAACGTGCCGCGAAGCTTGTTCACGACGAGGGTCGCGAGAGCTTCGCCTTCCACGTCTTCCGCGATAATGAGGAGCGGACGACCAGCCTTCGCTACTTTTTCGAGCAGCGGGAGCATGTCCTTCAAGCTGGAGATTTTCTTCTCGTGGATGAGGATGTAAGGGTTCTCGAGGACCGCTTCCATCGCTTCGGCATTGGTCACGAAGTAAGGAGAGAGATAGCCCTTGTCGAACTGCATGCCTTCGACGACGTCGAGGCTGGTTTCGATCGACTTGGCTTCTTCCACCGTGATGGTTCCGTCCTTGCCCACCTTGTCCATCGCGTCGGCGATGATTTCGCCGATGGTGCGATCCCAGTTGGCCGAGACGGTCGCGACCTGCGCGATTTCCGTACGGTCACTGACCTTTTTCGAGATCTTCGAGAGTTCGGCGACGATTGCTTCGACCGCCTGGTTGATGCCGCGCTGGAGCGAAGTAGGATTCGCGCCGGCCGTGACGTTGCGGAGACCTTCTTTGTAGATGGACTCAGCGAGGACGGTCGCGGTCGTGGTGCCGTCACCAGCGATGTCGGAAGTCTTGGAAGCGACTTCGCGGACGAGCTGGGCACCCATGTTTTCGTAAGGATCTTCGAGCTCGATTTCCTTGGCCACAGTCACACCGTCTTTGGTGATGGTCGGGCTGCCGAATTTCTTGTCGAGGATGACGTTGCGACCGCTCGGTCCGAGGGTCGCTTTAACGGCTTTCGAGAGCTTCTCGACACCGCGGAGAAGCGCATGCCGCGCATTCTCGTCAAATTGTAATTGTTTAGCTGCCATAGTATTAGTTGTTAGTCTTTGGTTGAGAGTTGAGAGACGGGATTAGCCGATGATGCCGAGGATATCGTCCTCGCGCATGATCAAGTAGGACTCACCGTCCACTTTGATCTCGGTGCCGCCATATTTGGAGATGAGGACTTTGTCGCCCTGCTTCACGGTGAAATCCACTTTCTTGCCCTTATCGTCCACTTTGCCGGTGCCGAGGGCGACTACTTTGCCTTCCTGCGGCTTTTCCTTGGCGGTATCGGGAATGATGATGCCGCCCTTTTTTGTTTCTTGCTCTTCGATCGGTTGCACGAGCACCCGGTCTCCAAGCGGTCTTACGTTAATTGCCATATAGTATTACTTCTCCTTCTTGTTTGTTGTTGCCGGGCGCTGCTCGCGATGTGCGCGCAGCACTCGGCAAATTGTGGTGTTGGTTACTTCTTGTCTTCGTCGACGACTTCAAATTCCGCATCGACGACATCGCCTTGATCCTTGCGCGGCCCGCCAGCTTGCGGTTCCGCTCCCTGCTCAGGACGAGCACCAGTTTCAGTGCCTGGCGTAGGACCGGCGCTAGCGGCGGCTTGCTTATAAAGATCCGCGCTGATTTCCTGGAACTTGTTCTGCAAATCCTCGTAGGTCTTCTTCATCGCTTCGGTGTCGTTCGCCTCGATGGCATCGCGCACTGCTTTGATGGCGTCCTCGACTGGCTTCCGTTTATCTTCCGGAATCTTGTCGCCGAGATCTTTGAGCTGCTTCTCACTCTGGTAGGCAAGGGTATCAGCGTTGTTTTTGATCTCGATCGCTTCCTTGGCCTTCTTATCCTCGTCGGCGTGAGTCTCAGCGTCGCGTTGCATCTTCTCGACTTCCTCCTTGCTCAAGCCTGAGCTGCCAGTGATGGAGATTTTCTGCTCCTTGCCGGATCCGAGGTCTTTGGCCGAGACATGGAGAATACCGTTGGCGTCGATGTCGAAAGTGACTTCGATTTGTGGAACTCCACGTGGGGCCGGCGGGATGCCGTCCAGGTGAAAGGTGCCAAGGTTCTTATTGTCGCGGGAGAGCGGGCGCTCACCTTGCAACACTTTGATTTCCACACCCGGCTGGCTATCGCTGTAAGTCGAGAAAATCTGCGACTTCCGCGTCGGGATAGTCGTGTTGCGCGGGATCATCGGCGTGGCAACACCGCCCGCGGTTTCGATCGCGAGAGTGAGTGGTGTCACATCGAGCAGAAGCACGTCTTTGACATCGCCCTTCAAGACGCCGCCTTGGATAGCTGCACCAACTGCGACGACTTCGTCGGGGTTGACGCCCTTATGTGGCTCTTTGCCGATGAGTTCCCGAGCCGTCTCGATAACTTTCGGCATACGAGTCATACCGCCGACAAGCACCAACTCGTTGACATCCTTTTCAGAGAGCTTGGCATCAGCCAGACAATCCTTCACTGGCTTGACCGTGCGCTGGAAAAGCGAGTCAGTCAGCTGTTCGAGTTTCGAGCGGGTGAGTTTTTTCTGAATGTGCTTCGGCCCGCTCGCGTCGGCCGTGATGAACGGCAGGTTAATCTCGTACTCTTGCGAAGAGGAGAGCGCGATTTTCGCCTTCTCAGCTTCTTCCTTGATGCGCTGAATCGCATCCGGCTGTTTCGAGAGGTCTATGCCGCTGTCTTTCTTGAATTCGTTAACGATCCAATCGACGAGGACGTTATCCCAGTCATCACCGCCCAAGTGTGTGTCGCCGTTGGTCGCCTTCACTTCGAAGACGCCGTCGCCGATCTCTAGGACAGAGATATCGAAGGTGCCGCCGCCCAAGTCATAGACTGCAATCTTTTCGTCCTTCTTCTTATCGAGACCGTAAGCGAGCGACGCCGCAGTCGGTTCGTTAATAATACGGAGCACTTCCAGGCCCGCGATCTTACCCGCGTCTTTGGTCGCATTTCGCTGAGAGTCATTGAAGTAAGCGGGCACGGTGATAACCGCCTGGGTGATCTTTTCGCCGAGCTTCGCTTCCGCGTCGGCTTTGAGTTTTGCGAGGATCATCGCCGAAATTTCCGGGGGCGAGAAAGTCTTCTTCTCGCCGTTCACTTCCACTTGCACGTGAGCGTCGCCGTTGGCGGCCTTCACAATTTTGTAGGGCACGCGATGTTCTTCCTCACGCACCTCATCAAATTTGCGTCCCATGAAACGCTTGATCGAAAAGACCGTGTTTGCGGGGTTCGTGACTGCCTGCCGTTTCGCCGCCTGACCGACGAGTCGTTCGCCGTTTTTCGCGAAGGCGACGATGGAAGGCGTCGTGCGCGCACCCTCGCTATTTTCCAAAACGACCGGGTCACCGCCCTCCATCACAGACATGCAGGAGTTGGTGGTGCCGAGATCAATACCTAAAACTTTAGCCATTATATAGAAATCCTTCCCAGCCTTCTAAGCAATGATCGTTCCGTGGCACTGACAATGATATAAGTCCCTACACATGATCGGATAATAATGATTTATGACTTTCGACTGAGATGGTTCTGGCGCCAGAATGTCGCGCGAGACTCCACGGGCTCAGTGAGGCTTGGGCCAGAATGTCCCCCGCTGCGGTGGTATAGGGGTTGCTTAAATCCAGGAATGCTACCTGCACCAGGACCTGACGGCGTACCGTTGGCAATCGGTGACCGTGATCTTTTTTTTAGATGCCAATGTTGCGACGCTTCATTGGTGGTTGATCGCGCTGCTGCTGGGATGACTTTGACATGCCAGGAGTGCGGAGAAGCGACGGCTGTGCCCCGAGGCAACGCGGTTGCCCTGGCAGCGAAAATGTCTGCGACAGCGCCAGGAGAAAAGGAAGCAGAGCTACACCGCCACTTGAAAGAGAATGAGTCGCAGCGAACTGAGATCACCGGATATATCAATCAACTGAACATCCAACTCCACCGCTGGCAGCTTCGGCTGCAAATATTGAACGACCGCAGCGCCCAACTCAAAGCGGAGTTGGCCAGTCTCGCCCCCAGGACAGTTGCGCAGCCGCACTAGCTTGCCGGCATTCTCGGGCGGAGCTACCTTCGCCGGTGGATCCTAGCGCAAAAGCCAACGGCAAGCTCCGTGCGTTACGAGATCTGCTGCGGGCCCATGCGCCGTTGGTTATCGCCTACTCCGGCGGAGTCGATAGCGCGTTTCTCCTGGCAGTCGCGGCCGAAACGATTGGCGCGGATTGCCTCGGGGTGATCGCCGACAGTCCTAGCCTGCCGAGGCAGGCGCTCGCCGAGGCCCTTCAACTCGCGCGGGAACTCGGTGCCGGGATCGAGATCGTTTCGACCGGCGAGATGGCTGATCCGAACTACACCACTAATCCGGTTAACCGGTGTTATTTTTGTAAAGCGGAACTCTTCACGAAGCTGGATGGCCTTGCACGAGAGCGGGGCTTCCGCGCCATCGCCTACGGCGAAAACGCCGACGACGGAGAACAAGTGCGGCCCGGGCGTAAGGCGGCCGCGCAGTTCCAGGTGCTCGCGCCGTTAAAGGACGTCGGCCTAACGAAAAGCGAAATCCGCGCGCTCTCCCGCATAATGCAGCTCCCGACCGCGGACGCGCCGGCGCAGCCCTGTCTGAGCTCCCGCATTCCGCACGGCACGCCGGTGACGCCCGCCGCCCTTGCCATGATCGAGCGCGCGGAAGCGATCGTGCGCGATTTCGGGTTTCGCGTTTTCCGGGTGCGTCATCACGTCTGCGCCACCCGGCCACAGGCCCGGTTGGAGATCTCGCCCGACGAAATGGCGAATCTCGAAACGGTGGGGGAAACGCTAATCGGGGCCTTGCGCCGCGTCGGCTACGACGACGTGCAGATCGATCCCCGCGGGTATCGCTTGCCCATCACGCAGCCCATCCCGCGCGACTAAGCTTCGCTCCAATCGAGCACGATCTTGCCCGAATTGCCCGATTTCATCAGCTCAATCGCTTCCTTGAATTCCGCGTAAGGGAAGCGGTGCGTGATGACCGGCGAAATATCAAGACCACTCTGGATCATGGCGGTCATCTTATACCAGGTCTCATACATTTCGCGGCCGTAAATTCCTTTAATCGTTAGGCCGTTGAAAACCACGACGTTCCAGTCGATCGCCGCGCTGTCGGGCATGATGCCTAACAGTGCGATCTTGCCGCCGTGAAACATCGCGGGCAAGAGATCGGCCATCGCTTTCGGGCTGCCCGACATCTCGAGAGCGACGTCGAAACCTTCCTTCATCCCAAGCTGCTTCATGGCGTCGCCTAACGTTGCCTTACGAACATCGAGAGCGAGCGTTGCTCCGAGCTTCGTCGCGAGGTCGAGGCGGTAGGGATTGATGTCAGTGATGACGACATTGCGCGCGCCAGCGTGCCGGCAGATCGCGACCGCCATGCAACCTATAGGGCCCGCTCCGGTTATGAGCACGTCTTCGCCGATCAAATCGAAGGAGAGCGCCGTGTGGGTGGCGTTGCCCAGCGGATCGAAGCAGGATAGGACATCAAGGGGAATGTTCGGATCGGCATGCCAGACATTCGACATCGGGATGGAAAGATATTCGGCAAACGAGCCCTGCCGGTTGACGCCGACCCCCCGGGTGTTCGGGCAGAGATGCCGTCGGCCAGCGAGGCAATTGCGGCAATGCCCGCAGACAATGTGGCCTTCGCCAGTGACGAGATCGCCCGGCGCAAAGCCTTTCACGCGATTACCTACGCGCTCGACGACTCCGACGTATTCGTGCCCGACCACCATTGGCACTGGTATCGTCTTCTGCGACCAGGCATCCCAGTTGTAAATGTGCACGTCGGTGCCGCAGATGGAGGTCTTCTTGATGTGGATGAGGACGTCGTCATCGCTGACTTCCGGCACTGGCACCTCCTCGAGCCAAAGGCCGGGTTCGGCTTTCCTCTTGACCAATGCTTGCATCGTCTTTTGCACGCCGAGAAAATAGGCGGATTAGGCCGTAACGAAATCAGAAATTGAAGCGGGGATTTAAAGCAGGCTGCAACGGTGTGATTCGCAAAACCCCCAAGATTTGCGTAAATCTGCGCAATCGGTGGGATCGCAGATAACGCGGCTCCTGGACGGTCAGGATATTGCCGGCGTCAGCGTCTCCGGCTACAAAAAGCCATGACATCCTTCCTCATTCAGTCTGCCAGCCGATTCGCCGTCCCCGGCCTGGCGATGACTCTTTCGCTTCTGGTTGCAAGCATTGGCGCGAGCGCGTCGGCCGCTGAGCCCGCCGCTTCGCCCAACGCCACGGTCCAACCGCAGAAGGCGCCCAAGCCGCTCAAGATCCTGATCCTTGGCGGGACGGGGTTCACCGGACCGTTCCAGGTGAAATATGCGCTGGCGCGCGGACACAAGGTGACGGTTTTCAACCGCGGCAAGACGCATGCGGGCGAGTTGCCGGAGGGAGTCGAGCAGTTGATCGGGGATCGCAACGGCCAGCTCAACGCACTCAAGGGGCGCAAGTGGGACGTGGTGATCGATAATCCGACGATGCTCCCAAAATGGGTGCACGATGCGGCCGCCATCCTGCAGGGGAACGTCGACCGTTACGTTTTCATCTCCACTATTTCCGTTTACGGCAGCGTCGGCCAACCGGGCGTGGACGAGACCGCGCCGGTCGCAAAATACGACGGCCCGACGCGATGAAGGAAACGCGCGACAGCTTGGTTGCGTCGCACTTCGCACTCTACGGGCCGCTCAAGGCGCTTTCGGAACAGGAAGCGGAGAAATGGTTTCCTGGTAAGACGCTGATCATCAGGCCGGGGTTGATCGTCGGGCCGGGGGATGAGACCGACCGCTTCACTTATTGGCCGGTGCGGATCGCGCGCGGTGGCGAGGTGCTCGCGCCGGGCGACCTGAGCGATCCGGTGCAGTTCATCGATGCGCGCGATCTCGCGGAATGGACGATCCGGATGGCCGAGCAAGGCACGACCGGCGTTTATAACGCAACCGGGCCGGAGCAGCGCCTAACGATCAGTGAAGTGTTGAACGGAATCAAAAGCGCGCTTCGATCGAACGCGAGGTTCACGTGGGTCACAGCGAATTTTCTTGATGCGCAGAAGGTTGCCCCCTGGTCGGACATGCCGGTCTGGGTGCCGCCGAGAGGCGAAGACGCGGGCATGGGGCGGATCAGCAACCAGCGTGCGCTTGAGAAGGGGCTGACCTTCCGGCCGCTCGCTGTGACCGCGCGCGACACGCTCGCGTGGTTCAAGGGGCAACCGGAGGAACGGCAGGAAAAGCTTAAGGCGGGGTTGACGCCGGAGCGTGAAGAGAAGGTGCTGAAAGCCTGGCGAGCGCGTGCGCCTCGCACGCCCCCTGCGGTGCCCTCGCCGAATGGTTCCTAACGCATGAGCACGAGTATGAGTGAGAGGCATGACAAACTGGACAAGCGCCCTTTGCTTTGGAAAATGCCAACTGCATGCCCGCGACCGTTGAGCGTACCCCGGCCAAACCGACGACCGCCCGCTTAACTTTCCTTTTCCGTTTCGCGAGCACGATCGCGCTCTGGTCGGTGGCGCTGACGATCGTTTTTTCCGGCTATGAATTGGGCTTTTACGCTCTGATCAGTCTCCTGGGATTGCTGGCCCTCTGGGAATTTTACGGGATGCTCGATCACAAGGGGCTGCCGAATTTTAAGATCACGGCGATGATCTGCGGGGCGATTATGCTCTGCGGAAGTTTCTATTACTTCGCGCGCTATGGCCCAGTGCGCTCTTACGATTTCGAACTGGCGGTGCTGCTCTTTTTTCTGCTCACGGTTTTCGCCCGCCAGATGTTTGAAAGTCTGCGTGACGATCAGCCGCTGCGCACGATGGCCTATACGCTCTTCGGTCTGCTTTACGTCCTCTGGCTCTTTAACTTCATTACCAAGATCGTCTACGTGACGCCGCGTTTGCCTAACGGCGCCGTGACGGGACAGTTCTATGTTTTCTACTGCATCGCGATCACGAAGTTCAGCGACATGGGCGCATATCTCACCGGGAGTCTGATCGGGCGTCATGCACTTGTGCCGCACATTAGCCCGAAGAAGACTTGGGAAGGTTTTTTCGGCGCGCTGTTTTTTTCGCTGCTCGCGAGCGTGGGACTTTATGAGTTAATGCCCGGGCACTTGTCGGTCCTGACGCTCCCCCATGCGATCGTCCTCGGCTTGCTCCTCGGCTTTGCGGCGGTGATCGGCGACCTTGCGGAGTCGATCGTCAAACGCAGCACCGGGGTGAAAGATTCCGGGAACATGCTGCCCGGAATCGGCGGCGCGCTCGATCTCATCGACAGCCTTTTATTCACCGCGCCGCTCTTGTTCTTCTATCTGCGGCTCGTCATCCGTGTGCCGTGATGAAGCGGCGACGCATCGTCGTCCTGGGCGCGACCGGGTCGATCGGCGAGAGCGCGCTAAAGGTCGCGCGCGATATTCCAGAGCGGATGGAAGTCGTCGGCCTCGCCGCGAAGACGAATGCGCGGAAGCTGGCGGCGCAGGCTAATCTCGTTAGGCCGGAGGCCGTTTGTTTGGTCGACGAAAGCAGGATCGCGGAACTGCGGGAGGCACTGGAATATGAACCGGTAATTTTTGCCGGCGAGACGGGCTTGGAGGAGATCGCCTGCCTAACGAGCGCGGACATGGTGCTCGTTGCCGTGGTCGGGACGGGCGGCTTGCGCCCGGCCCTGGCCGCGATCGAGGCAGGAAAAGATCTCGCCGTGGCGAGCAAGGAGATCCTCGTCATGGCGGGCGAAGCGGTCATGGAAGCTGCGGCGAGGAAGGGCGCGCGGGTCTTGCCGGTGGATAGCGAGCACAACGCGATTTTTCAATGTCTCGACGGTCGCGACAGCAACACTCTGCGCCGTCTCATCATAACCGCCTCCGGAGGACCCTTTCGCGAAACGCCTAACGAGCAGTTCGCCAGCATCACACCGGAAGAGGCGCTCAAGCATCCGACCTGGAACATGGGGCCGAAGGTCACGATCGATTCCGCCACGCTCTTCAATAAGGGGCTCGAGATGATCGAGGCGCACTGGCTTTTCGGCGTGGAGATGGCGCGGGTCGAGGTGATCATTCATCCGCAGAGCATCGTCCACTCGATGGTGGAGTTTGCCGATGGCTCGGTCCTCGCGCAGCTCTCGCATTCGGACATGTGCTTCCCGATTCAATACGCCGTCACCTGGCCCGATCGCGTTCCTAATTCGCTGCCGCCACTTGATTTCGCGAAACTTCGCCAGCTCGATTTCGCTGCGCCGCGCCTCGACGACTTTCCCGCGCTCAATCTCGCGCGCCGCGCCGGCGAGACGGGCGGCACTTTGCCTGCTGTAATGAACGCCGCCAATGAAGTCGCTGTCTCAGCTTTCCTCGATCGCCGGATCGCGTTCCCGCGCATCTGGCAGTTGGTCGAGGAAGTCATGAACCGCCACGCGTCCGTTGCCAAGCCGACCCTCGATGCCATATTGGACGCCGATCGCCGGGCGCGGGTGGAGGCGGGGAAATTCGTGGATTCGTGAAGCGTTGAAGCGGTTAGATCGTTACATCGTTGGAGTAAGCGTCGCCGGTTAGGAATCACCATTCACCAATCTCGAATCACGCTTCCCTTTTCACCATGATCCTGTCGATCGCCCGCTTCCTTTTCCTCATCATCGAGGTCGTCGTCCTTTTTAATCTGCTCATCGCCGTGCATGAGCTCGGCCATTTTCTCGCGGCGAAATGGCGCGGGTTGTTCATCGAGCAGTTCGGCATCTGGTTTGGAAAGCCGCTCTGGCAGAAAAAAATCAACGGCGTTCTCTACAGCATCGGGAGCATTCCAGCGGGCGGTTTTGTAAAATTGCCGCAGCTCGCGCCGATGGACATCATCGAGGGCGAGGCGGATGTCGATCGCGAAAAGCTGCCTCCCATCTCTGCGCTCGATAAAATCATCGTGGCGTTAGCTGGGCCGGTTTTCAGCCTGCTCCTCGCGCTCGTCTTTGCCTGCATCGTCTGGGCGGTTGGCCGGCCGGTGGGTGAGTCGGATGTCACGACGACAATCGGCTATGTCATGCCCGATTCGTCCGCAGCGAAAGTCGGTTTGCGGCCCGGCGATAAAATCCTGGCGGTGGACGGGAACAAGGTTTCCCGCTTCCTCGGCATGAACGACAGCGTGAGCTGGAACGTGGTGCGCAGCGAAGGCAAGACGGTGTTGGTTGAGTTCGAGCGCGGCGGCAAAGTGCAGACCGTGCAGGTCGTTCCTTATAAACCGACCTCGACCGGCTGGCGGCGCCAGGGCACGCGGCAATTGCTCATCATGCCCGCGGAGTCCGCCGTGATCGAAAAAGTGGAGCCCAAAACACCCGCCGCCGCGGCCGGATTAAAGCAGCACGACGTTGTCGCCGGTTATAACAATATTCCGATCTACAGCCCAATTGCCCTCGCGCAATACATCGACAAGCACCCGACCGAAGAGCTCACGCTCAATGTGCAACGCGGCAAGCAGGCGCTCGCGGTGCGCGTGAAGCCGGTCCTTCTGCCGACCGAGGGCAAAATGAAAGCGCGCATCGGCATCGGCTGGGATACCGACGGAAAGACCTTCATCGGGCACCCCAACCCGTTCGAGCAGGTTTACAAGAGCGTCACCGGCACACTCGAAACGCTCGGCGCCGTCGCCTCGCCGAAATCCGACGTGAAGTTGCAGCACATGAGCGGTCCGATCGGCATCGGCCACATTTATTATCTACTCTTCGAGAATGAGCGCGGCTGGCAGCTGGCGTTGTGGTTCAGCGTCATCCTCAACGTCAACCTCGCCATCCTCAACATGCTCCCCATCCCGGTGCTCGATGGCGGCCACATCGTGCTCGCGATTCTGGAATCAATCCGGCGCAAGCCGATTAACATCCGCATCCTCGAATATGTGCAGACCGGCTGCGCCGTCATGATCATCGGCTATATCTGCTACGTCAGCTTTTTCGATATCGGCGATTTCTTCGGGTCGAAAGGCGAACCCGATTTGCCGAAGCCGACGCCAGCGGCGGTCAGGCCCTAGCGTTCTTGGCAGAGCACTGGCGTTGCGATATGTTCGAAACGCATGGACCTCAAAGAGCTTCGCGAACTTTACTCGGCCGCTCCATTCCAACCATTCGAGATGGTATTAACGAATGGAGCGAGAGTTTATGTCGGTCATCCCGAGTTCATGATGTTCTCGTCGAACTAT